>JBAVGL010000428.1:0-12561 GCA_049684795.1 Chitinivibrionales bacterium | reverse complement strand
ATACTCGACTCGATCGGCAATGAAACGGACGCTCTTTCCGCCGACAGTAAAAAAACGGAAAGCGAATTTGAAAAGGACCTGGGCGAAATCGATTCGCTCCTTAAAAATCTTGAAAATGACATTAAGAAAGAATAATGACCATGATTTTTACTATGGAAAAAGATTTTTTAATATGTATCTCATTTGAATTAATCCATTAAAAATAGCGAGGTTTGCCTTATGAAGTCATACAACATAGCGCTCATGCCCGGCGACGGAACGGGGCCGGAGGTTTTGCGTGAAGGCGTCAAAGTCCTCAACGCGACCGGGGCGAAATACGACATTAAGCTTAATTTTGAAAACTTCGATTTCGGCGGCGAGCGCTACAAGCGTACCGGCGAGACATTGCCCGAAAAGGCGATCGAAGAGCTGAAAACGTTCGACGCGATTTATCTGGGCGCCATCGGACACCCTGATGTAAAGCCGGGCATCCTTGAACTGGGAATATTGCTCAGGCTTCGGTTCGCGCTCGACCAGTATATCAATCTTCGTCCTGTCAAGCTTTACCCGAACGTCGATACGCCGCTTAAAGGCAAAGGCCCGGCCGACATCGATTTCGTCGTGGTGCGCGAAAACTCGGGCGGAATTTATACGGGCATGGGCGGGGCCGCCATGGTGGGGACGGCCGGAGAAATAGCCACGCAGGTCATGGTGTATTCACGGCCCGTCGTGGACCGCTGCCTCCGGTTTGCCTACGACTACACCCGAAAACGCAATAAGAAAAAGACCCTGACGCTCGTCCATAAATGCAACGTTTTGACCCACTGCGGCGATCTCTGGGTGCGGGCGCACAGAGAAATTGGCGACGCCGAATATCCCGACATCAAGCAGGACTACAACCATGTTGACGCATGCACCATGTGGATGGTGAAAAGCCCGGAGTTTTACGACGTGATCGTCACCGAAAACCTTTTCGGCGACATCATTACCGATCTCGGCGCGATGATACAGGGAGGCATGGGCATCGCGGCGGGCGGCAACATAAACCCGGAGGGCGTTTCGATGTTCGAGCCCATCGGCGGCAGCGCGCCCAAATATACGGGGCTCGACGTCATCAACCCGCTGGCCGCCATTTGCGCGGGGGGCATGATGCTCGAAACGCTTGGCGAAAGCGCGGCGGCCCTCGCTATTGACAAAGCAGTGACCGGCGCGCTGGCATCGGGCAAATTTAAAAGCATGTCGGCGGGCAAGATGGGAATGGGGACCGCGGCCGCGGGCGATCTGATCGCATCATTGGTCAAATAAAGTAGGGGCGGGTTCCAAGCCTGCCCAATAATTAATAAGAAAAGAATAGTGTCACTATGAAACATAAAAAATCCATTTTAATCTACGACACGACCTTGCGTGACGGCAACCAGGCGTTCGGAATAAGCCTCTCGCTGTCCGACAAGCTCCGTATCGCCGAAAGGCTCAGTGACCTGGGGTTTCATTACATAGAAGGCGGATGGCCGAACCCGACCAATACGACCGACATCGAATTTTACAAGGAGGCGAATAAAAGGGGGTTTGCCGCTAAAATCGCTGCATTCGGTTCCACGCGCAGGCCGAATGTGTCCTGTTACAGGGACGACTTTCTCCAAATCCTGGTCAAAACCGGGGCCCCCGTTGCCACGATTTTCGGGAAATCTTGGGACCTTCACGTCAAGCACGTGATCAAAACAAGCGAGCAGGAAAACCTTGACATGATCGCCGAGTCCGTTTCGTATTTGAAAAGACATATGGACGAAGTCGTCTATGATGCCGAGCATTTTTTTGACGGGTACCTGTATAATAAGGACTATGCGCTCAAAACGCTCTTTGCGGCACAGCAGGCGGGCGCCGATTGTATCGTTTTATGTGATACGAACGGCGGGATGCTCCCTGACAGGTTTACCAGGATTTTCAAGGATGTAAAAACACATCTGCAATCACCGCTCGGGGTGCATATACATAATGATTCGGGCTGCGCGGAAGCAAATTCAATCATCGGGATTTTGGAAGGCGCTACCCAGGTCCAGGGCACGGTGAACGGATATGGCGAACGGTGCGGGAACGCGAACCTTTGCACGATCATCCCCGCGCTCCAATTGAAACGGGGATATCAATTGTTGCCGGCCAGGCAGCTTGAGGCGCTCACCAGCGTATCCGTTTTTATCAGCGAAATCGCAAATGTCGCGCACAATCCGCAGCAGCCGTATGTGGGCGAGGCCGCATTTTCGCATAAGGCCGGCATGCACGCCGACGCGGTGCTTAAGATCAATAAATCCTACGAGCATGTGAATCCCGGCGAGGTGGGCAATGCCCGGCGATTTGTCGTGTCCATTCAGGCCGGATCGAGCACGATCCGCGAGCGGCTTCCGGGTCTTAAGAAGAAAATCGACAAACATGACCCTATTGTCAAGAAATTGCTCGCGAAGATCAAGGCGCTTGAAACGCAGGGATACCAGTTCGAGGCCGCCGAAGGCTCGTTCGAGCTGCTGGCCAAGGAAATGCTCGGCCTGTTCCGGGAGGATTTTGAGTTCAAGGGGTTCAGGGTAATCGAGGAAAAACGTGAAAACGGCGAAGTGTTCTCCGAAGCGACAATAAAGGTCAAGGCCGACGGCGTGCTTGAACACACGGCGGCCGAAGGCGACGGCCCCGTCAACGCGCTTGACAACGCCCTGCGCAAGGCGCTTGCGCGGTTTTATCCGTCGCTGCTATCGGTCAAACTTGAAGACTTCAAGGTCCGCGTGCTTGAAGGTAAAGAAGGCACCGCCGCTAAAGTGCGCGTGCTCATCGAATCGTCCGACGGCAATGAGCGATGGGGGACCGTCGGCGTTTCCACGAACGTAATCGAAGCCTCCTGGCTGGCGCTTATCGACAGTTTGAAATATAAACTCATGAAAGACGAAGAGCACAAAGAAAAAAAACCGAACAAGTGAGGTCATCGGTATGCTTAAAAACATCGATTGGAAAAACCTTGGTTTTGTCTATATGCAGACGGATTGTTTTGTAAAGTCGGAATTTAAAAACGGCGCGTGGGGCGCTCTTGAGATCCGCGCCGAACCCTCCATCACGCTGCATATCGCCGCGACATGCCTGCACTACGGCCAGGCGTGTTTTGAGGGACAGAAGGCTTTTGCCCGTAAAGACGGGTCTATAGCCATTTTCCGCCCCGAAGAAAACGCCCAGCGCCTCATCGACACCGCGAAAAGGCTGGTCATGGAACCTCCGCCCCTTTCGCTTTTTCTGGAGGCGGCGGAGCTGGTCATCAAACGAAACCGGGACTATGTTCCGCCCTACGGCACCGGAGCGTCGCTGTATCTGCGGCCGTTTCTCATCGGGTCGTCGCCGCACATCGGCGTCCACCCGTCGGAGGAATATGTTTTCATTCTCCTTGTGACGCCCATGGGCCCGTACTATAAAAACGGTTTTTTTCCGGTAAAGGCCTATGTCCAGGAAAAATTCGACCGGGCGGCCCCTCGGGGCGTCGGCAACGTCAAGGCCGGCGGCAATTACGCCGCGGGCATGATGGGAGACCTCGAAGGCCAGGCCATGGGATATCCGATCTGCCTGTATCTTGACTCATCGGAACACAGGTATATCGACGAATTCGGGACATCGAATTTCATGGCCATAACCCGCGACGGAAAGTACGTCACGCCCGAATCGACGTCGATACTTCCCAGCGTCACCAATAAAAGTTTGCAGGTGATAGCCGCTGATTTCGGGATGAAGGTCGAACGAAGGAAAGTCGCGATAAGCGAGCTTGCCGATTTCGCCGAGGTCGGCGCCTGCGGGACTGCCGTGGTCATCACGCCGGTCTATTCGATCCAGCACGGAAGCAGGCTGTATACGTTCGGCAAAGAAAACCAGGCCGGGCCGACGTTGACAAAATTGTATACTGAAATACAAAAAATCCAATACGGGGAAATCGAGGACCGGCACGGGTGGATGCATAGGGTATGATTGCTTCCTTGCGCACTTCTTTCTCGTTAGCGATTTTCTCGGGTGATTGGACCGCCGCGGATTGACGCTGATCTGAGGTTGTCGATTAGGTTGTCATTTTGGTTGTCATTTATACATTAAACTTAAAGAACACTATGTCCCCGTCCATGACCACGTAGTCTTTTCCTTCGGACCTGATTTTGCCCGCCGCGCGCATGGCCGCCTCGGTTTTATAGCGTTCGAGGTCTTCCAATCGGTAAACATCCGCCTTGATGAAGCCCTTTTCAAAATCGCTGTGGATGCAGCCCGCTGCCCGCGGGGCGGTCGTGCCTTTGGAAATTGTCCAGGCCCTGTTTTCTTTTGGCCCGGAAGTAAAAAAGGTTTCCAGGCCTAAAAGCTTGTAAATCGCCCGTGCCAGAATGTTGAGGCCCGGTTCAGAAAGCCCTATCGTTGCTAGAAATTCAGGCCGCTGATCTTCGGGCAAATCAGCTATTTCGGCCTCTATCTTGCCGGATATTTTTACGCACCCGGATTTCTCGGCCGCGGCATAGTCCTTTACGGATTTGACAAACGGGCCGTCGTCGAGCACGCGGGCTTCATCAATATTCGCCACGTACAAAACCGGCTTGGACGTCAGCAAATGCAGTTCCGAAAGCTCTTTGATCTCCGAAGTCGACAGGCCGAGTTTTCTGATTGGAATCGCGCGCGAAAGCGCTTCAAGGGCCTTTTCGAAAACCAATAATCGTTCCTTGATTTCCCTGTCGCCCGACTTGGCGGCCTTCGAAAGACGGTCGATGCCGCGCTCCACCGTGTCGCTGTCGGCCAGCATCAGTTCGGTTTCGATGATGGAAATATCACGCAGCGGATCGGCGGAACCTTCCACATGCGTGATATTTTTGTCCTCAAAACACCGGACGACATGGACGACCGCGTCAACGTCTTTGATATGCCCCAGAAACTGGTTGCCCAGGCCTTCGCCATTGGAAGCGCCTTTAACGAGCCCGGCGATATCGACCAGTTCCAAAAAAGCGGGAACGACTTTCTGGGTGGGGGAAAAAGCCGTGATGCGTGGAAGGCGGTCGTCGGGAACGGCTATGATGCCGTGATTGGGATCGATGGTGCAAAAGGGATAATTTTCGACGAGCGCCTTGCCGTTGCACAGCGCGTTGAAAATCGTCGATTTTCCGACGTTGGGCAGTCCGACGATTCCTGCTGTTAAACCCATCTTATTTATTCTTTCTTTATTTTTTCCAAAGGACCTCGAAAGATCAAACGGACCGCGTCGAGCCGGATTGTCGAGGCAGCCAGATATTTTTCCAAATCGTTTTTTTCTTTAACAAGACACTCGATTTCGGCGCGGGCCGCCGCTCCGTTTCGCTCTTGTAAAAATACCATGCGTCCGATTTCCTTATCAAGCAGCATCCGCATGGCCTTTAGCGCCGTGTCGATAACCGGCAGCGCCATTTCATGCGCGGATTCCTTGCTTGTTTCGATCATGCGGGACATGACAGTGTTTTTTGTTTTTAACAGGGTGTTCAAAAGCGGCGTCGGCCCGTTTTTACAGTGCAATCGAACCACCTCGGGTGAATAAATTTTAGTGACGTCTTTTCCATCGTGGTTTACGACGAGGCGAACGGGCAGCGGCGGCAGGAACCGGTCGCTGTTACAATGGGCCGGGGCAATGCATTCGATGACATAAATTGATTCCAACAAAATATCCGGCTCGTCAGGATCGTTCCAGACGACAAACGACGTCGTGCCGTGGTCCGAAGAAAGCAATAGATCAAGGCTCCCGATGATCATCGGATGGTCAATGGTAAGAAATTCCGCGTCTTCGCGGGCGAGCGCTGTTTGCCGGTCATACGTTATAACCGGCCGCTCACCGCGCGGCAGGGGAAACGCGTTATCGGTCAGATACTCGGACACCAGCGCATGTTTTAAAGTCCCCGCTTCTTCGGTGACGATGCCGTAATGTTTGAACAATCGGTCCATCATGGATTCGGTCTTTTTGTCCGAATCAGCTCTCCGGATTTGATCGATCAACCGCCGGGATCCGCGGGGCCGGAATGAGGCGATGCTGAACAAACGGTCCCGCGCTTCAAGATATTGTTCCATGAAATTGTCACGCGCATGCCGCGCGTCTTCCACCAGCGCGTTCAGTTCTTCAGGCGGGCCGCCGTTTACGGCTTTTGCCAGGCGGTCGCGCAAAGCCTCGAAAACCATCCCCGCGGCCGGAACATTACGGTTGAAAACATCAAGCCCCTCGTGATACCAGCGCGCGAGCGTTTCCTGGGAAGTGTTCCGGACATAAGGAACATGCAGATGGATGACCGGTCGCTGTCCGATCCTGTCGAGCCGTCCGATGCGCTGTTCCACAAGCTCCGGATTGAGGGGCAGGTCGAACAGCACGAGACATTGACAGAATTGGAAGTTCCTTCCCTCGCTCCCGATTTCACTGCACACGAGCATGCGGGCGCCGTTTTCTTCGGCAAACCAGGCCGCGCCGCGGTCGCGCTGGAGAATGGTCATGTCCTCGTGGAACAGCGCCGTTTTTATCGCGTAAAGCCGCGGAACGGCTTCCGCAATCGCGGCGGCCTTGTCTTTAGATGCGCAGATGACAAGGACTTTATCGCGCGCGTTCTTTTTGAGCAGCCCCGCAAGCCAGGCAATCCGTGGATCGTCGGGCAGAATTGAATCCGCATCCGTGCCTTCGTCGCTCACATGCCGTTTGATCCCTTCCGCGCCCGGCAAAGAAACGAGGTGGACGATGCGTCGCGGAAACCCCGAAACGAACTGACGGGTATTGCGGAACATTATCCTGCCGGTCCCGTAAAAGTCGATGACCTGCTCAAGGGACATCTTCGTCGTTTCCGGCGTTTTTTTTGCGGCTCCGGCGGCTTTTTCCCGCGCGGAGTTTACAAGGCCGCGCGGGACGTCGATTTCGATCGAATCCAATTCGGCCGGGATTTGTTCCTGGCGCCGGTGCTTAAGCGCATCCTCCACGAGTCCGTCGATTTTTTGCAAAGTTTCAGCTTCTTGTGCATAGTCGTCGTAGCGCACGTACCGGTGAGGGTCGAGCAATTGCAACCGGGCGAAGTGGCTCTCACGGCCGAGCTGTTCGGGCGTGGCGGTAAGCAGGAGAAGGCCGGGGGAATGTTCGGACAATCGCTTCACGACATCAAAAGCGGGCCCGTCCCGCCGCAGATGGTGCGCCTCATCGACAATGACGAGGTCCCACGAGGCCCCGGCGGCCAGCGCGCCGATCGCGGGATCGCTTGACAAAAAGTCAGTGCCGCAGATGCCCGTCATTTCGCGCAGAAACGGGTTTTCATCGGAGCCTTCCGGGCCGCAATTCTCCTTTGAAAAAATGGTAAACGCGCGATTAAACCGGCGCACAAGCTCCACGAACCATTGATGGACAAGGTGTTCCGGCGCCACGATCAAACAGCGGCGGACCCTTCCCGTGACCATGAGCCGGTGAAGGACCAGGCACGCCTCGATGGTCTTGCCCAACCCGGTTTCGTCGGCCAATAATGCCCTTGTGATTTTCCAGGACGAGATTGTTTCGGCGATATGCATCTGGTGCGGCAGCAAATCGATCCGTCCGCCCGTGAAACCGCGTACCGGGGAACAAAGGATTTCCGCTTTGAAGCTCAGAGCCTCATAACGAAGATCAAAATCCCCGGTTCCGGCGATAATCCCGCTTAAAAGACGCTGGACCGGGGTGGCGGTGTTCACCGTGTCCGACAGGGCTTCCTCCGGTACGGTCGCGGCGCCGCACGTATACGCGACAAGCCCCGTTATTGCGTCATCATGCACCGAAGTCACCGTAAGCCTGGCGCCGCTTTTGTCATGGATGGCGTCGCCCGGCTTGAACACGATGCGCCTAAGCGGCGCCCCGGCGATTGAATATCTCCTGATCGTCTCCCGTGTTGTAAAGGCAATGTCGACATAACGGCCGTCGGCGCGGGTAACCGTCCCCAGGCCCAGTTCCGGCTCCGTCTCGCTCATCCATCGCTGACCTTTATGGATCGTGGAAATATGGCGCCTCTAAGAAACGGGCGTTTTCTAATGAAAACGCCTGTTCTAATACGTCAATCCCGGATTTTAATTGCTATTTTTTATCTTTATCCAGATTTTCAAGCTTGCCCTTCAGTTTTTCTATTTCCTTGTCGATGTCCTTTGTCTTATTGATCATCTTATTGATCTCTTTCTGGTTTCCGCGGTCGGAGGCCCTCTTCGACACGACGGCAAGGAGATAACTGATGTCTTCTTTAATGCTTCCTATGTTTCTGGTAAGGAACGATTCCTTTTTATACCAATCAAAGAAGCTGATTGAAACATCTATCTTGCCCTTCAAATCAATCTGCTGGTCATGCAATGTATTGTTTTCCTGCAATACGGGGCCAACCTGTTGCTTTTGGGCGCACTCGGAGATTTTTTTGGCAAGAAAATCATACGATGTGCGGGTGCCGATGTATCGCTGCTTCTCCAGCGCAAGGGAATCATCGGTCGGCGCCTTGAGCACGGCCATTTGGCGGGAAGCGTCTTCAAGGATGCTTTTTGATTCATCATACTCGCGCTGCATCATGTGTCCATAGGCTTCGATGAGAGCTCCTTCGAAATGGAACAGGGGGTTTTTGGCCGTTTGCAGAACCTTGCCCGACGAAATGCAGTCGGCCGCCTGGTGCGCCTTTACCGCGGTCCAGCCCATTAAAAGCAGTCCCTCGTTATAATAACCGCTTCCCTGCGGGATTTTTCGCAGCAGCGTCACGGCCTTGGAAAGCGGACGTTCTTCCTGGATCAGGCCTTCGTAAAGTATATACGCAAGGAACAGATTGGACCTGTTGACGATTTCCTTCTGGGCGGCGGACAACGTTTGCGGATTTGCGTCGATGCAGGTTTGCAAATGCGATACCGCGTCCATCGGCTTGTTGACCGCTAAAAGGGCGATCGCGGCCGAATGCTGGGCGAACAGATAGTCGGGGTGGTCCGGCGGCACCGCCGAAAGGATTTCGTAGGCCTTGCTGTAGTCTTTCTGGGCCATATGGGTCTGGCCCAGAATGAAATACGCGGCGCCCCTGAGCGAATCGGGGACTTCCGCCTTGTCAAGCAAGGTGAACTGCTGGGCGACCTTCGCGTAATCTTCCATGCGGTAGTACACCCGCATCGTCCCCAGATCGGCGTTGTGGGCGGCGTTGCTCTGGGGAAAGCCCGCCTTGAGCGACTGGTACGTGAACAGGGAGTTTTCCCTCATGTCAAGATTTTCCTGGCAGCTTCCCGCGTAGTAGAGCACCCAGTCGATTTTAAAGAAATCGGGATAGTCGTTTATGATCTGCGAGAACAAAAAGTACGCGTCCCAGAATTTGCCTTCGCTGTATAATTTAAGCGCGGCAAGATAAATGGTGTTGGGCGCGATGTCCAGTGAACGTGCCATTTTCTTCGCGTACATGAGTTCGCGGGAGTCGCCGATCGATCCGCGCAGATATACGGTGTTCGACGGGATTTGTCCCTGAGGAAGCTGGTTATACTGGTAGGCGAAATTAAAGTCCCTGCCCTGGTTTATGGCCGGAATATTTCCCGCGAAGGCCAGTCCCCAGTATTTAAAACCCGTGTTGTCAATTCCGCCAAGCAGGAAAAGCCCGGCGGTCCGCATCACGGAAAAGCCCACGCGACCGGTAAACTCCCACTCCATCTTTTTAGCGCTGTCTCCGTAATCATCGGCCGTGGCCATGAAATCCTTCAGGCAGAAATCGAAATTGCTTTCGATCTGCTTTTCCCAGTAATTGGACGACAATGTGAACCGCAAATTCCGTGAATAGGTTTCCTCATTACCGGTTTCGCTGCTTTTGAGCACGGGCGCGATAATGTTCTGCGCGTTGATCCCAACGATGTGGTTTCCAACCACCGGGCTCTTTATCAACCGGTAGGAGGCCCCGATGTCGGCGCCGTAGCCCATTTGCAGAGGTTCGCCGAATGCATTTTGCAGCGCGAGGTTGACGTTAATGCCCAGGCTCAGGCCTCTCCAGATATTATATGCCCACGTGGCCATCAGGAAATTGTTTTGAAATGAATACGTCGCCCCCGGCGACTGGGCTATGGTATCAATAGTGGCATTTTCCGCGATCCACGATATTCCCGCCGATTGATACAGCCCGACCGGCAACGTCAGCCCAAGTTCCCACAATTGGGAATTGCCCTGAAGCTGCGGGGTAAACACTCCCCGCGCCGTGAGGTAATTTTCCTGGGTCAGAAAAGCCGGATTTGACAAAGGTGAATAATTCGAGAACAGATCACGCCACCGCTGGGTGACCAGGTTTTCGCCGGGCAGGCCTTGTGCGCCCGCGAGGAATACTTGCCCCACAAGGCAAACGGCCAGCCATGTCCTACCCATTTGAAATTTGCGCTTTGCTCTCATGCACAGAAACCCTTCTTAAGAGTGTTAATAAATAAACCTGGTCCCAAGGTTCTCGTTATCGGACCCTTTCTGATTTTCCGCCTCCTGGGAGGTGGTCTTGAAATCGTACTTCGCCCGCGGCGAGGCAAAAACGGGATCGAATGAAAAATTTTCCGGAGGAGGGGGCGGCGAGCCGATAAGGTTGCCGTAAATATCGTTGGACGCGACCCGCAGTTCCTTCGACTTGTCCTCGACGAAAACGCCGAACCGCTCGTTGAAAACGATGATATTGTTTTCGATGGCCGCGGACGAAGTCCCGTTCACGGAAACGCCGTTATTGCCGTTATACGCTATGGTGTTATGATCGATCGAACCGTTCATGAGCCTGGCGTCGAAGATCTGGATGCCCGAAGCGCCGTTAAAGGCGATGACGTTGTCTTCTATCTTGGGGCAATTGCGCACGCTCATGACGCCGGTCTCGTAATTGTTGACAATACGGCATTGGGTAACGGCGCAGCCGAAACTTTTCGAGAAAACCCCTATCGTGCCGTTGCGGATTTCGAACCCCGAAATCGAGGATTTTTTCCCCATGGTGACCACGGTGCCCCGTTTTTGCCCGTCGATGATCGCCTTGTATATTGACCGCGCTTTAAGGGTAACGCCGGAATTAATCACCACGTGTTCGCCGTACACGCCGTCTTCGACCCAGATGGTGTCCCCGGCCGAGGCCTTTGACATGGCCGCCGTGATGGTCCTTATTTTTTCCGAAGGGACGACCAGCGATCTGCCGGCAAAACCTGATTGGGGCAACCCCGCCAGGACGCACATTGCGAGGGCGCTGAAAAACGCCCGCGGCGTAGTTTGCATTTTCATCGTTTCACTCCGATTGTTAATTTTTTCGTGAAAACTTTTCCATTTGAATCCATCACGGTGGTGACCGTTACATACGCGCCCGCTCCAACATAGCGGCCATTCTGGTTTTGACCGTCCCAAAGGTAATAGAGTTGGTTGGATAAAGGATTTTGCTTAAGCGCGACTTCATTTAAAACGGTATTTCCCAGTACGTCAAAGATTTTCAACGTCGCGGAAAAAGAAATGAGACCCGCCAATTGCTTCAGCGGCGTGACCTCGATAATGGTGCCCGTTCCCGACACTCCGGCATCGGACACCGGAGAACCGATGGAAAACGGGCATTTAACGATGGTCACGGGCGGCGGCTGGTAAGGAATGGGCGCGACCTGCAAAACCGCCCGCCTGTTGTTCGGGTTTGTCTGGATTATCGAGCCTGCGTCGCCGACGCCGGCCCCGGGATTGATCCATATTGAATCGCCCTTCTGCGGATAGACCATGGTTGGGGTCTGCGGCACTAAGAATCTCAGCGTATTGCCGCTGCCGGGCAACGATGGAAGGACGAGCGAAATCATGTATAATCCGGTTGATTTGTTTTCAAGCTCAAACGGCGTGTTGGACGTAATCGTGGTAATGGGTTCTGAAAAAACAATCGATAACGTGTCCGTCGTAGTGCTCGATCCGCTTCCGATCAGGCCCGGAAGATAATTGGCTGACACAATCACCGGGGCCGCGCTGTCGGCCACGTCGGCCGCCTCGGCGGGATTTTCGGGCATGCTGTTAAAGCTTACCGTTGCCTGCATGTGACCCGAAGTCTTGATGCTGTCGGCTGAAATGGTTTTAAAGGCCCCGGTATCGTTTATTTCAATGCCGAGACTGTCGGCCCCGAAATAGCTTAGACGCCCGGTTGGAATGCTGTCGGCGTAGGCCGGGGTCAAATCTCCCCAGGTAAGCGATATGGAAAGATCGTTAAGCGAAACGCTTTTCTTGAATATAATCCGAACCGCGTCCACGACCCCGTCGGCGTTTTTGTCAAGATAGTAAGCCTGGACTATCGCGGCGGGTATTGGTTTCTGCGTGATGACGACAGGTCTGTTGAGCGTGTTCGCCGTATTGCCGAACGCGTCGGCTATGGGCCCGGTCGGGTCGATGCGCAGGGAGTCGCCGAGCTGAGGCGGGGCAATCGTGCTTGAAACCGTGAGTTTAAAACGAGTGCCGCTTATGGAATCGGCATTCGTGATCGTGAGTTCCGATGGAACGCCGTTTTTAATCAAAATCAGGGCTTTGCCGGTCAGTGCGGCCGTCCGGACAGGTTCGGAAAACGTTACATACAACGTATCGATGCCCGCGGTAGAGGCGTCCCGTTCCAC
>JBAVGL010000427.1:0-1863 GCA_049684795.1 Chitinivibrionales bacterium | reverse complement strand
GCAAATAATGTTGGCCCTCGCATCTTGCTTGATTTTCTAAAAAGCCATAAGAAATCGCCTAAAGTGATTATTTGGGTTTTTACGTCCCGGTTTTTAAATGATGAGATAGAATCTTATTAAAAAGTATTTAAAAAAATTAGTAATTACTCACGTTCCAGAGTCAACAAAACGTTTTCAGTGACCGAGGGATCGAAGCACTTTACAAGATCATCAAAGACATTATGACCATGTTTTCTAACAGTAGAGATATATCCACGGATGCGGCAGAAAGCCTGAGCTCCGAACAAGGAGCGGAAGCACCCGGAGACTTTTTGTTTTACTTTGGACATGCGAAGGTCCCGTTCGGAAAGATTATTGTCAAAAGGCACGTTAAAATCATACATGAATGCCAACGTCTCACTCGAGTATTTGGTCAAACGATCCAACAAATTGCGAGCGGGAGATTGCTTTTTTCTGCCACGACGTCCTGGTATTTTCGGTTCAGTTATTGGATTAGCTCGGTAGCCGTTTGCAATAATCGCCTCGTATCGTCTCCGATATTTAGAAAGCGTTTGCTGCGCAAGGTGGTTTCTTCCCGCAGACTTGGCCCGGTCCACGGTTTTCTTAATATGACAAAGCAGTTTTATCATCGTAGTGGCCCAGCGTTGCTTGCCTTGCTCCCCAATAAAAATCAATTCCCGAAGATGATGCGCATTGCACAAAGCATGCAGGCAGTCGATATCAAAATAGGACACCCAACCGTCATGCACCAGCCGCCCGAAAAAGTTTTGCAGAGTTCCGTTTTCACGCAAAGCTATTTTGCCTCGATTCGCATGCACGAAATAATAGGTCAACAGCTTGGTTCCCAATGTGTGTTGCCACAAGCGTTTCCCGCCTATGTAAATTCCCGTCTCGTCGCCATGGACAACCCACGCGATCATCAACGCAGCCCGGATAGCCTCTTCCGTAGCTTCCAGGCGATTGTACGCACGTTGTATGACGGTATTTATCGTTCCCTCACTAACGGCAACGCCAAACAGATCGGTCATTGCTTGCGATATCCGTTTTTGCGGCAGCAATTGGTATACCGAAAGATACAACAGGATCGCCCGGATTCTCGGGCCGTATTGAACCGGAGCATCAACTCCCGCTGGAAATTCAGCCGTATGGATTTCCCCGCATTTGCATCGCCGTATTTCCGCCTGATGTTCCGTGACTTCCAAATTCCGTGGCGGCACATCAAAGACTTGCCGCTTATCATGGCCAAGCAATGCTCCATCTTTTTTATTGCATCCACAACTGCATCGTCCGTGCAACGCATGTTGTTTCATATGATTCGGATTTGCAACTTGCCTCAGGCTGTTTCCGGGATGACCCGGTTGGCCGCCTGGCTGCCGTTTAGTTTTTTCAACCAAGCTTTTTGGTTTACGAAACCAATCGGTCGACGGAGGCTTGCTGCTGTTATGGCTGTCTTTAGAGCGCTGCGATTCCAATTTCTCGACTCTTGCTTCAAGAGTATTAAATTTTTCTATGAGCATCTCGACAAGAGCAATAACCGCGTGCTCGCCTTGAAGATAAACAGCCCGAATTTCGTCCCTGGACATTTTGATCGGCATGCAAATAAATTAATACACGGGAATAGGGCTTGTCTAGTCGCACTTGTCAACATATGGTGTTTTATCACTAAACCACCTCAACATCTTGTGCTCTTAGGAACGTGAGTAATTACTGTTTATTATTCTTTTTATGGCTTTTTTTGCATCTCTTGAATGCAATGAATCAAATAATAAGCACTCCATAAAACTTCCATCAGATGATAAACCTTTTATTTATACAACTTTGTGGTCAGCATCTGAAGCTGGTAATCTTGACGATGTAATAAGG
>JBAVGL010000426.1:0-11303 GCA_049684795.1 Chitinivibrionales bacterium | reverse complement strand
GCATTGCATAGGGTATTAGTAAGCCAGCAATAAATACCCCAAAACAGATTGCTTGAATTATTAACCTTTTGTATATAGGGAAACCTGGATTAAAAATTACATACATTCTTTAGTTTTTGCCTGTTCTTAGGAATGAATATAAGGCCTATTCAGTTGTCCTATTTCTGGGGTGCATTCTGTTCCTCCCATTTTTCTTAAGGCTGGGACTATCAATTCACTGTTCCAGCATATTGCTGCCCCAACTGTAGCAATTCTGATAGCATAATGTCACGTGATGTCGATCCACGCCTGCGACATACCTGTCGCATTTCCAGAAATCTCGTAGGAAATTTTAAATCTGTCCTCGTGCCCTCAGAAATTTTATCTCAAATTGAAATTAAATTCGCGCGCTGTTCATAAAATCAATATACGCTTCCAACTAAGTCAAGGCAAATACAGATAACGATAATCCGGCAAATCCAGGTAAAAACGGGCCTTAAAAAGCACATTGGAGAAGACCGATTTAGATTTTTATACGGACTGCAAAGGGAAATGCGTGCCAATATACGTGAAATCCCGGTCATTATGAAGAATAAAAGCGCTGTTTTGTATGCAAATTGCGGCAATAATACAGTCGATGGGTTTTCGAATTGTAAAACCTTTTTTTTTGCATCCTCGATATAGCCGCGAAGCCAAAATAAAGGATTCTTTGCTATCCGGCAGGTATATAAGATCATTGAGAATAGAGAGTGTTTTATCAAAATCCTTATCATTTCTAAAACCTTGAAGAATTTCGGTAAAAATTACGCCACATACACAGATGTCTTCATTTTTATCAATAAGCTCAATGAATTTTGATACCTGAGGCGTTTTTTTATTTGCGATAAAATCTATCCATACGGTAGTGTCTACCAGTACCATTAAACACCTCGTGCCAATCGCATCTTCTCAAGATTCCCGACCCATTTAACCTGGCCCCGCAATTCAAGGATTCGCTTCTGGTTATGGTGGCGAAGCAATTCTTTAAGAGCAAAATCCACAACGGCTTTGCTGGTTTTTAAACCCGTTGCTTTTTTCCCTTCATTTAACAATGATTCATCTAAAACTATGTTTGTTCTTTTCATGCTTATTCCTTTCAATACACATAAACAATATAATAAATGTGTATAAAATACTCAATGTAATTTACGCACTATTTCTTGTATTGCAATTCTGCATTTTACAATCGCATAATTAATCTCAAAAGACTTCCGCCCGCATTTTTTTTATGAGTCGGAAACATATCATGATAAGCGTCATCGTCTGCTCACGCCAGCCGTCTTCCTGGGATTTGCATCGGCGCAATGTTGAAAAAACCGTTGGCTGCGATTACGAATATATCCGAATCGACAACACCAATAACACCTATAACCTGTGCGCTGCTTACAATAAGGGCACCGAGCAGGCGAAGGGCGATATTTTCGTTTTTGTCCACGAGGACGTTTTCTTCATGGAGCCCGGATGGGGAAATGTTCTTTCGCGAAAATTCTCCGGCGACACGAAGATCGGGCTGGTGGGCGTTGCCGGGACCCAGTATCTTTTCGCCGACCACCCGGCCTGGATACGCGCCGGCAGGCCCTATATCCGCGGCAGGGTCGTCCATGAGCTTAACAACGGGCAAACGTACACCTTATCTGTTTTTTCATGGGACAAGACCGACGCCGAGGTCGTGGCGGTGGACGGCTTGTTCTTCGCCGTGCGCGGTTCTTTATTTCCAGGCGCCCGCTTCGACGATATAACATTTGACAAATTCCATTTTTATGATCTTGACATATGCATGCAGGTGCGCCGCACGCACAAGCTCATCGTCACGTGGGACATACTGCTTAAGCACCTATCGGGCGGCGTGGTCGACAACACATGGATCGAAGCGGGACGGAAATTCCTGGCAAAATACAAAAATGAACTCCCGTCAACGTGCATAAACGTCATCCCCGACCTTTCCGTGCACCTGGAGGCAATGCACTACGATCTGCGCGGCAAGGCGCCGCAGGGCACGATTGCATAATGGGAAAAAAGCCTGTTTCAATCATCATTCCGGTGTGCGACCTTCTTTATTATACCCGGCAATGCATCGAAAGTATTTTCAGCGCAACCCCGGAAGAGCTGTTTGAATTGATGGTGGTCGACAATGGTTCCGCGCCTTCCATGCAGGAATATCTTAATACACAAGCGCACCGTGTCACATGCATTACCAATAAAACCAATCTCGGTTTCGCCCGCGCCTGTAATCAGGGCGCCGAGGCCGCACAGGGCGATTATCTGGTTTTTCTCAACAATGATACTATCGTCCGGCCAGGCTGGCTTGAGGAACTCTTAAAAACGGCGGCTTCCGGACCGGCCGCGGGACTGGCGGGCTCCAAGCTCCTTTTTCCAAATAACACGGTCCAGCATTGCGGCATTGTTTTCGGCCCCAGAAAATATCCTTATCAAATATATCGCGGCTGCCCGGCGGATCTTCCCTGTGTCAATAAGCCGCGGGAATTCCAGGCCGTGAGCGCCGCATGCATGCTGGCGCCTGCAAAATATTTTCAGGAGGTAAAGGGCTTTGACGAAAACTACGTAAATGGCTGCGAAGATGTTGATTTTTGTTTGAAAATCAGTTCCATGGGCTACCGGTGCATTTATTCCCCGCAAAGCGTCGTGACACACTACGAAGGACGATCGCCCAACCGCCAGGCAAGAATGCGGGAAAATTACGATTATTTATTGAAAAAATGGTCTTCCGTCATTCGTCATGATGACGCGGCATTTTTTGCCCAGGACAAAGTCGTGCTCCAGCGGACCGGACTTGGCATGGGGTATAAAAATTTAACAACGGGCGAACAGTATGTGGAGCCGGAAGGGCTTTTTATTCAGGCAAAGACTTGGCTGACAACCGGCAATGCTGAGAAAGCCATGGTCTTTTTTGACGGCCTTCTGGCCAACGACCCTTATAACGAAAACGCGCTCAAGACGCTCGGTGAATTCAGTTTTAGGACGCGCAATTTCGCCGCAGCCATTGGTTTTTACAGTAAACTTTTGGACCTTCATCCTCAAGACCAGCAATTGAAACGGGTCGTGTCGGACATACAATTTTTGATGTAAATCATTATTTAAAATTGTTAATGCTTTTTTAATGCATAACCGATAGAATTAATAAGAGTTATATAATAAACCCGCGCGCACGGACGCCGCTGGGAATAATGCACGGACGCATGACAGCTGTCTTTTTATCAGTACAGGTCAGCAATGAATAGCTTTTATGCGTGCATCCTGGCCGGCGGAATGGGAACGCGACTTAAACAAACCATCGGACAACTTCCTAAAGCGCTTGCGCCGATTGCCGGACGCCCATTCATCACCTATCTGTTAAATAACCTTGCGTCTGCTTCCGTCTCCAATGCGATAGTGTGTACGGGATATCTGGCCGACCAGGTCGAGGCCGCGCTCTCAGATAATTATGGCGGCATCGGACTTTCGTATTCCCAAGAACACTCCCCGCTCGGGACCGGCGGCGCGCTGCGAAATGCGTTGCCGCTCATCGGATCTGACCCGTTTCTCGTGGTAAACGGGGACTCGCTGTGTTTTGTTGATTTTTCGGGGTTTCTGGCCGCCCACCGCGCGCGGCGCGCCGCGGTGTCCATGGTGCTCGTCTCAATGCCCGATTGCTCGCGGTTCGGCTCGGTGACCATCGACGATAGCGGCAGAGTCCTTCGTTTTGAGGAAAAAGGCGGAAATAAAGGGCCCGGACTTATCAATGCCGGTATTTACCTTATGGACAAGTCCGTTGCCGCGTCCATCCCCAAAGGTGTGGAGTTTTCGCTTGAATACGGACTATTTCCCTCGTTGCTCGGAAAAGACTTTTACGGGTTTGTTTATAACGGCCCGTTTTTTGATATCGGAACGCCCGAATCGTTCAAGGAAACAAACCGCTATTTCGAACGTCAATCATTGCAAAGGACCGGAACATGAGAATACTTATTACCGGCATTACCGGCATGGTAGGAAGCCATCTTGCCGACTACGTGCTTGTAAACCACCCATCCGTCGAAGTCCACGGGCTTGTGCGATGGCGGAGCCCGATGGACAATATCCGGCAGATTGTTGACAAAGTTCACGTGCACTGCGCGGAGCTCCGCGATTTAAATTCGCTGATAGCGCTTATGAAGGAGGTCAGGCCCGAAAGGATTTTCCACCTTGCCGCGCAATCATACGTCACCACGAGTTTCACGGCCCCGGCCGATACCCTTCATAACAACGTGATAGGGACCCTAAACTTGCTTGACGCAATACGCCTCTGCGGCATTGACCCGCTCATTCATATCTGCAGCTCATCGGAGGTCTATGGCCAGGTAACGAAAGACGAGGTCCCCATTAAAGAAACCAATCCGTTCAGGCCGGCAAGTCCCTATGCCGTTTCCAAAACGGGGGAAGACATGATCGCGCTGCAGTATTTCCTGTCCTATGGTTTAAAAACCGTCCGCACAAGGATGTTCACGCATACCGGTCCCCGGCGGGGCGACGTGTTCGCGGAAAGCGCGTTCGCACGGCAGATCGCCCTCATTGAAGCCGGAAAAGCGAAAAATCCCGTCCATGTCGGCAATATTGACAGCGTGCGGACCTTCGCGGACGTCCGGGACGCGGTACGGGCATATTGGCTGCTGCTGGAAAAATGCCCCGCCGGCGAGGTGTATAATATCGGCGGGGACGAAACAATGACGGTGGGAGAGATGCTCGGGATTTTGAAAAGATTGTCCTCCGCCAGGATTGAACATGTCGTTGACCCCGCGCTGCTGCGCCCTTCGGACGTGACATTGCAGATCCCCGACACCTCAAAATTCAAAAAAGCAACCGGGTGGAAACCGGAAATTCCCGTTAAAAAAACCCTGCAAGACCTTCTCGACTACCACCGTCAACGTTGTGGGATCGGACAATAACGTATGGTAATTACAAAGACCCCCTACAGAATTTCATTTTTCGGCGGCGGGACCGATTATCCTTCCTGGTACGCAAAGGAAGAGGGCGCGGTTTTATCAACAACCATCGATAAATATTGCCTCCTGTCCTGCCGGATCTTTCCGCCGTTTTTCGCGACGAAGTTCCGCATCGTATGGTCGCACATCGAAAATGTGTCCACCATCGGGGAAATTTTGCACCCCGCGGTCCGCGAGGGGCTGCGGTATTTCGGGTTTACCGATGAGACGGGACTGGAAATCCATTATCAGGGGGACTTGCCCGCGCGGGCCGGAATGGGATCGAGCTCCGCGTTTGCCGTGGGACTGTTCAAGGCCCTGTCGGCGTTAAAAGGGGAAATAATCAGCACCCATGACCTTGCGCTCAAGGCAATTGAACTCGAACAGAAAATCCTCAAGGAAAACGTTGGCTCACAGGACCAGGTCGCCGCCGCTTACGGCGGGTTTAACGTTATCCGTTTCTTAACAAACGGTAATATACGCGTGGAGCCCGTCACCATTTCCCAGGCCAGACTCAAGGAACTTGAGTCCCGCCTGCTCATGTTCTATACCGGAACGAGCAGGCTGTCCTCCGACATCGCTGGCACCTTAATCGCGAACATGGGCAAGAAAGCGGCCCAACTCCGGAAAATGAAGAAGCTGATCGATAAGGCGCTCAAGATCCTTGGAAACGGTTGCCCACTCGATGATTTCGGGGAACTATTGCACGAAAACTGGATGATAAAACGCGAGCTGACCGACACGATTTCCAACGCCACGGTCGACGGTCTTTATGAAACCGCGCGGGCCCATGGGGCCATCGGGGGGAAACTTCTCGGGGCGGGCGGTTCGGGGTTCATGGTGTTTTATGTACCCCCGGAAAAAAAAGAGGCCGTTATCCGGTCTTTGTTCGGATATTTGCATGTTCCTTTCAAGTTTGAGAATGAAGGGTGTTCAATCCTTCATTATCGTGAAGACCAGTAATGGCCATGCGTCTTGACAATAAAACTATTTTCATCGCCGGGGCCACCGGCACGGCCGGGTCTGCAATTGTCAAGCTGCTGCTTGAAGCATACCCGTCGATATGCATCAGGGCCAGCACGCATGCAACGCGGCCTTTTTTTCAGGACAATCGGGTGGAGTGGATACCGTGCGACCTTCGTTCTTTAAAAGATTGCCGCGCGCTCGCTCATGCGTGCGATTGCGGTGTGCTGTGCGCCGCGACCACCGCCGGAGCGGGAGCGCTTCTGAGCGCGCCGTGGGAACAAGTGAACGACAACGTAATCATAAACAGCAACTTGTTGTTGGCGATGCACCGGGAAAAAACGCACCGTGCCGTTTTTTTCAGTACGGCAAGCGTCTACCAGGAGTTTGACGGTTTTATCCGGGAGGACCAGCTCGACATGAATGTCGAACCCCACCCCGCGTATAAAGGCGTGGGATGGGCGAACAGGTATTTGGAAAAATTGTGCTCTTTCTGGCACGAAACTTCGGGAATCGACGTATTGATTTTACGGCCGTCCAATATTTTCGGTCCCTATGACAAATTCGACGAACGGCGCTCCCATTTCATCCCGGCGCTCATCCGCAGGGCCTTCCAAAAAGCGTCGCCGTTTGAGGTGTGGGGCGGACCTGAAGTCGTCCGCGACGTGGTTTTCTCGGACGATGTGGCCGCCGCGGCGGTGTTGGCGCTGGAAAAGACGGACATTCATTTCGATGTTTTTAATATCGGGTCCGGCGCGCAAACGAGCGTAGCCCAGGCGGTTGAGTGGGTCCTTGAATGCGCGGCGCACAGTCCCGATAAAATCGTGTATGTAAAGGACAAACCGGCAACCATAAGGCTCCGGGCGCTTGATTGTTCAAAATCCAAAAAAGCCCTCGGCTGGGAACCCGTCCGTTCCGTTAAAGAAGGCATCCGCCGGACGTGCGTCTGGTGGAAAGAGCATGAACATACCTGGGAGAAATAACATGAAG
This sequence comes from Chitinivibrionales bacterium, assembly GCA_049684795.1. GTDB lineage: Bacteria > Fibrobacterota > Chitinivibrionia > Chitinivibrionales > FEN-1185 > JBAVGL01. The sequence goes on along the minus strand of JBAVGL010000426.1, from coordinate 4,377 downwards.
ACGAAAAAGCACGACGCCGTAGTATTATCGAGCGACAAGGAAAAAGAGGCCCAGGGCGCGCTGACCGAAATGCTGCTTACCAGTCCGGTCCCCCATGACGAGCTGCTTGCGAACCTCGGTGTCTTTCTCACGTCAAAAACTCTTTCGCGGGTCTTGTTTTTTTACGAACTGTATAAAAAAATAGTCACCATGCACGGAGTGATCGTCGAATGCGGGGTCAGGTGGGGCCAGACACTATCGCTTATGGCCGCGCTGCGCGGCATATTCGAACCGTTCAACAGGCATAGAAAAATCATCGGGTTCGACACGTTCGGCGGGTTCGCGGGAATGAACAAAAAGGACGGCGGCCGGTGCAATTGCAAAGACGGCTCGTTTTCCGTTGAAGAGGGATATGAAGACCTGCTGGGAAAAATCCTCGGCCTGCAGGAGCAGCTAAACCCCATTGCGCACCTTACAAAATATGAGCTTGTCAAAGGAGACGCCAGGAAAACCATCCCCGAATATCTGAAGAGGCACCCGGAAACGATCGTGTCGCTTGCCGTGTTTGATTTCGACATCTATGCGCCCACCAGGGCCGCCATCGAAGCGCTCAAGCCGCATTTCTGCAAAGGAAGCATACTCGTGTTCGACGAATTATGCGATGATATTTTTCCCGGTGAAACGGTCGCCGTGTCCGAGGCCCTGGGGATCAACAACTTGAAAATCAGCCGCATGCCCATGACTGCGCGGATATCGTACGCGGAGATGCAATGAATCCGATATGTAAACAAATCCGGCGCGATATCCTCGCCATTGCGCACGCAAGCGGGCACGGCCATATTCCCACGTGTTTTTCCGTCGTCGAAATAGTGTATGCGGTCTATGCGACCATGAAACACGACCCGCGCGATCCGCGGTGGGACGAACGGGACATTTTTGTTTTGAGCAAGGGACATGCATCGCTCGCCCATTACTGCGTTTTGTCGCATTTCGGTTATTTCCCGTTGGATGACGTCCGCACGTTCGGTGGGTTCGAATCAAGGTTCGGCTGCCACGCCGACAGATTAAAAGTCCCGGGAATCGAGGCGTCCACCGGGTCGCTTGGCCATGGCATCGGCCTGAGCGTGGGAATGGCCCTTGGAATAAAACTGAAAAAACAGGACAGGCGCGTGTTTACGGTCATCGGCGACGGGGAAAGCAATGAAGGCAGCGTTTGGGAAGCGGTCATGGTCGGGGTAAACCTGAAGCTCGATAATCTAGTAATTATTTACGACAATAATTATTCCCATGCGCGGGGGCTCCAGATCCAGGAACCGGCGAAACGTTTTTCCTCCTTTGGGTGCGACGCCCGGGAATGCAACGGACATAGTATTAACGAGCTCAAGCAACAACTTCGACAACGGTCCGACCGGCCCGTCGTCATCGTCGCAAACACTAAAAAGGGCTGCGGCTGTTCCACGCTCATCAAAAACCACTATGCGTGGCACCGCCGCTCTCCCACGCCGGATGAATTGTCAAAGCTTTGCGGGGAACTTGATGAGGAAACAATTTAAGAAAACGGTCCTGGAACTTTCGGAAACCGACGATCGGCTCGTGCTGGTATTCGGCGATGTCAGCGTATACCTCTTTAACGATTTCCGCGACAGGTATCCCGATAGATTTTACAATCTGGGCATCTGCGAAAATACCATCATCAGCGCGAGCGCGGGGCTGAGCAGCCAGGGGTTCCATCCGGTAGCGCACACCATAGCGCCCTTCATAACCGAACGCAGCTACGAGCAGATTAAACTTGACATGTGCTATAACCGCTTCGGCGGCGCCATCGTGTCGTGCGGGGCATCGTTTGATTACGCGTGGGACGGCGCGACACACCACAGCTACACCGATTGCGCCATTCTGCGGCTGCTGCCCGGCATGGAAGTCATCCAGCCCGGTTCCGTGAAGGAGCTCGACGTCCTTTTCCGCGGCCGGTACGCAAGCGGCAATCCGGTGTATTATCGTTTGTCCGACCATCCTCACACGGTCGATATGAAGGTTGAATTCGGCAAAGGGGTTGTCGTCAGGGATTCAAATGCAACGGTCACGGTCATGACCGCCGGCCCTTTGCTTGGCAATGTTCTGGAGGCGTGCGGCGACCTTAACGTGAATCTGGTGTATTTCCATACAATCAAACCCATCGACAAGGAACTCATCGCACGCTATCAGCACACCGACATCATCGTGGTGCATGACGCGTTCGGCCTCTATGAGGCCATAACGAGCGTTCCGGGCGTATCGGCATCGTATCTCGGCATTCCCGACGAATTCTGCTGCTGGTACGGGACGCTGGAAGATATACGGAAAAAAATCGGCCTTGACTCCAGGTCGATCAGAACGCGGATACAAACCCATTTGAAATGATACGGCAATGTCAATTAATTCAATGTTTTTTAAAGATAAAGAAGTTTGTGTGACCGGCGGCTCCGGTTTCGTGGGAAGGCACATCGCTCAAGAGCTCATAAAACAGGAAGCGCGCGTGCGCATTCCTCTCCATGTGCGCGCAAGGCCAAACTTCAGCAGCGATTCGGCAATAGAATATGTTTCCTGTGACCTTGCGCACAAGGACGATTGTTCAAAGGTCATGCGGGGGGCCCAATTCGTGTTCCATGCCGCGGGCAGCGTGGCTGGGGCAAAGGTCACCAAAGAAAACCCGATTGCCGGCATCGTCACGAACCTGGTGCTTACGGGCCGCGTCCTGGAGGCCGCCGCCGCTGAAGGTGTGGAACGGTTCCTTTTATTTTCAAGCAGCACCGGCTATCCTGATATCCGTCGTCCGGTCAAGGAAGACGAGTTCTGGAGCGCGGACCCGCACTCGTCATACCTTGGTTACGGATGGATGAGGCGCTACTTCGAACGCCTCGCCGAGTTTATATACGCGAAAACCCCAATGAAGATCGCTATCGTGCGGCCCTCGGCTGTTTACGGAAGGCACGATAATTTTGACCCTGCCACGGGGCACGTCGTGGCAGGGCTGATCCACAAGGCCGTCATGAAACAGGACCCGTTTGAAATCTGGGGAACGGGAAACGAAGTGCGGGACTTTCTGCATATTGCCGATTTCGCTTCAGCGTGCTGTTTAATGCTTGAAAAAAAGGCCGATTGCGATCCTGTCAATATCGGGTGCGGAAAGGCCCTCACCATCAAAGAGTGCGCTGAAACGGTCCTTACGGCGGCCGGCCATTCGCCCAAACGGATATTCTTTGACGACTCGAAGCCGACGGTCCTGCCATTCCGGATGATGGACATTGCTAAAGCGCGGGCGGCGCTCGGTTTTTTGCCCCGTATGTCTTTTGAAGAGAGCATTCTGGATACGGTGAACTGGTATAAAAAACATCTGAAAATCCAATAAGAGTAGCGAGATCATGGTATGGAAAACAATACACCGTTCAAAAACAAAAATATCCTTGTTACCGGGGGAACGGGCCTGATCGGAATTCCCCTTGTCAATAAGCTCGCCCGGCTTGGCGGCGCGGTCACGGCGGTCAGCCTCGACGGGGCATCCCCTTTTGACAAGTCCGTGGCGTTTGTCCGGGCCGACCTCTGCGAACCGGACGTCTGCGACAGGCTCATGGCCGGCAGGGACGTCGTTTTTCACCTGGCCGGCATAAAAGGAAGCATAGGGGTCGCGAAGACGCGGGCCGCCACGTTTCTCATAAAGAATCTTTTGATGAATACCCTTGTCATGGAGGCCGCGCGCAAAGCCAACGTGCAAAAATTCCTTTTCGCAAGCAGTATTTGCATTTATCCCCCTGCTCGTGTATTTGAAGAGAAAAACGCTTTCACCGCGCTCCCCGATGCATCAGACAGGTTTGGCGCAATGTCAAAACTTATCGGTGAGATGCAGATAGAAACGTACGGCCTCCAATATGGTCTGAAAAACTTTTTCATCGCCAGACCGGCAAATACTTATGGACCGTTTGACAATTTCAATCCCGCTTCGGCGCTTGTGATTCCGGGGCTTATTTACCGGATTTTTTCGGGTGAAAACCCGCTTCGTATATGGGGTGATGGGGCGGCAATCAGGGATTTTGTTTTTTGCGACGACGTTGCCGAGGCAATGGTGCGGATGATCATTCAAAACAAGATCGGCCCCTTTAATATCGGAAGCGGCAGGCCGGTGGCAATAAAAGACCTGGTGGGGATTATCGTTGAAAGCGCGCAAAAATCAGTGGGGAAAAAAATAAACGTGGAATGGGACGCGTCAAAACCGTCCGGGGAGAAATTCCGCGTTACCAGCATCGATCGCATCAAACAGGAAACAGGATGGGAACCCGCCGTCGGCCTTGAAGAAGGTATTTTTCAAACCATTGACTGGTATGAACATAACAAATCGTCCCTGTTGCAACGCTTCTCCATTCT
>JBAVGL010000425.1:0-3669 GCA_049684795.1 Chitinivibrionales bacterium | reverse complement strand
AAGAATCGGTGAAAATTACACGGGCGATCATTGGATAATTAAAAATTGCCGGTTTGAGGGGCTTGTGCAGAATGATAATTCGGCATGCGTTTTTCTTTCTTCATCCAACGATACCCGCATCGAAAATTGCATAATGATCGGGACCGACAGCACCAATTTAAACTATTGCGGCATTCAAATTTTCCGCGGCAACGGAAGCGACACTATACAACATTGCAATATTTCCCATTTTGCCGAGGGCATATTTTACAAGCATTGCAGTTTGGGCTATATGCAGACGGTCATTAGAAATAATTTTATTCATGACAACAATGCGAACGGCCTCTGGATTTCGTCCGATCATGTAACCATGCAAAACAATCTCATCGTTAACAATGTTACCAGCGGTATTTCCATATGGGAAGATGCGGGGGGAACTGGTGGCAGCAATTCCAGTGTTTTGCACAATACCGTCTATAACCAGCGGTATACCATGGCCCTGAATTGGGGCGGACAATATGATACGCTTACAAAAGACCATGGCGTTCGCAACGATACCCTTGTGAATAATATTTTTTACGGAAATAACGGGGAACTTGGTTCATACTGCGTGTGGGCCTACGCTCCGGATTCGGCTTTTGCCGATAATCCTCCGGAGGACAGTTCCAATTACAACTGCTATTATAATACCGCAACATCAAACGTTATGCGGTGGCAGGGCACTACGTATACACTCGCAAATTGGAAAATTGCCCATTCCACGCTCGACGCACATTCGGTTCAAGGGCAGCCCACCTTCGCAAATACATCGGGAACATTAACGACCAACCAGGATTTTAGATTGCTCTCCGGTAATGGCTACCGCGCCGCGTCCGATGGTATGGACATGGGTGCAAATATTGATTCGGTGGGTTTGCAAGGCGGCCTGAATACTTCCATCAGCGAACCGGCAAAAAACAACCGGAAGTTCTTTTCACAATTCGGGACGCAGGCGCACTGCTTAATTCTTCTTGAAACTCATCGAATGGCCTTGATTTCCGGAGAACAAGTTTTCGATATTCGCGGCCAACAAATGCGAAATGACCAAGTACGACCAAATGGAATGTATGTATCAATGAAACGATAAAAAAGGACTTCCATGAAAACGTCACGAATGCTTTTATTGCTAACGGTGTGCGCCCTTATTTTCCCAACCACCGTCTTGGCGGCCATTCATTACGTTTCGCCAACGGGAAAAGATTCCTTTGCCGGAACCATTTCAACGCCCTGGGCCACTCCTCAGAAAGCATTCTACAGCGCACTGGCGGGAGATACCGTCTATTTCAGAAACGGCGCCTATGACGCGTCCGCCCAGAATTATGAAGGCACATCAGCGCCGTCCGCCAAAAACGCCGAGCATCCGGGAACATCGGCGCAGCCAATTATTTTTGCCGCATATCCCGGTGAGACGCCAGTGATCTCGCTCGGCAACAACCCGATATATATAGAGTACAGCTATTACATAATTGACGGTTTGACCTTTACTTCCGCAGGCAGCGCGATTTTCTACGGCTATGATCTCACGCCAACCAATCTGACGGTCAATAACTGCACATTTACCATGATTTCCGGAGGAGATAACGCCGCAGGCGTCGTGGTTTATGGTTCCGGAGCGTCGATTTTGAATAATACTTTTCACGGTCCTTATCCCACGCAAACGGTTTATGCCACGTCCGTGATTGCTTTCAGGGCGCAGGGTCTTGTCGTAAAAAATAATAACATAGACCACTTTGTAAATGGGATCTACTTCAAACACAGCAATACGTGCGCTAACACGGGCAACGAGTTCGCTTACAATTATATAACCAATTGCGGCACGGGTATAAGGTCCGTGGCCAATTATTCATACTTTCATGACAATATAATTGCAGGGTGTAGCTCGGGCATCATCGAGGGGGACGTTGCAGGCACCGGTGATTGCGGAGTCGGCGGAGATTATGATATCTGGCGGCATAATACGGTCATAGGCAACCTTTTTAAGGATTATCAAGACCCAAGCGATTACAACACGATCAAGGACAACATTTTCACCCAGACAAACATCTACGGATCTTCCTTTGTTTACTCCGATTACAACCTGTATCCAACCGGCAATGTTGTCAATGCTTATTCTCTGTCGGCATGGAGAACATTTTTGGGAGGATGTCCCGATTCCAACAGCGATTGCAATTCTATCGGCGGGTCTCCAATTTTTACGGGCGGCGCGACCCCGTCAACCATTGCCGGTTTCGCCTTGACGTCTAATAGTCTGGGCCATGCCGCCGCGAGCGATGGAAAAGACATGGGCGCGGATATTGATTCGGTAGGAGTGCAATTCGTTCATTTGTCGGCGATCCACGGACCGGTAAAGAACAACCAGATGTCCATATCGCGGTCCGGGGCGTTGCCCCATTGCTCCATCATTCTTGCTAATCGTCGAACCGCCTTGATTTCCGGGGGAAAGGCGTTCGATATCCGCGGCCAGCGATTGCGTATCAGTCAAGTGCGACCGGACGGAATATTCATATCCGTGGAGCCTTAACCGCTGTGGGTAGGCAGGTTAGGGTGCAATAACCTGCAGCTTCCCTTTGTAAATATACAGGCCGTTTTCAATCGAGCTGTTTTTATCACCGGGACCTATTCTCCTGAGAGGGTTAGTACGCCCGACGCATCACTAGTTAGCAGAGAATCCAAAAAAGCCAGGGCTTTGTGCTCGAAACGGGCATCGCAGTGGTATTGACAATATGAAGAAAACAGATGAGTCAGGCGCCTGACATCCGGCAAAGAAAATCGTGGCGCTTCCTTCAAATACAACAACGATCCCGTCGAATTTAAATATTCGATCGCCTGTTTCTGAATAAAATATCCCGTATTTTTTTTTTGCGCGCAACGCTCGCATGCAATTCCGCCTTTTTCAATCACAAGGTATCCCCCGGTCACATCGGACATCGCTTGTTGACATATAAGACATTTCTCAAGGTTAAAGCCAAACCCCATGGTGAACGCGAATTCCTGATAAAACTTCCACAGCAGAAGGGTTTTTTGGCAAAAACCGTCATTATCCTCAAGAAAACCAAGGAACCTCGCAAGCACGTGAAAAAGCTCTGGATAAGGATGCCCAACCGAAACGGTGGCCAAGACCATCTCGAACATGGCGTCACGGACCGCATTTCCAAAAAGGTCAACCCTTGTTTTGGGGAAAAAATTTAAAATCCTTATATCGCCAAGAACGCATAAGTCCCTGTGCGGCTTGATATAAAGAAGAGTTTCAATTAAAAATCCCCGTTCTAAAAATGAAGCGCTTGTTTTTTTCTTACGGATCCCCTTTGCAATACCATGGATAAGTCCTTGATTTTCAGTTAGTAAATGAAAAATACCGCTTGATTCGTGGTAAGGAAGCGTTTTTAAAACATACGCCGTTGTCTTTTCAATAGACATGATAAAAGAATTACGCTTCGCGAAAAATGCTGCTATTTTCAATGCGATACATAAAAAAATCTTTTTCAAAAGTGAAAATTATTATAATCAAGTTCTATCCTGAAAATCCCGGTTAATCGCGCGGATCGTGGTATTCTTTTTTGGGGGGCTTGAAAAGATGAAGCAGCGATGAAATGTCCTTGAATTCACTGAATTCTTTTCCCGTGTCTTTTTTATCGGGAGTGACCACGCCGG
>JBAVGL010000424.1:0-28633 GCA_049684795.1 Chitinivibrionales bacterium | reverse complement strand
ATTTTACACCATGCAAAGATTCCAAATATTAATAGGAACCTAATTTATGGCAAACGTTTTAGATGTGACCGGCGTCACAGCAGCAAATTTATATTTTGCTTTTAAAATGCAAAGGTCGGTATAGCACTTGAGCTGACGCTTCCTCGCGCATCCCGCGCAAGCACCTGATAGAAATATAAATTTACAGAGTGTACAACTTTGAATTTAAACATATAATGATATTGCACTAGATCGCTTGCAAGATATCCGCTTTTCCATACGGAAATTATTTCCTGCGATTGGGTGGTATCAGGGTTGCTGCCATTGTTTAAAAGCACTTCATATTGCGTTAAATTCCCATCATGCAAATCTTTGCCCATCCAGTAAATTGTAACACTGTCGGTTCCTGCAACTGCATTTACAATTGGCGCGGGCGGAGCGCTATCCGCAAAAACCGTAAACTGTCTGCCCCGAAGGAGACCATCGTCGTCACGACCGTATATCCATATTGGAAAGCCCTTATTCACATCGTTCACTCCAATAAGCCTTGCGTAAAGACTATCATTTGTTTTGGTTGCGGCTAAGCTGTCAAAGGAGCCTGCTTCACTCCAGTAATACCGCAAAATAGTCCCATTGGTATCAAAGCTGTTTATGTGGACATTATAATTTATTCCATAGCCATTATTTATCACCGTCCAAATTGTATCCTTCGTCGGATTATCTCCCCACAACACCGGAGCGCCTAATCGAACAGTAACAGTGGTATCTTTGGAGTTGACCGACGGAATAGAATCATCATCCCTCGCCCAAACCCTTACGGTCCTTGGCCCCCACATGGTCGTGTCATACGCATGATAAATAAACGTGTCGATTGATGCAAGGTTGCGGGTGAGAGGAATTATTATCGAGTCGACAGGTATAGGCAAAGGCCCTGTTCCGCCGTCCCAATTGAAATAAATCTTTCTTACAAACCCATTTGTATCATGGGCGGACACGGAGTATTTGCGGTTGTCACGCACAAAAAGATTGTTTCCTGTGGTGTCAATGGCAATCCGGTCCATGACCGGCGCGGCCAAACGCACGGTTACCGCAAGTTTTGCCGTATCCGAGAGCAACCCGTCATTGTCCTTTGCAATCACCCTGATTGTCCTGTTACCCGCTTGGGACCGGGCAAAGGTATCGTTGAGCAGATAACTGCCGTTACTGGTTTTTAAAAAAAGCCCAAAGGTCCCGCTGCCGTTATCGATCTTGACCGAATCAACGGTACCGTTCGAATCGAATGCCGCGATTGTGAACTTCCGGGCGTCATTGATGAATATTATTGAATCCGGCGTTATTGACGTGACCACCGGCCTTCCCGTGTGCACGGAAACCGTCAACACCGAGTCCGTGCTCAGCCCGTCGTTGTCAATCACCCTGAAGAGTATTTTCTTTGTCCCGGCTTGGGATAACGTGAAAGTGTTTTGTAAAGTTCCAACGCCATTCGCCAGTGCCATGGCGCTGAATGCCGTGGTATCGTTATTCCAGGCCACCTTCATGCTGACGATTGACCCATTAGTGTCCTGCCCGTTCACCGTGAATTTAATGGGCTCATCGATAAATATCCTTGTGATTGGCGTGTCGGTGACAATTGAAGCAATGACCGGCTTGCCTTGCCGCACATTTATGATGATGGTCGTGTCCGCGCTCAGGCTGTCATTATCATACACCCTGAAGCGGATTTGCTTCGTGCCGCTCGTCGCAAAAACGTTTTTGAAGACGGACATATTTCCCTGGATGTTTTTATTGACAACGTTAAAATTCGTGTCGCCGTTCCAGGCCACCTTCATACTGTCAATTTGACCGTTCGTGTCGTACCCGAACACGGTAAAGCGTATAGTATCATTAATGAAAATTTTTGTTAGCGCGGTATCGGTGCTTATTGACATAATCGTCGGCGTTCCCAAACGCACCATGACCGTTTTACTGACCGTGTCGGAGCTGGTGCCGTTATTGTCTTTCACGTAAAAGGTGACTTGCTTTAAACCCGCGCTTGTATAGGCGTGGCGCATCGTGGCCGTTGTGTCGGTTTCCCATTGCCCTCCGGCGTCCCACTGAACGACAAACTGCGACAACCTGGCGCCGGGGTTCATGGCCTGGGATGTTATCGTGTACAGCGTGCTGTCGTTTATCCACACCGTGTCGGGCTTCATGACTGGTCGCGCGGGCGCTTCGGTGTTGACCGTCACGAAAAACGTGTCGGGAACGCTTTCCTGGTTTTTATTGTCGCGACATTTTACGATGACGGTCGTCCTGCCCGAAGTTGAAAACGAATGCGCGATCGTGTTGGTCGTGGAGCTGTCAGTCCATGTTCCATTTCCTCCAAAACTCCACAAATACTCCGCGATTTTAGCCGTAGAGTCCGAAACATTGCCGAACGCCGTAAAAAGCGCGGGAAAATTCAAAAATACCGTGTCGTTTTTCATGAGCGGTTGGATATAAGGCCGATAGGCCTTTACCATGATTTGAATGGAATCCGGCTGGGAAAGGGTCCCGCCAGTGTCACGAGCCCAGGCATATACTTCGAACGTATCGGGGTTAATCGAGGTGATTTGCCAGACGCTATCGTTCGTGGAGTCCTTTGCGGGCGCTTTGCCTGTCCGCTGCCACAGGATTTTCTGGATCGTGCCGCTGGTGACCGTGCCGTCTATGTTGGAATCAATCGCCGAAGCCGTCACTTTGATCGCGTCCGTGGTTTTTACGCTCATCGGCCTGGGGTTCGTGATTTTTATCGAAGGGGCAAAGCGCCGGACAAAAATGTTGCCCGGCGGAAAATACCAGGCGCTGCTGTCTTTACTATTGTCAATTGCCATGACGGAGATGGCCGCGACCGCAACGCTGTCCCAGTGAAGCCTCAGCGTGCCGCTGTCCGCGCCGGTTATTCGCATTGAATCGTAATTGGGCGGCGTAATTCTCCAGTGAAAACGAGCGTTATTCCTGCGGGCCGAGGCCGTGTCGTTAACCGAGACGGTCCAGGTTGTCCAGGCATTGATTTTAACCTGGGTCGGGAATATAACGGGTTGTACTACATACGCAAACTGCTGCGCGCGCACGTAAATAGAGTCGGGCGTTCCGGCATAGCCATACTGGTCGACGCCCGTGACCTTAAGCACATGTTGGGCCACATCGGTCAGATACAGTACAAACGTCGGCGAAGAGGTGGTATCGGCTTTCCGGACGTTTGAATCCAGGACCCAGATGAATTTCACGCCCGTGGATTGCGGCGCGAGGGTGATCGGGGTCGAGTCATTGACGGATACGATCAAGGAGTCCGACGCAAAGCTGTCAACCGGCAGGGAGTAAACGACGGGCGCGAAGACAACTTTCGGATTGGATTTTAGGCCGCTTGAGTCCATGGTGTACACTGTGTCGATTTGCGGATTGGTGTCGATGACGGCGCGTTTAAGCGTGATGGTATCGCTTCCTTTAAAATCATAAAATGCCGAGGTGTCGCGCCAAACGCCATTGCCGCTTATCACGAAAACCCTGAACCTTGAAGAATCAAGGTCCGTTTGCGTAATGCAAAGCATCAGCGGGTATCCGAGTTTCACGGCAAAAAGCGAAACGCTGTCAAGTACCTGTTTGTACCCGCCGACGACGGCGACGGATATGGTGTCAAGGAAAAATCCTCTGCCAATCGAATCCTGCAATTTTGCGGTTATCTTCTGCGTTTTCTGTTGCTTCGGAGTAAAGCTATACGGACCCAATGGTTTTGCAACAACCGAAGAGTCGCCATTAACTCTCCAGGAAGCCCAGAGTTTTTGAGCAAGCGGATTATTGTCGGAACGCGCTACCGAAACAACGATTATGTCGCCCATGACTACCGCGCCTGTATTCGGCGCAATGAGGTACGGATTGGCGACTTTTGCCCGTATCGTATCGCCGACCGTTTCATTATTCGGACGAACGCCTTCGATTAAAAAAATGGTGTCTTTAACAGGCCGGGTAAAATGGATTACCAGGGTGTCAACCGCGCCCCGACTGGTACTTTCGATTGCCATCGAGGAAGCCAAAGAATCAACCGTATACGATGAAAAGGTGTCGCGTCCGCGCACGCACGCGATTTTATATTCCTTAAAAACTTCCTTGACCGAGTCCGAAGGCGACGCCCAGAAAAGTTCAAGGGAATAATTTCCCTGATAAGACGTCGTTGCCGGATTATTGTTCTTAAAATCCGTGCAAAAAAGCAACAGGCACACTACTGCAACGGGCAGAGTCACCGCGCCTAGGTGAAGGACTTTTTTCATGGTATTCTCCTGGAATAATCCTGATTATAGGTAAAGGTTCAAAATTTTGAACCCCTGCCTTTGTCCCGTATCTAAAAGAAAAACGTGAGGGTAAATCCGCATGCCGCGGCAATGGCAATGCCATAGCCGATATTACGCAGGTTTACAGCGGTCCCATTTTTGTTCAAATCATTGTCCGAGTAAGGCAGGGATTCATTCTGGGACCGATTAAAATATTTTTCCGCTTGCATATTTTCATAAACCCCAAAGGCAAGGCCCGCGACCCCAACCGCGCCAAGGGACAACCTGACGGGCATTTTCAAGCCCGTTTTTTTGGGGGGAGGTTTTTTATCATTCGGTCCGGCCGCCGGTTCGTTTCTTACGGAAGGGGCTTCATTTCCCGGCCGCGGCTGGACAAAGGAAAATTGCTCATTGTCAATGACGCCGAGCTGCTCATCGTCGACGGTTATTCCGCTCCGGCCGTTTTCGGAGAACACGACGCCTTTGAGGTTTATCTTCGACGACGGTGATTTGATGTCAAGGCCATAGGTGCTGAAGGCAATCCGGACATTTTCAAAAAAAACCGAGGCCTCCGAATCCGCGACCTTGATCCCATTCCAATCGAAGGGCGCCGGCGCCTTATCTTTGGCGGGCCGATCGTTGTCGGAGGTAAAAACGACCGGTTCGGACGTCCCTCCCAGGCATTTGAGCTCGCCTTCAACCGTGATGCCCGTGTATTGTTTGAACCGGATCACGCATCCGGGAGCAAAGGAAAGGGTCTTTCCGCGCCTGACCGTAATTGTGCTTGTCGCCAGGTATTGGCCCTCTTCGAAATATCCGTCCTGCTCGCCGGAGAAAGAAATTTCCTGGGCTGAAAAAGCGGAAACATGAATACCGAAAAGTACTATACCGTAAAGGAGCGGATTGCAAGATTCAAAAATATTTCCCACCCTATTTAACATTATTTAACTGTCCTTATTTCAATGGAAAAGGGGAAAATTGCGGGTTTTATAATATAAATGATGAACTCATTCAAGCATCTAATACAGTTCATTCATCAATTCCCATAAATTGCGCATGGCGGAGGCGCCGGTGTCGCCCTTGAGGCCGGGCTCGGCCCGGACGTCGGTCTGATTATGCGCAATGATGTTCTTGCCCGAAACAAGCTGCGAGCCGATTTGCAGGTAAACGCCGATGGTATTGTCGGAGATTACGTTGTCAAGAAGCAGAGGATTGGCGAAGTCCGCCACGATGCCGTAAACGTTCCTGTAAAACTTGCAGCCCTTCACGTGCGGCATGGCTTTTTTGGTGCAATACAGGCCGCAATGGTTTCCCACGAATTCGCACGAATCAAATACCGGGTTTGATTCCCATATCAGGTTGCGGTACGCGCCTTCCCATCTGCAATGCCGGAAAAGCCCGTGGGAATTCTTGCCCATGATCATCAATCCATACCAGCACGGAGCTTCGACGGATCCGTGCGGTCTGCCAAGGCAGGTGAAGGTGATGGGACGGTTCCCGGCGCCTTCGGCGACCAGCAATCCATGCACGATGATCTTGCAATAATCGGAAAATTGAAATGTCACGCCCGGTTTGATGGTATACGTGGCGTTTTCCGGGACCTCGATATTGTTCGATACGACCGTGTCACGGGAAAAAATGACATCGGGGGATTTGGCAGACCCGGAAAATATCATGCCGACCAGCATAAAAAAGACCGGGCAATATTTACAATTCATACTATCCCTTAAAATAGACGTGGTCACAAACAACCAATCATTTCTGACGAGTCAGTTCAATATTTTCCTTCCACGAAATAGTGATCTTCCCTTCCCTGGTCGACGGAACGCTGAAATGTATTGACGCTTTTTCAAGCGTCTTGTCGCTGATATTCAGAAGGGCGCTGCCCTGGCCGCTGCCTTTAGTGGGGACGTCGCTCAGGCGCCCCGAAGCATCGGCCGATTTGACCTCGACCCCATACGTAAACCGCCATGAAACCATTGCCGCGCGCCTGGCCTGCCGGTCAATAAAAATACTGTCCAGGGTAAACGACTGGAGCAAATGGCCCACGGCGCCGCCGCGTTTTGTTTCGAGGGGCATCAGCTTTTCCCGCTCCCATGAATAGCCCTTTCTAACCCTGCCCTGCGGGAGCGCGGGCAGCACCTTGCCCACGTCTTTGTACAGGTCCCACTCGCCAATTTTAACGAGAGGCATGTCGTCCGGATCATCGGGCATGATGGTCCCCCTGCCGACGTCTACGGTGAATTTCGCCTCATTGCATTGCCGCGCAAGATTGGTTTTTTCGGCGTCGCTCAAAAGCGGCGCGGCAATGCTTACCGAGCATGCGCTGACGTGCAGCGTTGCGGGCTCTCCGGCCACGGGACGCCCCAGAAGACAACACCGGGCATTGCTTGAAAACCCGCGGCGCGCGTCCGCGGTCGCTATATCGCCCTGCATATCGACGGAAAGCGTATATCGCCACTCGCGCTGGGACGAGAAATCCACGGTCAACCGGACCGGCTCCCGGTTTCCGCAAAAAGCACCAGCCAAAAGCGCTGCCAAAAGCGTGGAATTTTTTACGTAGGCCTTCATATGCCCATTCTTTCCCCTTGATTTCGCGGATATCACACGGTACTATATATAAATAAACTATTTGCGTGGAACAGTATGCAACCTTTTGCAAAAACATATAAGAAAGGCATAAACCTTTTTCATGAAAACGACCATACGCGCGAATTGTATCTCATCCAGTCCGGAAGCGTAAAGGTATACAGGAAAATTAACAACAGGGAAATTGAACTGGCGGTCCTTAAGAAGGGCGCAGTCCTCGGTGAAATGGCGCTCATCGACGGCAAACCGCGCAGCGCCTCGGCCGTGGCCTGCGAAGATTGTTCCGTTATCCTTATTGACGCCGACACGTTCCATGATAAAATTTCCGGCGTGCCGCAATGGTTCATGAGCGTCATCCGCACCACGAGCGAGAAAATACGCAAGGCCAACGCCCGTCTGGAATCCGCATGCCAGCAAAGCCACGGGCTTCATATAGCGCTTGCGCTGAAATATTTCTTTGCCCGATGCTGCGCGGCAAAAGACGGGCAAAAGACCCTGGATTTGAAATCGACCCTGCGGCAACTCACGCAATTGCTGGGCACGACGCACCAACGCATCATGATCGTGCTGGAGTCCCTGCAAAAATCCGGACAGGTTGAAATAAAGGACAACCATATTTTTCTGCGGTCGCCATCAGGCCTGAACGATTATTGCCTTTTCCTGCGGCGCCTTGGAAGGAAAGCGTTCGACAAAATCGGCGTAGTGACGCAGCAATCAAAAAAGGTTATAACCTGTCTGCGAGAACATGTGACCCTGGACGGCGACGAACATCCGGGAAAGCAAAAGACCATGACGGGAGAGGAGCTGTCTTCAATTCTCGCGCAGTGCGGCTTGGAAAAAAATTCCATGGAAATAGTCGGCGAACTTAAGGACCTCGGAATAGTGGGACTTTCAAAAACATCCGCTTCGCAAACCAGCGAGCGTTCCCTGAACGGCTGTCAGGTCGCCATCGACATCGCCGCGTTCGAAAAATATTTCCTTTTCTGCACATTTAACTCAATGGCGCCTTCATTATGAAAAAGGTTCCGCAATCAACGTTTGTTGTAATGACCCTTGTGGCGTTTTTCAGCGCGCTGTCGCCGCTTGGGGCGGAAACAAAAGTGTGGGGCGTCATTTCCAAGGACACCAAATGGACCCTTGACGACAGCCCGTACAGGGTCATCGGCGATATTCTGGTGAAACGCAACGCGCGCCTGTCGATTTTTCCAGGGGTCAAGGTTTTATGCAGCGCGACATCGCTGAAAGACACCTCCATAGCCCAATATGACCACCTTGATTCGTTTTCCGTGGCAATCAAAGTTGAAGGATGCATCGAGTGCGTGGGGAAAAAGGACAATCGCATCGTTTTCGCCCCGGCCTCGGGCGACGCCGCCTGCTCATGGTACGGGATCATATTGAATAAAGCGTCCGACCAGTACACCGACATCGCATTCACCGATATTTCAGGAGCATTCAACGGAATCACGGCAATCGACTGCGGCCCGCTCGTCCGCAATTGCGTAATCGACCGCAACAACGTGGGCGTCAACTGCCTCTCCAAGGGCGATGCCCGCGTTTACAACTGCGTCATCACCGAAAATTTCACGACCGGCGTGAAAATGGTTTCGGCGAACCCGACGTTTTTCAACGATATCATCGTCTTTAACAAAAACAACGGGCTCTGGTGCGACGGGATTTCCCGCGTCACCTTCCAATACAATTGCGTGTGGGGAAACGCCGACGGCAATTTCCTCGAATGCGATCCGGAACTGGGCGTGGCAACAAAAGGCTCCGGCAAAGTCCCCGTCGATGAAAACCATAATGTCATCGCCAATCCCGTTTTCGCGGGGTCCGAATACGATTCCGCGGGCGTGGAAAAGGACCTTACCCTGCCCACCGACAGATCCCGCATCGCCGATACCGCCCTCGCCAGGATGCTGTACAAGTCGCTCGCGGATTCGCTTGCCGCAAAACAGCGCAAAGGCCGCTATCCCCGTTTTTCGCTTTCAAAATATTCGCCCTGCATCAACACGGGCAACCCGTCCCGGGAATTCAAGAACCTTGACGGCACGCGCAGTGACATGGGGATTTACGGGGGCCCGGGGCATTTAGGGAAAGACAGGTAGGGTTCTACTGGTCGTGCGGGTTCCTCGCATACGCGTCGGTATATTTAAAATACCCCGTTACTTGATACTCGCTTTCACCTACGGCCTCAAAATCCAGCCGTGAGTCCCGCACGACGCAATAAAATTCAAAGTGGTGCATCGCCGTGTCTGTGGGCGTCAGAAACTTGGTCGCATTTCCAAGAGCATTACTTCCGGTGAACAGGATCAAGGAATCATACACCTCGGGCGAACGATAATCGAGGTCTTTATAAAACCATTGGTAATCATACGTTTCCCGCGTCGTTATGAGTGAACCGTTGATAAGCGATAAATAGCTGTAGGCCTGCATGTCGGTATCGTTTCCATTGACGCCGCTATCGATGCCGCTGTCTGCCACCAGAAAATACGAATGCCCCGAATCGATGTCGATGGTGTCCCATAGTGTGACCGGTTTGAGTTTCAGAAAACTCGAATCGGCGTACAGAAACTTGACCATATAGGGATACTTGGCCACGGTGTCGAACGAATTGACCTTTCCTTTGGCAACATCGTATACCGCGAGCCAATGCAGGTTAGGGTTTCGGTTGACATTTGCGCTGTCGGATTTGAGGTCGCGGGTATAACGAATGGTCATATATTTATAAACATCCAGCGAATATTCGGCGTTTATATGGACATTCAGCTTGATATTAGTGCCGATCATATCGGCGATGTTTGCCAATGAGGGCGGAAGGGGAACGCCGGCTTTGACGGCCAGTTTCAATATGGAATCGGCCTGGGATATCGACAAATGAAGCGAGTCCCATGGAGCATTTGCGAGGCCTTTGAGGTACGAGGAATACAGCAGGGTCGAGTCGGGGACGACGAAATAAAAATCGGAGGGCGTGCCGCCGGGAAGCATCATGGAGTCAAGGTTCACGATGTGCCCGTCAACGGCCACCCCGCCGTAATTACCCAGCGCAAAATCCAAGGCAACGGTCCAATGCATGGAAAGTGCCGCGGAATCCGGGGAAAATCCTATGTATTGCACATGCACGGTATCGCCCGGCGCGGCCTCGGCCGGATCGATGACTATCGCGATGGGCCGGGTTTTATCGGCTTGGATGTCCGCGAACTTTGGAAGGGAATTCGTGCATGAAACCCAAAAAACCATCATGACGATACATAGAATTCGCATGTTAAAACTCCGCTTTCAAGCCAAATGAGGGAATAATAATGCCGCCGATGGTCTGGCGTTCGAATCCGTCGTAACTGTATTCGTACGTTGAGGGGCTGTTGTACCAGAAGTAACTGACGTCTTGCACATCGATATACGCGGTAAAAATCCACTTGTCATACGTGAATTTCCTCGCGATCCTGCAATCCAATTGATTATACGGCCCCATGCGGTCGGAACGGGGCGCGCCTGAAAGCTGGTCATAATGGCCGGTTTCCATATTATCCTGTGAAATATGTTCGGTATAGCCTAAATTAGGCGTGATCGGGTTTCCCGTAGTATACTGGTATCTGAACCCCGCTTCAAATGCCCACGGTAATTTCCAGGACCCTATGATTTGTAGATTATTGGTTTGGTCCAATGAATTTAAATACCAGGAATTCGGGTCCCACGTGTCGGGATTGAACGACCTGGAATACGGAATTGGTGAATTACGGAGGCTTTTTGAAAGCGAATACGAGACCCAGCCGAAAAAGTGTTTCCCTTGGTTATGTTTCAAGAGAAGTTCCAGACCGTACATTCTACCTTTTTCAACAGGCAAAAAGTTTAGAGACTTATGCGTAATCGGTACTAGGGAATCGGTCTGATCCGGGATATCGGTTTGCGTATTGTAATATCCCTGAACGTCAAGATTTATAAGGTCGGTGATTTTATATTCGTATCCTAAAACCGATTGCGTCCCGAGCGTTGGAGGAAGATTCGGGTTTCCAAATACCGGATCAACGGCTTGTCCGACCGGTTGCGGGTCCTGGGAATAGGTGCCGATGGAACCTTTTATGGCATGGCCGGGAATATAATCGTAGCGGGCAGTCAAGCGAAGCGAAGGCTCCCCCTGGTGAATGTCGGTGTAGTAATCATACCGCGCTCCCGGAATGAGGGTGACCTTCTCAACAGGCTTATATTCGGCTTTCGCATACAGCGCAAGGTCGGATATCCACAGTTGTCCATTGGACGCTATCGCGCCGTTTTGTCCCAACACCGCAACACCATATTTGGCCAGATTGGGCGAAACGTCCACGCCGCCCATGAGCTTGAGCCTGTCGCTGCGCATGTAACTGAGCTGGTCGCGTACATACGACCCGTATATGTCCCGCTGGTCCCGGTCGAATGAAAATATGTTTTGTGACATGCTCGTATTGGTGAGCGCCAAACGCAGGGCATTTTGGAGCGATCCCGAAATTGTTTGATCGTATCCGTATAAGAGCGTTTTAAAGGCGTTGGATTCCGAAAGCTGGTCCTCGGCGTCGCTTACTTCCGTGCTTCCGCCCCTGACGTTCTGAACGATGAATTTCAATTCGTCGTCCGAGGCAAAAAACGTCAGAAACATGGTCGTGTTTTTTGACGGATGGTAATCGAGCCGCGTGACGTTGTCCCAATAGTACGGGGCCACGGTGAAGGGGATGTTAATGCCTATTTTTTTTATGGCAAAAGTCAGCACATCGGCTATGTAGCTCCTGCGAAACGTGGTGAGCAGGGACAATTGGGGGTTTATGGGCCCTTCAAAGAGCGCGGACGCGTCGATGAGGTTCATGTCGAGGTCCGCGTGCCAGCGGTCGGTTTTCGCGGGCCTGCCCTTTATTTCAACGGTACCGCCAACGGCGTCGCCGTATTCCACGTTAAAGCCGCCGGGATACAGGTCCACGCTCGCCAGGGCGTCGGAATTATAGGTCGATTTAATCCCGCCAAAATGGAAGAGCTGCGGAATCATTATCCCGTCAAGATAGTATTTGGTGTCGCCCGAGGCGCTCCCGCGCACGATGATGTCGCTGGAAATAATCGACACGCGGGCCACGCCGGGCAGCGTCTCGATGACCTTGACCGCGTCGCCGCCCAGCCCCGGAATGTTTTGCACTTCCTGCAAGGTGAGCGTCCGCTGCGCCACTTCCTTTTTTTCCTCCTTGCCGTACACCACGACTTCGTTGTCTCCGTAGGCGATTCTTTGCAAACGGTAAACGACGTCCGTTGCCACGCCGCGCTTGATATGCAGCGTATCGGAAAAATTCTCATAATCGGGAACAACCGCTTTTATGGAAACCGGGCCAGCGGGCAAGGACTTGAATTTGAACGTCCCGAGAGAGTCCGTGGTCGTCACCACCGCTCCTTCCTGGAAATACTGGCCGCTGAAGCCCCCGATTTTTTTAAGGTACGCGGCAAAAGGGACCTTGATCGACGGGTCGGATGCCGTGTCGGGGAAATTTACCACAATGGTCGCGTTGGCGATCGGCGCGCGCGTACCGCGCTCGAACAGTTTTCCGGTGAGGTTGACGACCGGAGCGATTTCCGCGGCCGCCTCGGCGATGGTGAAATGATACGCGTATTCCATGAGCACCGCGACGGGTTTCCCCCCGGCGATCGCGGGGGAAAACATGAACGAGCGCGCGGCCTTCGCGGCGCTTGAATCGAGCCGCGGGTCTATTCCCTTGACAACGGCAACGCTGTCGACCCTGCCGCTGTCGTTCACGATAATGTCGAGCACGACCGTGCCTTCAACGCCTTTCTTGACCAGATCGGCCGGATACTGGGCCTTTACAAATGTTATAAGCTCCGGCATTTTTTCTATGGGCGGCAGGCTGTCGCGCGCCTTGCCGATGGTATCGGAGATCGATTGGGCGCTCGCCGCCGAAGACGGAGAAGATTTCGTGGAATCGGCTTGAGCGACAGGCGTGGCTGAAAATGCGTTCCAACCCAGCATCATGCTCACAAAAAGAATGGCTATTTTCATGAATCAATTCCCTATCCCTCAAGAAAAACAAACCGTATCGAGTACGTGATGATGGTCGCGACCGGCTCATTGCCGCGCCTGGCTGGCTCAAATATCCATTTTAAGAAGGCCTCGCGGGCGCTTTCCCTCGTGCCATAGCCGAGATCATTGAGTATCTTCACGTCTTTTACATGCCCGTCAACATCAATGGTAAGAATCGCCTTGATTACCCCCTCGACTTTCGCGGCAAGCATCTCCTTTGTATATTCCGGCTTTACGTCGGACTTAAGGCGGGGCGCGGTCGTAACGGTCGTGATGGAAACAAGTTTGCCTTTCAGGTCCGCTTGCGTTGCGGTCACGGTGTCGACGTCCGTGTTGATCGTGTTCCCCCGCTTGCCGATCACCGCGTCGGCCATGTCGCCCCCGGCGCCAAGCCCCGTTGAATAAACCCTTCTCAGGCCGTAGACGCGGCGCACGACCTGCTGGTCTTTGGGCGGCGGGGCATCCTTGACAACATCATCAACCTTCTGCGCCAGAACCGGCGCATGGGTCAGGTCGATGGGCTCCTTTGATTTTTCGTCTTCAATCTTTGGCGTGGGCTTCGGGGGTTTTGGCTTTTCCTTTTTTTCCTCCATGACAAATTGCGTCTGCACGATCTTCGCGGACGGCTCGGAAAGCGCCCGCTCCCGCGGCTTGATGGTCTTGAAATACAGCCCAGCGCAGATAAACAGCGCGAGGGTTAAGAATACAACAAAACCGAAGCCGTTATTGCCGGAACGCGTATAGTTCGGCGCCACTAAATCTTCAAGGAAGGCGCTCTTGCTGTGAGATGGTCGGGACACGGCTTACTCCTCGATCACCAGAACTGAAAAATCGCTGTATCCGGCCTTGCTGCAGGTAAACAGGACGCGCTTGACAATATTAAACTCAAGTTCCTTGTCGCATTGAATGATGATCGGTTTACGCGCGGCTGTATCGGAAACGTCCAAAGCGACGGACTTTTCACGTAAAAGCCATTTGAAAACATTGCCGATGAGCATGTCTTTCGACGATTTAAAGGAGTCGATGGCAGCCAGTTTTTGCCCCCCCGCTTCCACGTCGGTGCGCGTGACTTCGAGGGTAAGCGATGGGGCGGGCGATTTGTTCGACGAAGAAACCGGAAGCTCAAGGTCGGGCGACTGCGTGACCAAGGTGCCTTCGGCATTAAAACTCTGGATGAGAAACACGAGGAGCAGGGTCAGGATATCGATAAGCGAGGTCATCTGAGGCTTGAACGTGTCGGTGAGGTTGTCAATGCCTTCGGACAGGGTCTTTGTTTGGCGGTAAGAAGACATAAAACAAGTTACCGGTTTCCAGTTGCCATCACCTATTACCCATTGCCTGTTACCTTTTTTTTAATTCGGACTTTCCGTCGCGCTTGCCAAGCTGACCTTCGCAAACCCGGCTTTTTTGCAAATGTCCATGATGCGAACCACATACTTGAATGAAACGCTGTCGCGCGCGGCCACGATCACTTCGCCTCTTTCGTCAACCGCGCTCCTGCGGGCGTCAAGCCGCGTCAAAAGTTGCTCGTAGGCATAGTCACCCTTTGGTCCCGTCGAAACGCCGTGGCTCCCGATGAGGGCCTTGTCGAATGTCGTGGCCAGGGAATCGAGCATTTTTTCACCGAAGGTGATGGAAACAAACGACGTTCCAACCACCACTGTAAGCTTTAATTTCGGTTTTCCGCTGTGCGAAGAAGATGCGCCGGTGACATTAGGCGGCAGCGACATTTCAACGATGGAAAGCCTCGTGTATACCGCAACGGAAACCAGAAACGGGATCAAAATAAGCAGGACGTTCATCATCGGCTTCACGTCGATGTCGATTTCCGACTCCAGAGCGTCGGAGGGGACAAAGCTTTTTTTAGCTATGGAAAGGGAGTTCATGCCTTTGATTTCTTCATGAAATTGACGATCCTCACGACGGATTCGTCGAGCGCTTTTGTCAATTGCTGCTGTTTATTGTAGAGCACCGTATACATGACCATGCAGGGAACGGCGACGATCAGGCCGAAGGCCGTGCAGTTCATGGCTTCGGCAATGCCGGCAGCAAGCATGGTGGCTTTTTTGGAGGCCTCGACGGCAGCAAGGGAGCTGAATGACGCCTGCAACCCCGAAATGGTCCCTAAAAGGCCCAGAAGCGTGGCGATGTTCGAAAAGAGCGAAAGGTAATTGAGCCGGGCGGTCATCCGCGGCATTTGCGTTATCGCGGCCTCCTGGATCCCTTCTTCGACATCACCCACGCTCATCTGCGCGCCGAAACGGTCAATGGCCACCCGCAGGAGCACCTTAAGCGGAGAGCCGCCCTTATGCAGCACCTTAAGGGCCGCGTCCGTCCCGCCCGCTGTAAGCGCTTTTGCCAAATCGGAAACAAGTCTGACGGCATTTACCCTGCATACGATAAAATAAAAAATCATACGCTCGATGACGATGGCGGTTGACAAAGCCATAACAATAAGGATCACCCACATGAAGCGCCCGCCCGAATTAAAAAATGTCGCAATGGTCTGGATCATGGTCTGCCTGCTCCTGACTAGTGAAAAATCGAATAGGTCGCTACGGTTACGTTGAGTGCCGTTAAAACAATCATGATTATCGGATATATTATTGTTGAAAAATATTTATACTGAGTCGATTCGGGGACCACGACGATGTCGCCCTCCTGGACCCGGTTGTTTTCCCTGATTTGCGACACGTCGGCGTAACGCATCATGACAAAAACATTGTCGCGGTCGGCCTTGTCCGTATAGCCACCCGCTTTTTTGACATAGTAATCGGGCCCTTTTTCTGCGGCAAAGGGATACGCCCCCGGCATGCGCACGGTGCCGCTGACATACACCATGGTTTCGGTTTTGGGGACCGCGATTTCATCGCCCGGATCAAGCACGGTCTCCCGCCCGTCGCTTTCAAGGGGGAATATGGCGTAATCGCTCGAACTCGCCATTTGCGAAAGAGCGGAACTCACTTCAGGGCGCACGGAACTTGCGGGGTTATGGGCCGCGTTCATGGATAATTGCGCGGACGAAACGTTTTCGCTTCCGGCAATTTTACCCCGCCTGATGATGAAGGCGCGGGCCGGGGCCCCGAACTGCGTGACGCCGCCGGCCTGTTCGATAATGTTTCGCGCGGTGGTTTTTTTCCAGACAATCGGATAAAAGCCGGGGCGGGCGATCTCGCCCGACGCCTTTACCGTGTCGATACGCGGATAATTGCTTTTCTGCGGTACGATAACAATATCGTGGTCCGACAAGGTTAGCAGGCTGGGGGTTTTAAGCGAAAAAACCACGGAAGCTTCCCTGCCGCGCTCATTTGATTTTGAAACAATAATGTTTTCCGAATCCGCCGAGGCGTCAAGCGTCAGCAGCGACAGCAAATCGGCAACGGGTTCGCCCCGCTTGATGGGGATCATTCCCAACGCGTTTTTGACCGCGCCGGAAATAAAAATGTTGTGAGTGGAAACTTTAAGCAGGATATTGTCGCCGGGATACACATAGGGGTTTTGCGTCAGGTCATTGACCATGAGAAACCTGAATAAATCGTAGGACTGCGCTACGCCCTTGTTTACACAAACGACTTCACGGAAATCAAAGTAATTAAAGGGGGGAAGCTGGAAATTGTTTGCGATGCGCAAAGCGTCAAGCAACCTGGTGGTGCCTTCAACCTGGAACGTTCCCGGGTTCGAAACGCCCCCGGTAATGGTAATCACCGCGGTTTTACCTTTGGTAAGCGACACATAGATTTCGTATTGCTTTTTAAGTTTCGACTTGACAAAATCGGCAATCGCCGATTGAGCGTTTGTTAAGGATTTTCTGCCAAGCTTTATAAGGCCCAGATCGGGGATCGTCACATTGCAATTCTGATCGACGACCGCCGTATATTCGATTGACGGCATTTCCACGATGCGGACGGAAAACACGTCCCCGCCCCCTATGAAATAGGCATCGGGGTCGATCGAATTGTCGATAAGAGCGCTTGCAGACAAAACGGGCATGTTTTTGCCTTGATTAATTCCAAGGGATTGTGAAGCCAGGTCTTTTAATTTGAGCGTCGACGGGTCCAGGCCCTGGCCGAAGCCCATGTTTGCCGCCTCGATGCCATGATGCCCGGCAATGATAAAAACACAGGTCAACGGTAAAATCGCTTTAAAAACCATGCTTTTTCGTTTCAAGTTTTTTTTCTCCTTAGAAAGTAAAGATACAGCAAAATAGTACCGGAAATTGCTCATTTGCAATAAAAACCAACTATATTTATAGATTGCATGAAACAATTTAAGACAAAAGTTATTTTAAATTCGCCGTGCTGCGAAAACATGTATGAAATGCAATTTGTCATGGACGGCGCGGCGAGCGAACCTCTGCCCGGCCAATTCTGCACTATTCGGGTATCCGAGGGAACCTCGCCCTTGTTGCGACGGCCCTTTGCATTTTCAAATTTCGATGTTCAAAACAGGAATACGTCCATAATTTATAAAAAGTGCGGCCCAGCCACCGAAATCCTTGCGGGAAAAACTTCCGGCGACCCGATAAACGTCATTGGCCCTCTTGGCAATTCATTCGTCAGCTTTAAAAAAAGCAAAAAAACCGTTCTCGTTGCCGGCGGAACCGGCTTCGGCCCTATTTTCTTCTGGAAACAGTATCTGAATAAACAGAATTCGCCGACCCTGATGGTGCTTGGTTGCCGTTCAAAAGCGCAGCTTCCCGCTAATGCCATGGCCGGTTCGTCCGGCTCCGTTCTCTGTACCGAAGACGGAAGCGCGGGATTTAAGGGCACCGTCGTCGACTATTTATCCAGCCTGAAAAAAGACCTCCTCGACGATTCGGCGCTTTTCTGCTGCGGCCCTACACCCATGCTGAAAGCCTGCCACGAGTTCGCACTTGAAAACGGGGTCGAATGTTATGTGTCCATCGAGCAGGTCATGGCATGCGGAGTGGGGGCCTGCATGGGGTGCGCAATAAAAATCAAGGGTGAAACGCCCTATGCACGGGTCTGCACGGAAGGCCCGGTTTTTAACAGCGCGACGGTCCTATGGACTTGACAATATCGATTGGAACGAAAAATCTTTCAAATCCGGTGGGCGTCGCTTCCGGCACTTTTGGGTATGGAAGCGAATACGAAAACCTCATTGATTTTTCGTGCATCGGCGCCATTTACACCAAGGCCGTGACTTTGTACACGAGGCCGGGCAACGATATTCCCCGTATGGTCGAGACCCCTTCGGGCATGCTCAACTCCATCGGTCTGGCCAATGTAGGGGTTGAACGGTTTATTGCTGAAAAAATGCCGTACCTTTCGGAATTGCCGTGCGCCATCATACCGAACGTGGCGGGATCAACGCGCGATGAATATGTTTCGGTGCTTGACAGGTTGGAAGAATGCCACGCCGTCTGGGGATACGAAATCAATATTTCATGTCCTAATGTAAAGCACGGGGGAATGGCCTTCGGCACCGACCCCATCCTGGTTGAAGAGCTCGTAGTATCCTTGAGGGAAAGAACGCACAGGCCGCTCATTATAAAACTGACGCCCAATGTTACCGACATCGCCGACATCGCCCGCGCGGCCGAAAGCGGCGGGGCGGACGCCGTTTCGTGCATCAACACGCTGGTTGGCATGGTCATCGACGTGCAGAAAAAATGCACGGTGCTTCCCGGAAAAACCGGCGGCCTTTCGGGTCCGGCAATCCGTCCCGTGGGCGTAGCGATGGTGTACAGCGTCAGCCACGCGGTATCCATTCCGGTCATCGGCGTCGGCGGCATCATGTGCGGTAACGACGCGCTCCAATACCTGCTCGCCGGGGCATGGGCGATCCAGGTAGGCACGGGAAATTTCGTCGACCCTTCGATAACCGGCGCCGTGCTTGCTAGCATCATTTCATT
The DNA here is from genome assembly GCA_049684795.1 of Chitinivibrionales bacterium. Taxonomy (GTDB): domain Bacteria; phylum Fibrobacterota; class Chitinivibrionia; order Chitinivibrionales; family FEN-1185; genus JBAVGL01. The sequence goes on along the minus strand of JBAVGL010000424.1, from coordinate 9,861 downwards.
CTGCGAGCGGGAGAAATGTACGTGCGTAAAAGATTTGCACCATTTTATCCCTTAAACGTTACGTATGCCTGGGTTTTCCTTCCCCTCTTTTCCCTGGCCGGCTATGGCGCCGTTCCGCTTCATTCAACCGCCCATGTCAAGCCTTCGATCATAAATAAAAACCAACGGAGATTTGTCGAGCGAGGAATTGCGGCGTGGTATGGATCAAAATTTCATGGCAGAAAAACTTCCAGCGGCGAGCGTTTCGACATGAATAAACTTACCGCCGCTCACCGGACGCTGCCCTTTAACACTGTGGTAAAAGTGACCAACTTACATAACAAGACCTCCGTGGTCGTTCGCATCAACGACCGTGGACCCTACGCCAAAAACCGGATCATCGATTTGTCGCGCGCGGCCGCGCATAAAATTGGTCTTGACAGATCAGGAACAGCCCCCGTCCGCGTCGAACTAGCCAAAGAAGGCGACCGATGAGACTGCTTCCTGTACGTCATTACGGGCCGACATGCGGGGGGCTGGCGCGTAATTTTGTCAAGCACGAGGCCGTTTTTCCGTTTTACGCGTCGTTTAAGGTAACTTCACGATGCCATTTCGGGTGCCCGTTCTGCAATATGCGTGACAACAGGGTTCCCGATTTATCAACCGCTGATGTCAAGGCTATTCTCGACAACCTCTCGCGCTCGCCGGTGCTCATGACGAGTTTCGAGGGCGGAGAGCCCCTGCTTCGCGACGATATCGAGGAACTGCTTGTTTATGCGCGGGAAAAATGCGGCTTTTACCTGCTCTTTACGACCAGCGTCAAGAACATCACCGACTATCCCATGGAAAAATTCACGCGGTATATCGATTTTCTCCATGTGTCCATCGATGAAGGACACGGTAATCTTGAGCTGTTCGAGGCGCTGCCCGAAATAACGCGACTGCTCACCCAGGTTTCGGTTCAGACCGTCGTCACCGCCGACACGATTGAGCGCCTTGAGGACAAGGTCAGGGCATGCCACAAAGCCGGGGCCAACATCGTCATCATCCCCGCAACGCATATGGACAAAACCAACAATGTGTTCCCCGACATCGACGCGCTTGAAAAAATGGTTCTTACTTTACGGAAGAAATACCCGTTTATCATCCACACGCCGCAGGGCTATTTTGCGGCGCTCAGAAAAGGCAGGTGTTCTTCCGCGTCAATTATCATCGCCCCGGACGGCCGCCTGTTTTATCCCTGCCATATCCTCGGCAAAAAAGGTCCCGATTTGCGCACGACCGACCTGACCCGGTGGCTCACAGGAGAAGAGGCCCGGCTGCTGCGTCGTGAAATGAAAAACTGCAAACGCAACTGCGGTTGGTACCAGTACTATTCCATCGATTCGTACACGTCGCCGTTTTCCGTCATGGAGGCGTTAGGGCCGATGCTTTTTCAGGGGAAGAAAAGAAAATAAACCGCAGAATCAAACTCGAAATTATCTATTTTAAATAAAATTGCGACTTAGAAAATTCAAAACTTATTTGTGTATAACTACGCGCCGGTGTATCTCTGATCTTTTAGGAAGCCGTCTTTTAATTATTGACATAAGTGATCGAAGCGATGAATTCACTGATTCCTGATCTGGAAAATATTCCGAAATATCCGGATCAATTGCAACGATATTCGTCCCCTCTGCATATCGCTTCGTGTATTTTCCCCGAATACCTTTACTGAAATCATATTCTTCAAGAATGTCGGGGTCATTTTCCATTTTCTTCATAATGAAAAATTGTGTTTTTTCAGATTGCTGCGCGCTTTTTCTATGTCCCATTCAAAAATCAACGGCATCGAAACTTGCTCTTTCACGCCTTTAAAACTTGTAGAATTTCCCGCAACTCCCGCGCAATGGCCGCGGTGTCGCCGTTTTTTGCCGGGATGGCAAGGGCGAGTTGCGTTTGATGCAGGTCATCTTTTGTCTCCAGCAGTTTTTTCTTTGCGCCGGGAATGGTATATTGCTCTTCGTAAAGAAGATATTTGATATATTGTATTATTCCGATGTCCTTGTCGCGGTAGGCGCGGTTGCCCGCGCGGTTTTTTTTAGGCCTCAATTGCTGGAATTCGGTCTCCCAATACCGAAGCACGTGGGGTTCAAGTCCCGTTTTGCCGCACACTTCGCTGATGGAATAGTAGGTTTTCTTATAATCGGACATAAGCGTTAATGTAATATAATATAATGTTTTATATCAGTATATCACACAAACTGCTGGAAGTGCAATAAAATACTTTTTGCACCTGCCCGAAAAAGGCTAGTACATTCGTTCCGGTCTCAACTGCCTGAGCATAAGGTCCTTGACCGCTTCACGGGGCGATTTGTCTTCAAACAGCGCTTTATACACCTCAGCGGTAATGGGCATTTCAATGCCATGTTTTTTCGCGAGCAGGTATACCGATTTCGTGGTTTCAACGCCCTCGGCGACCATGACCATTTTTCCAAGCGCCGCCTTAAGGCCGATGCCGGAGGCTATGAGTTCGCCCATTCTTCGGTTCCGGCTGTGTCGGCTCGTGCAGGTGGTGATCAGGTCGCCGATGCCCGGAAGGCCAAAAAAGGTCTGCTCCTGCGCGCCCATTTTCCTGCCCAGCCTCACCATTTCCACCATGCCGCGGGTCAGAAGCGCGCCCTTGGTGTTGTCGCCGAAGCCCAGCCCGTCGGAAATCCCGGCGGCCAGCGCGATGACGTTCTTGACGCTTGCGGCGAGCTCCACCCCGGCCACGTCGTCGTTGGTATAAATGCGGAACGTCTCCGTGGAAAATTCCTTCTGGACGTTCTCCGCGAGTTTAAAGCTCTTGGACGCCGCCACCACGGTCGTTGGAATGTTGCGCGAGACCTCCTCGGCATGCGAAGGCCCCGACAGCACGACAATTTTATCTTCCGTCAATCCAGGTACTTCCTCTGTAAGCACTTCCGACATGAGCTTGAGCGTCCCGCATTCGATCCCCTTCGATGCGATGATCCAGCCCTTTACCGATGAAATTGAGGGGCGGTCGACCGAACCGGCCATGAGTTTAAGCGTACCACGCATGGTCTGCGAAGGGACAACGCACACGACATAGTCGGCTCCGATAATCGCCTCTCCGATTTCATTGGTTATCACGACTTCGTCCGGTATGATGATGCCTGGCAGCTTTAATGGATGTTCCCTTTTTACAGCAAGCATTTCAGCGTCGGCCTTGTTGAATTCCCACATCCTGACGACATGGCCGCGGTTTTTTAACAGCACCGAGAGGGCTATCGCCCAGCTTCCGGCGCCAAGAATACCGATGTTCACGGGCTACCTGCTCCTTTTTAAGGTTCTTTATTTTTAAGGTCTTCGCGGGTTATGGAACTCAATGACCACCGGACAGCCATCGAACTCATAATTTTCATAAATCTTATTTTCAAGATACCGCTTGTACGACGCCCGGGCATTCCGGGCGTTTTTCGCAAAAAACCGGAAAACCGGATATTGAGCGGCAAACTGGTCGCACGACACGATCCGCAAGGCTTCGTTGGCCGTGACAGGATGCGGATGGAGCGTGGTCCACTCCCTTACTTTTGCGCGAAGCCCGTCGAGCGGAACCCGAGCGGTCATCCGTGCATAAACGCTCAATGCCACATCAAGAACCTGAGCCGTTCGCTGGCCGGTGAGGGCCGAAATTGACAGCATGGGAACATGCCTCAGTTCCCGGTACGTTTTTCTCGTCCTGGCCGCGAGATGGTCGAAGGTCATGTGGTTTTTCTCAACCAGGTCCCACTTGTTCCAGCACAGGACAAACCCCTTGCGGTTCGCCTGAATGTGCTTTACAATACGAAGATCCTGCTCCTGGATGCCGTCCGCCGCGTCGACCAGAAGAAGGCACAGGTCGCTCCGCTTGACGCTTTCCAGCGCCCGGATATTGCAATAGTACTCGACATCGCCGTCGACACGCGCTTTTTTGCGCAGTCCTGCGGTGTCGATGAGCACCACGGGCGTCCCGTTGTGGTCGATTTCGGTGTCAATGGAATCGCGCGTGGTGCCGGGGGCGGCCGACACGATCATCCGTTCCTTTTTGACAAGCCTGTTGAGCAGCGACGATTTGCCGGAGTTTGGCCTGCCCACGATCGCGATCTTCAGGCAGCCGTCCGTATCGATGGTGGTTACCGCGGGCTTTTTCACTTTGCGCAGAAGCCCGCACACATGGTCCAGCAGGTCGCCCACGCCCTTGCCATGAAGGGAGGAAACGGCGAACCCCGGCCCGAAGCCCAGCGAATAAAACGCGCCCAATTCAAATGCCGCCTGTTTTGACTCGGCCTTGTTGATGACCAGGACCACCTTGTTTTTATCATGTTTTCGAAGCCTTTTTGCGATGAGTCCGTCCAGGTTCGTCGGACCGACGACAGCCTCCACCAGGAAAAGAATGACGTCGGATTCCTCGCACGCGATCATTACCTGCTTGTCGATTTCACGCGCCATGCCCTCTTCCGTTGCGTGCTCTAAACCGCCCGTATCAATTAATACAAAGCTGCAGCCGTTCCATGAGGCGTCGTGGTAGTGCCGGTCGCGCGTGACGCCCGGCATACCGTCAACCACCGCGACGCGCTTGCCGATGATACGGTTAAACAGGCTTGACTTGCCCACATTCGGCCTGCCGATAATCGAGACTATAAACATGCTGTGCGCTTTCTTCCCGTTAAAGGGCGACAAGGCCCTGAGTCATCATTGCCAATTGCAGCAAAAATAAATCGTCAAAGACTCTCCATTGAATATAAATATATGAGACGACATAGGCAGTGGGGCAGGTTTCTTTTTTAGGACCCGGCAAACCTGATTTTTTGTGATGTATCAAGGAACAAGGGTTATTTATCAATATCTTTCAGCGCATCGTCGGTTTTCTTTTGGGCCCTTTTCCGACTTTCTTCAAGTGCCTTGCGCACGGCATCGGGCACTTGGGTGATTCTATCAAGTCCTTTTCCCTGTTCCGTCGTTAAAACCTTTTTGACTTCCGTGGGGACCGAGCTTGTCCGCGCAAAATAGAGGTATATGACGATTGCCGAAGCTATGATTAGGATAAGTACCATAAAATTTCTCATACAAGCTCCTTCCAAGGCTTTTGCTAAATTAAAATTCCTTTTAAAAAAATAATATATATTCAAAAATAAAAGGAGCCTTGATGAACGCGGAAAAATTAACCAGTAAATCACAAGAAGCGATCAATGGTTGCAACAAGATCGCCGTTGAAATGGACCATCAGGAAATTCTCCCTTTGCATTTGTTGCTCGCGCTCTGCATGCAACAGGGCGGCCTAGTCCAGACGGTCCTTGAAAAACTCGGGGTCAACGCTCAAACCATGCAGCAGGCCATCATGGACAAGCTCCGCACGGTGCCCGCGGTCACGGGCAGCGGCGCTACCCAGACGTACATGTCACGCGGCCTTACGCTGGTCCTGAGTGAAGCGGAAAAAATCGCGTCCCGGATGAAGGACGAATTCGTGAGCGTCGAGCATCTGTTCCTGGCCGCGATTGACAAAGACCAAGACTGCGGAAACATTATTTCCTCGGCGGGCGTCTCGCGAGCGAAGGTGCTCGACGTATTGAAGTCTGTGCGCGGCAACCAGCGCGTTACGTCCCCCGAACCGGAAGCCACGTTCAACGCGCTTGAAAAATATTCGCGCAACCTCACCGACCTGGCCCAGAAGGGCAAGCTCGATCCCGTCATCGGCAGGGACGAAGAGATCCGGCGCGTCATTCAGATATTGTCACGCCGCACGAAAAACAATCCCGTTCTTATCGGGGACCCGGGCGTCGGGAAAACCGCGATCGTCGAAGGCCTGGCCATACGCATAATCCGGGGCGACGTTCCCGAAGGTTTAAAGAACAAACGCCTCATTTCGCTTGACATGGGCGCGCTTATCGCCGGCGCGAAGTTCCGCGGTGAATTCGAAGAACGGCTCAAGGCCGTTTTAAAGGAAGTCGCCGATGCCCAGGGAAGCGTCATATTGTTTATCGATGAGCTCCACACGGTCGTGGGCGCCGGCGCCGCGGAAGGCGCCATGGACGCGGGAAATTTGCTCAAGCCGATGCTTGCGCGCGGCGAATTGCACTGCATCGGCGCGACAACGCTTGACGAATACAGGAAACACATCGAAAAGGACAAGGCGCTCGAGAGACGTTTCCAGACAGTTCTCGTGGACCAGCCGAGCGTTGAAGACACCATTTCGATCCTGCGGGGACTCAGGGAGCGTTACGAAAACCATCACGGCGTCAAGATCCGCGACAACGCGATCGTGGCCGCGGCGGTGCTGTCGGACCGCTATATCCCCGACCGTTTTCTTCCGGACAAGGCCATCGACCTGATCGACGAGGCTGCCGCCGTGCTGCGCACGGAAATGGACAGCAGCCCCCTCGAACTCGACGAGGCGGCCAGGCGCCAGATGCAGCTCGAGATAGAAATGACCGGGCTGAAAAAGGAAAAGGATCCCGCCTCGAAGGAGCGCCTGGCGAAAATCGAGAAGGAACTATCCGACGTCAAGGAAAAAGCGAAGGCCTTACGGCTGCGCTGGGATAACGAAAAGCGGGAGATCGCCTCGCTTCAGCAGTTGCGGAAGAAAATCGAGCAGGCGAAATACGAGCTCGAAAAAGCGCAGCGCGGCTACGACCTCACGACCGCGGCCCAGCTCCAGCACGGCACGATACCCCAGCTCGAAAAGCAGCTCGCAGACGCCGAAAAGTCCCTCAAAAGCAAGAGCGGACAGGACCGTCTTCTCAAGGAAGAGGTCGACGAGGAGGACGTAGCGGCGATCGTGGCCCGGTGGACGCACATCCCCGTAAGCAAGCTCGTGGAAGGCGAAAAGGAAAAGGTCCTGTCGCTTGCGGCGCACCTGCATGAGCGCGTCATCGGACAGAACGAGGCGGTCGACGCCGTGGCCGACGCGGTGCTTCGCGGCAGGGCGGGCCTCAAGGACCCGCGCCGCCCCATCGGCAGCTTTATTTTTCTCGGGCCCACGGGCGTGGGGAAAACCGAGCTTGCCCGGGCTTTAGCCTTCAACCTGTTCGACGACGAGCACGCCATGATCAGAATTGACATGTCGGAATACATGGAAAAGCACACTGTGTCGCGGCTTATCGGCGCTCCGCCCGGCTACGTGGGTTACGACGAAGGCGGCCAGCTCACCGAGGCCGTTCGCCGGAGGCCCTACAGCGTCATTCTGTTCGATGAAATCGAAAAAGCGCACGCGGACATTTTCAACGTGCTCCTGCAAGTCCTCGACGATGGACGCGTGACCGATTCCCAGGGCCATGCCGTGAATTTCAAAAACACGATCATCATCATGACGTCCAACATCGGCTCTCAACACATCGTTGACGCGGCAGGAAGGGATTATGAGACCATTAAAAACACCGTGCTCGGCGAACTGAAGAATTATTTCAGGCCGGAATTCATCAACCGGGTCGACGAGATCGTGGTGTTTCATGGCTTGACTCAAGAGAACCTGCTCAGTATCGTCGATCTCCAGCTCGGGCGGTTCGCCGCGCTGCTCGAACAGAAGAGCATTTCATTTTCCAGCGACACCGCGGCGAAAAAGCTGTTGACCGCCACCGGTTACGATCAGGTTTATGGCGCGCGGCCGCTCAAACGCGCGATCCAGCGGCTGCTCGAAACGCCCATATCGCGGATGCTCGTAGCGGGGGAATTAAAGGAAGGCGAGACTATAAAAGTGTCCGCGAGCGGAGAAGAATTGAAGTTTTCTGTTAAGAACAAATCATGAAATCCATTCCAGCATTGACCCAAGGAATTCTCGCTCCGCTTCTCTTCTTAACAAGCGGGTTGTTTTTATACTGCGCTCCCCCGCATCCGGGAGCGGAAAATAAAACCCCGGCCCCTCCCGATAAACAGCTTGTCGCCGATACCGTGGCCCCCGAGCCGTCGGTCATTAATATTCCGGTTCGGATGCGCACGCGCGTCATCGAGCAGATGCTCAACCAGCAGCTTTCCGGGCTTTTGTATAGTTGCGATACGCTTTCACTCGGTGCGGTTAAACCCGTCAAGATCAAGGTGTGGAAAGGCGATTCGATCAGAATCGGCCTGGAAGGCAACGAATTGCACTACACAGTGCCCCTGCGCCTGTGGCTACAGTTTTCATTTACCATCGCCGCGTTGGGACTGTCGCATACCGAGTATCAAGACGTCGAGGCTTCGCTTGCTTTGGAGTTTCATTCGCGGTTTCTTATTGACACGACCTGGAAGCTGTCGACAATCACCCGCTCCGACGGTTATACCTGGCTTTCTGACCCGGTTGTCAAGGTACGGTTCCTTACCATTCCGATCAGGCCCATCGCCGACATGCTGCTGGCGAGCCAGCAAGAAACCATTTCGTCCATCATCGACAAACAGGTATGCGAAGCCTGCAATGTCAAGGCCATGCTTCTGCCCATGTGGTCGAAAATGCAGGAGCCGATCCTCATTTCGAAGGACCCCGCCGTATGGCTCAGGCTGTCGCCCCGGGAAGTTTACCTGACGCCGTTTATCGGCATTGACAGCATGATCATCAGCTCCGTGGGCGTCAAGTCGGTGGTGGAGTCTTTTTTCGCCGACAGCCCGTCCTGCCATAAATGCGATTCTTTGCCCGCATTCAAAATACCGACGTCGCTCGATTCCTCCTTCGTGCTCAACCTTTACAGCGAAATAAGCTACGAGGCCGCCACCCAGATGCTGCGCGGCCTGCTTGTGGGTCAGGAATTCAAAAGCAAGGGCAGGGAGGTGATTGTCAAGGACGTTACCATGGCCGGGGTCAAGGGCTACGCCCTCATCTGCATGGATTTCATCGGGTCGTATGAGGGGCGGGTGTTCGTGTACGGCAGGCCGGAGTACGATCCGTCAACGACTACGGTCTCCATCGAAGACCTTGATTTCGACCTTTCAACCAAAAACTTCATGCACAAAGCGGCCAATTGGCTGTTGCACGGCGTCATCATCAACAGCGTCAAGCCCTATCTCAAGTTCCCGCTCAAGGACAAATTGCTCGAAACGAAACTCATGGCGCAGAAAATGCTCACTAATTCGGAGCTGTCGAAAAACATTTTCCTTTCAGGCTCAATCGATTCGCTGACCGTGGGCGGCGTGAGGCTTACCGACAAGGCCATCCAGGCCACCGTGTTCGCGCGCGGGTCGTTGCAGCTCAGCGTGCACGATTAGAGTGTCTATTTGCCTTTACTTCGCTTCCTGCGTAGTAAAGGCAAATTTAGAGACTCTTACTTGCCCTCAGGCAGGTTAATAGGTGGTATTTCTACGAAGCATGGCCCGTCTGGAGCCTTCTGATGTGCTCCGTGGCCACGCTGGCCCACCAGCTCTGGGGATTGCGCTTGTAATAGTCATTGAAATAATCGATGGCTTCCTGTTTGCGCATGAGCTTGACACACGCCTGGCCGGCATTATACAGCGCGGTCAAATGTCCCGGGTTTTTGGCGATCACTGCCTTGAGCAGTTCTAGGCAGCGTTCGAATTTGCCTTTCTGATAGCTCAAAACGCTGCCGCCCAGAAGCGCGCCTTCGGGACATGAAGCAGGATCTTCCTTTAAAAGCGCGTCGACTTCCCTGGATTTTTTATTGAACTCCTCGCCGGCAAGCATGAAAGGCCGGTACTCAAGGGGGACGGCAATCTCATTTTTATTCGGGGCCACTTCATGCTCGAACCACTTCCTCACTTCTCTAGGCAGGATTTTATACCCTTTATACTCCGAGGTCATCCAGGTTATGTAATCTTTTATCAATTCATTTTTCAGGCTGAAGATCGACCGGACATTCTTATGTTGCGGCAGCTCGTTATAAGAGGTCAGAAGGTGTTTTTCTTCGTCGACGTCAAGCCGGTACTCGATCATGCCGAATG
>JBAVGL010000423.1:0-18852 GCA_049684795.1 Chitinivibrionales bacterium | reverse complement strand
GGAAGACCTGCTTCAGCCTATTTCCGCGCTCACGGCGGTTCTTGAAGAAAATCCGGGTTTTGCGGGCGCAAGGTACATATTGCAAAAATTGAAAGACGCAGTAAAACAAAAATAAGGAATTCTATTTATCCGATTTTCAAGCTCGTCATTGACAAAGATCCCGCCACGCATTTGTCGTTAAACAAGTTTACGTTTTCATTTTCCTCTTTCAGAGCCAAAGCATAGAGCAAGGGCAGAAAATGCTCTGGAGTCGGGACAGCCAGGTTAAATGCGCTTCCCTGCGACTGGTAATTAATCAGCGATTGATAGTCTCCATTCAGAATAAATCTTTTCATTCTTTCGTTTGCCTCAATCGCCCAATCATATCCGTATTCCGTGGCGTTTAGCCTGTCCCACGCGACCATTCCGAGATTATGGACCATATTGCCGCTCCCGATAATCAGCACGCCTTGTTCACGGAGTGATGAAAGTTCTTTTGCCAATTCATAATGGTATTGGGCGGTTTGATTATAATCCAAACTCAGTTGTAGTATTGGAACATCGGCATGAGGGTAAAGATGTTTGGCCACGCTCCAACAACCATGATCAAGCCCCCATTTTTCATCCAGGCTGACTTTGGTTTTCTTAATGATATTTTTTACTTTTTCAGCCAATTCCGGGCTGCCCGGAGCAGGGTATTGCACCGCAAACAATTCTTCTGGAAAACCGCCGAAATCATGGATGGTTTTTGGTTTTTCCATCGCCGTCACGAAGGTCCCGCTTGTTTCCCAGTGCGCGGAAACGCATATAACGGCGTTCGGCCTTGGAATATTCTTACCGATGTTTCTGAATCCCACAACAACTTCGTTTTCTTCAATGGCGTTCATCGGACTACCATGGCCCAGAAAAAGCACGGGCATTGTTCCGGCGCTTTTATGAGATGAGCTCATTTTGTTTGGGATATTTGATTTCATTTATCCTTCCTCCGTATGAATTTTCCACCATCTTTATAATTGTATTCCAGTTTCTTGTCGTAATATTTTTGCCGAATTCTTTTTCAAGAACTCCCATAAGGTCGATTGTTCCTTTGCCTGCCGACAGTGCAACCACGCTTAACACGGCGCCATTGGCAAATCGTAGAATTTTTAATCCTTTTCCGGGAGACTCGAATGGAATTTTAAACGCGCTTCTTGGTTTTTCAGAAGTGAAGGTGACGTATAACCTTATTTGGGGAGTTACACTGATATTTTTAAAAGGTTGGGAATCGACTAATTGTTGAATTCCATCGATTGTGCGAACCACAATCCCGATTTCAAAACCGAATGTTTTTTCTAAATATGCCCCGATTTGTCGTGAAAGATCCGTTGGGTTTGCCATGCCCGCTTCAAAAAGAACATTCCCGCTTGCAAGCACTGTTTTAACGTTTTGAAATCCGAGAGATGCAAAGGCCTTCTTCAGGTCTTCCATCACGACCGTTTTATGCCCGCCAACATTAATGCCACGTAGGAAGGCGGCATATTTTATTGTCCTGCGATCGGATTTACCATTCATGACATACCTCGATTCTTCCAGAACCCGTTTTTAAATCTTATAATTTTCCCTTTGACCGATATTTTCCCTTCGCGCTGCATGCGGTTCAGCAACCTCGACAGGGTTTCGGGAATGGTCCCGATCGCCGAGGCGAGGTCCTTTTTTGTCAAAAGGATCCGGTATTCGTCTTTCGTGCCATAGTGCTCCGCCAGAAAGCGGACGAACCGTTCTTCAACGTCATACGACGTAAGAGAGTGGAGCTGGTCCGCGAGATAGCGCTGCTTTTTCATCAGCATACGTATGAAATCGTTGCGGAAGTCCCGGTCGCTTAATAATTCGTAAAATTGACGTTTAGGAAGCAGGTACACGACTCCGTTTGCAAGGGCAACGGCGCTCGCGGGATAAACATCGCGCTCGAAGAGGACGACCTCGGCGAACAGTTCGCCCGGCCCGATGACCTTAATGACCGTTTCTTTCCCGTCGGGCGTGGATTTAAAGATCCGTACATTACCGCTCGCAAGTAAATAGAGCGACTGCCCGATTTCGCCTTCGCTGAAGATGGCTTCGTTTTTGCGCAGGGTTTTTCTAATGCAGATCGCCGCGATGGCCTGTTTGCTCTTGGACGAAACACCTTTGAAAAATTCGGATTGCTCGAGCAAAAATCCAATGTCCATGGAATCAGCCTTTTCTTGGATGAACATAAAAAAACATGTTTCTTGATCCAGGTCAAGGAATTAAAATCAAAAATGACGCATATTTATTATAGAGAACGAAAATAACTCTTTAGCAAAGGGCACAATCATGAAAAGAAGCATAATCACCATCGACAGGGAAAAATGCACGGGCTGCGGCGAATGCATCCCTAATTGTCCGGAAGGAGCGCTTCAAATAATCGATAACAAGGCCTGCCTCCTGAGTGACCTGTTCTGCGATGGCCTGGGCGCCTGTATCGGACACTGCCCTGAGGGCGCTATTACCATCGAAGAGCGCGAGGCGGAGGATTATAATGAACGCAAGGTCATGAGCAACGTGATCAGGCAAGGCCCTAACGTGATCAAGGCGCATCTTGATCATTTAAAGTTCCATAAGCAGGAAGACTATGTTAAGCAAGCGGAAGCATATTTAAAGGAAAACAATATTGAAGTTCCGAGCGAAGCGAAGTCTGTAATGCACGAGCATGGCGAAGGGTGTCCGGGGAGCAGAGCGCGGTCCTTCTCCAAGCCGGCTGCGCCGGAAAATGGCATGACAAGCGCGCAATCTTCAGAGCTCAGGCAGTGGCCCGTGCAGATGCACTTAATTTCGCCGATGGCCGCATATTTTCAAAAGAGCGACGTAGTATTGGCCGCTGATTGCGTTGCCTATTCTCTGGGGAATTTTCACAGCGCATGGCTTAAGGGAAAGTCGATTGCCATAGCCTGCCCTAAACTTGACCAGGGCAAGGAAATTTACCTCGAAAAGCTGGCGGATCTCATCGACAAAGCGCTGATCAACACGCTTACGGTAATGACCATGGAGGTGCCTTGTTGCAGCGGACTTCTGCGGCTTGCGCGGCAAGCTGTGGAAAAAGCGTCGCGCAAAATCCCCATAAAATCGGTTATTGTGGGAATTGAGGGTGATATTCTAAGCGAGAAATGGGTATAGAAATTGCTTCATAATATTAGCATTGCATTTTTTAATAAGCAGATAATATTGTTTTATATTTCTTAATGGGAAAGGTGATTTCATGATGCAGCGATGTCCCGGAGCCGATTCCCGGCGTACCTCGACGCTGTCCATTAAAAAATGCGAAGTCTGTGGAAACGATATGGAAATATTTTCCACGGACAAAACCGCCCGCTGCGGTGCATGCGGTCATTCCGAAGATTGCCGGTCACAATCATGTTTTCAATGGTGTGCATTCGCTAAAGAATGCGAAAAGGCAGGATAACTCACCCAATCAAAGTATTTTTTCTAACCTGAAAGAAAGGTAGGCTGCAATGTATCAAAGAAAACTGCGTGACAACGTTTATAAAATAGGGGCAACAGACTGGGACAGAAGGCTTTTTGACTCACTTATTCCCTTGCCTGATGGGACAAGCTATAATTGTTATCTTATTGAAGGAAGCGAAAAGGTGGCCCTGCTTGACACCGTCGATCCGGCGATGCTTCATGTTCTTAAGCGCCAGTTGAAGGATGTTCCGCGGATCGATTACGTTATCGCGCACCATGCCGAGCAGGACCATTCGGGAAGCATCGGGTTCGTCCTGGAAAAATATGCAAACGCCCGTGCCGTGGTAAGTCCTAAATGTAAAGACATGCTTGTTGATCACCTGCATATTCCGGCGGAAAGGGTCGATGTCGTTAACGACGGCGAAACGCTGACGCTTGGCGACAAGACCCTTAAATTCCTGTATACTCCGTGGGTGCATTGGCCGGAAACAATGGTGTCGTATCTCGTGGAAGATCGCATCCTTTTTCCGTGTGATTTCTTCGGTTCCCATCTGGCGACAAGCGATTTATATGTAACCGACGCCGGACGGGTCTATGAGGCCGCGAAGCGATATTATGCTGAAATCATGATGCCGTTTCGCCCCACAGTCAGAAAAAACATTGAAAAGGTCCAGGCCCTTCCGTTGGACCTGATCGCCCCGAGTCATGGACCGGTCTATGATAAGCCATCGTTTATTATCGATGCCTACAAAGACTGGACGTCTGAAGAACCGAAAAACCAAGCCATAATTCCGTTTATATCGATGCACGGCAGCACGCGCGCCATGGTCGAACATCTGGCGGCCGGGCTGTCCCAGCGGGGCGTTTCAGTGGCTCAGTTCGATTTGTCGGTCACCGATATCGGCAAAGTTGCCATTTCCCTGGTTGATGCGGCGACCATCGTCATAGGAACTCCAACCGTTCACGTCGGACCTCACCCGATGGTTTCATATGCGGCGCATCTTGTCAATGCCTTGCGTCCTAAGCTCAAGTTCGCCTCGATCATCGGTTCATACGGATGGAGCAGCAAAGCCATCGAACAGGTCGCGGCCCTCATCCCCAATTTGAAGGTGGAAGTAATTTCTCCGGTCTTGTGCAAGGGGCTTCCGCGGGAGAATGACTATGTATCGCTCAATGCACTGGCCGATGCCATCGCGCAGCGTCATGAGAAGTTGATTTCATGATGCGTTTGCATTACTTTCAACATGTCGTTTTTGAAGGTATTGGCTGTATTAATGCATATGCCCGAAACAAGGGGTTTTTGATTTCCGGCACGCGAATATATAAGAAAGACCCCTTTCCCGGACCCGATGATTTCGACTGGTTGATTATAATGGGCGGGCCCATGGGCGTGCACGATGAACGGGTGTTTCCATGGATTATCGATGAACAAAAATGCATTGAACGGGCGATACGCGCGAATAAAAAAATCCTTGGAATATGTCTTGGCGCGCAACTTATCGCCGATGTTCTGGGCGCAAAGGTGTATGCGAACCGAACCAGGGAAATAGGGTGGTTCCCGGTAACATTATCCGGTGACGCTCATAAAACAGGGATATTCCACGGAATTTCCGACCGTTTTATCGCGTTCCATTGGCATGGCGATACATTTGACATACCACGTGGCGCATTGCATATTGCCATGAGCGAAGCATGCGCAAACCAGGCTTTCGTTTACGACGGCCATGTGATGGGGTTGCAATTTCATTGTGAATCGACGGCTGAAAGCATCACGGCATTGATAGATAATTGCGGCAATGAAATACATGATGGATCGTCTATGCAGAAGGCTGAAGCGATTCGGTCAAATTTTGACCGGATACCGGAAATCAATACGACCATGAGTATATTATTAGACAACCTATTACATTTTGCCAACCCGCCATCGTCCGGGTTTTAAGGAGTCATTTATGAAGGCAAAGGTAAATCAGGAAACATGCATTGGTTGCGGGCTGTGTGTTGATTATTGTCCCGAGGTGTTTGAATTGACCGACGATAATGGCGCCGGCACAATTGTCGACCGGGTCCCGGCGGAATTAAAAGAAAACTTCCAGGAAGCCAAAACGAACTGCCCCGTTGACGCCATTAGTTATTCTGACTGAATTGTATGCGCCTGCCTGCTGTTCTAAGAATGACACTGTCATCCTTATAAGGCCTTTAGGCGCTGCCGCTTCGGCAAGCGTTTCGCGTAGATACTTCAGACTTAGAGTAACTTACCTACAGGCAAGCACCGGAGAAAAACAGGACCAATCGGAAAGAAGTCAGAAATTCAGATACTCATCGTTTTTTTGAATATATTATTCTATAATTATTAATCAGTTCGCAAACAAAGTCTTGTATAGCAGCCCTTCCTGCCTGCGCTGCCGCTTCGGCAGGCTCAGGGCGCGATATTTTCAAACGCTCGGTGAGTAAAGCGTTTCGCCGAGCGTGGCCGAAGCGTCGAACCGAGCGACATCAATTATGCAAGAGCTTACCGATTTTGACTGGACCGCTTTTGTCGGGAAGGAACTGGGCAATGTTGCTCTTGTCAAGGAACTCGGTCGCGGGGTGATGGGCGTGGTTTTTGCGGGGTTTCAAAAATCCCTCAAACGCCAGGTTGCGGTCAAAGTGCTCCTCAAATCGCGCGCCAGCACGGGGGAGGCATGGCAGCTATTCAGGGACGAGGGCGAAGCCCTGGCGGTCCTCAACCACCCTAACATCATTCCCATTTATGAAATGGGGGAATCGGACGATTGTTACTTCCAGGTAATGCAACTGGTGGAGGGCGGGGATTTACGGGCCATGATCAAGCGTAATCTCAACCATCCTTTGCCTTCAAAGAGGTTGGTCCCGCTTGCGGAAACCCTTGACATTGTCGCCCAGGTCCTCGACGGCCTTGGTTTTGCCCACGAGGGTGGCGTTGTCCACCAGGACGTCAAGCCGGCGAATATACTCGTTGAAACCCGCTCGAAAAGGCCCCTTATCGCCGACTTCGGGATAGCGCGCATATTTGCCGCGGAATACCTGTCTCAGGGCAAGATCGTTGGAACGCCGCTCTATATGTCGCCTGAACAGGCGTCGGGCGCAATGACCGATGCGCGGACGGACATTTATTCAGTGGGTGTCATCCTTTTTCAAATGCTTGTCGGGTCCCTTCCGATACAAGAGGAAAATGCCATGCAGATGATCGAACGCAAGAAATATCTTCCCGAAAGTTTTTTTACAAAAAAACCGGGACAGGTCTCGCCGGAAATGGACGTGGAACTTGAAAAAATAGTTCTTAAGTCCGTTGAACCCGATCCCGAAAACCGCTATGCAACGTGCAGTGATTTCATTGACGATTTAAAAAAATACCGTCGTTTCAATATGTTCCGCAGTTCCGGACAGGCATCAGGTCCGATCCTATGAACCAAGACCCCTTTTTACGCTCCGCGCCCTTTAACCAGAAACAGGCCGATCAGCTGGCGCGTTCGTTCAATCTGGCGTTCAACTGCGCTTTGCTGTATGGCGGCGGTCATCAGACCACCATTGACAATGCGGTTCCTTTTTTTACACACTTGTCCGGCATGCTTGAAGGCAAGGAAATGCTCACGCTTTCCGTCGAACACGAATCGGTGTTTTTTGAAAATTGGCCTATTGATAAAGCGGTAAACCAGCGGCGTATCGCAAGCTATTTTAAAAAGGCGGATTTGCAGTCAGTGACTTTTGAAAAGGGCGTGCTCAAGGACGAAGTAATCATCTTCATGCGAATGATTGGCGACCTTCAAGAGTCCCCGTCGGTAGAGGTCATGATTAAAAGCCTGGCGGCCAACAAGGTAAAAAAAATCCGGCTTAACTATGTGACCTATCGAAAGGTTACGGGTGATGAAGCAGTTGTAGACAAACAAATACTATCCTCATCTCCGCCGCCTCAGTTCCACCCCGGCCCTTCAGCGCGGGTCGGCCTTCGCATGGCTGACCATGATAAAGGCCTTCCTGCGAATGAGGCCGTTTTCATCGATGAGGCCGGTCGGTTGTCAACTTCCGGAATTGGGGCCAATCCTCAAAATCCTGATAACTTTCCTGTGCTCAGGGAATTGGCGTCCCTGTTTTCCTTGAAACAACTATTTGATGATCCTAAAGGAACGGTTGGCAATCTGGTTAATTTACCGGCGCATGAAACCGACCGGGGCCTTGAGTATGTTACAGGACAGATAAAGGCGCTTAATGCCCAGGTGCACAGCGGTGACGCCGAAAAGAAATTTCCGTCGACAAACGATATGATGGAAGCGGTCTATAAGCTTCGGCAGGAACTTGTCCAGGGGCTTGATGTTCTCAAGACCACGGGAAAGCTGCTTGCCGTTCCGGATTCCATCACGGAAGAGCTGAACCGGCTCAGCAGGGAAACGGTACTGCGTCTCATTCGGGAGGAGTACAGGAGCGGTTCGGTATCCATTAAACGACTTGCCCAGATCATCCGTCGAATCATGCCGGACACAAAGGAATTGAAAGAACTCCTGCCGCACCTTAAGGCGTGTCTTATGAGCGAAGGCATGTCGCTCAACGATTATTTGCAACTTGTCAAATCCATAGTCCATGAGCTTGAAAATGACGACCTGGTGGATGTGCTGGCTTCGGCATCCGAAGAAATGGGCGTCGCGGTGGATGAGGTCATCAGCGGCATCAAATCCGACCCTGAGGACGCCGCGCGATTGATAATACTGGCCTCTGAAATCAGGAAAGGCTCGAACGCCGACACCGAGCAGCTTTCGACGCTTCTGACGGATTATGTGGAGCGGGTCAGTCAAAAACTTGCCGGCCAAACTCAGACACCGGGCGCCGAAACCGGACAGGGGAACAAAACCGCCATCAGACGCTTTGAAGATGAGCTTCTCAATAAGCTTAAAAGTCAAGGTTTGCAGGAACCGGTAATGAAGGAGGTCCGGCGCCGTTTGACGCAGAAATACCGGGGATATGAACTTCCCAAGGGAATTTTCGATATACGGGCCACGATATTTTTTCTGGAACATGAAATTAAATTATATCTGCGTTATAACGCCCCTTTTTCCACGCTCATGATATCTGGTGTATATGCAAAGAAGGAAAACGGGAAGCTGCACATGATAACCCCAGAAGAGACGGCGCAGATCATTCCCGGTATTTTAAACATATCAAAGAAAATGCTTCGGGACCTCGACCTTATCGGCGTCATGGGGAAGATTTCCAATGACCTTCCTTTTATCATACTTCCCATGACGGACGAGGCGGGCGCGCAGGCCGTCCTCAGGAGGCTGCAAAATGCATTCAATGGGGCCACGTTCAGCTGTGACGGTAAGGCCGTTGCGCCAGGGATCGTCGTGACTTCATTTGAATTCGATAAAACGAAAACTCCGGATAGTTCTTCGTACCTGAGGGGAGCGATGGCATTTCACAAAAAGCAGCTTGAACTTGCCAGAAGCAGCGCGGGCCTATAAAATAAAAAAACGGAGGGGAAAGGATTTGAACCTTCGGTACAGGTATAAGCCCATACGACGGTTTAGCAAACCGTTGCCTTAAGCCGCTCGGCCACCCCTCCAGAAGACTTGTAACCTATTGTACTAATAATAAGTTATAGATTTTAAAGAATCTAAGACTCAAACTCTTAAGAACCGGACTTTGACGATATCTTGCATTTAAAAATAAATTACGGTGTTGGCAGTGGGGAGAAAATCTAAAAGCTATTGGTTCCATCACATTTGGAACATCTCCATTGGGCTGCTTCATTTACCGTGAGATTTCGCAGAGCGTGAAGCAATTTGTCTGCCATAGACAGGTTGCATAAATATCACTGTTATTTTATTTAGTCCTTGCATTTTGATTTCCTTTGGTATACCATATAGTTGATAAGCCTTTGAAAAAGAAGACCGTTAAACGGGGTCGTTTATCGGCTTTTAGTATTTTTTAACCGCGGGCTTATTCATTAGTCTCTGTAGCTGAATTATATACGCGTCCAGCGCATATAATTCCTGCATACAGAGACTTATCCTTGTGGGTTAAAAAAGGAACAGGACGATAATGTCCGTTTAAAACAATGGAACCGATAAAAGAATCATACAGCCGCTACCTCAGGTTTATCCTCGCGAAAGATAATCTCACGGCCACGAGCTATGATAAATTCATGGCGTTGTCGTATGCGGTGCGAAGCGAAATGATCGACCGCTGGATCGAGACCCAAAACGGTTATCACAATGAAAACGTAAAGCGGGTCTATCTTTTGTCAATGGAACACATGTTTGGCCGCAATCTCAAGCAGAACATCATTAACCTCGATATGGAAAAACATGTCCTCGAGCACGCGTCGAAACTCGGTTTTCTGCTTGAAGATATCTACGAGCAGGAAGATTCCTTCGATTTGGGAAATGGGGGCAAGGGCAGGTTGGTCGCTTGCATGCAGGACGCAATCGCGTCACTTGGGATTGCCGGCACATCCTATGGCCTTCGGTATGATTTCGCGGCCTTTCGACAGGAAATAAAAAACAACGCGCAGGTCGAAAAACCCTGCGACTGGCTGCATAAGGGCCACCCGTGGGAAATCATACGGCCAGAATATCGCTGCGAGATCAGCTTTTACGGCAAGTGCGAGCGGGCCAACAGGCCGGATAATCCGATGGCCGGAGTGTGGAACGCAAACGAAAAAATCATGGCGATACCCTATGACTTTCCGGTTCCGGGGTACAAAAACCGCACGGTCAATACCCTGCGTTTATGGGCATCGAGGGCGTCGGAGGAGTTTCTTTCCGATTATATCAATCATGGCGACTACCTCCGGGCATGCGAAGACCTGTCGCGGAGCGGCACCATTGCCAAGGTCCTTTTTCCCGAGGAGGACGTTCTGCGGGCCACCGAGTTGCGCTTGAAGCAGCACTATTTTCTTGTTGCGGCCTCCTTATTCGATATTGTAAGGCGCTTTAAGAGGGATAACGGCAGCATGACGGACTTTGACAAAAAGGTCGTTATTCAATTGACGGGAACCAATTGCACCCTGGCAGTTCCCGAACTGATGAGGCTGTTGGTTGACGGAGAAAATATCCCCTGGAAAACGGCATGGAACATCACGAAAAACGTATTTGCCTATACAAGCGCCGCAGTTTCCAAAGAGGGGCTTGAAACATGGCCTGTGTATCTGATGACCCAAGTGCTTCCCCGGCACATGGAAATCATTTATGAAATAAACCAGAATCATCTCGATGAAGTGCGCGCGCGCTGGGGTAACAGGGAAGACCTGGTGCGGGAAATTTCCGTCATACAGGAAGGCGAGGTCAAAAGGGTCAGGCTGGCCAATCTAGCGCTGCTGGGTTCGTTTGCGGCCAATGGCGTTTCAAATTCGCAGACGGACATGTTGAAAAAAAATATTTTTCCGGAATTCACCTTGATATATCCTGACAAGTTCCAGAATAAAACAAACGGCATATCCCATCGCCGGTGGGTGCTTTCCGCAAACAGGCCTTTGGCCGAGCTCATAAATAAAACGATCGGCGATAGCTGGATGCGAAAACCCTTGGGCCTTTTAAAACTGGAACCTTTTGCGGAACAGGAAGATTTCCTTGACCGCGTTGCCGCCATTAAGTATTCCGCGAAAAAAAACCTTGCGCTGTTCATTAAAAAACAATGCGGCGTTGATGTCCAGCCGGAAGCGCTTTTTGATGCCCATTGTAAGAAGATCCATCAATATAAACGCCAGGTGCTGCATGTGCTCAATATTCTCTCCAAGTACGTTCGCATAAAAAACGGAGAGTCAATCGCGGTCCCGCGGGTCCATATTTTTGCCGGCAAGGCCGCCCCCTCCGATCAGCTTGCCAAACAAATCATAAAACTCATCAATATTACGGCATCCATCGTCAATAATGATGACTCGGTGTCGGACAAAATAAAGGTCGTCTTTCTTCCCGACTACAACGTTTCAATGGCGGAAAAAATCGTACCGGCGGCGGACATTTCGGAACAGATAGCCACACCGGGGCAGGAAGCGTGCGGAACCGGAAATATCAAGTTCGCCATCAACGGCGCGCTTATTCTCGCAAGTAAAGGCGGTTCAAACCTGGAGCTGATTGAGCGCCTTGGCCCGCACAATATGGTCATATTCGGCAAGAGCATTGAGGAACTGCCGGCCCTCAACCGGTACCAGCCCTACGAAGTGCTGAACGCCGACAAACGTCTTTCCGCGGCGTTTTCAGTCCTTGAAGACCGACTAAAGAAAACGTCTCAAAACGGGCTCTCGATTAATCCGCTCCTTTCAACCCTCAAGGATTCCGACCGATACTATGTTCTGCTCGACTTTGATGATTACGTTCAAAAGCAGGACAATGTGGACGCGCTCTTTTCCGACAGGTCCCAATGGCTGCGAAGGAGCGTGGTTACGATCGCGCGGAGCGGCTGGTTTTCCATCGACAGGACTGTCGCCGAATACGCCCGCGATATCTGGAATGTTATTCCGAAGTAATCCCCATTTTATTTATTTTTGCCCTTGTCAACGCCGAGCATTTATATTATCATAATTAATTCGTTGCGTTAACCATGGAATTTCATGAAAAAAGAAGATAAATTGGTCGGCATAACCATCGTGCCGGGAAAAGGGATCGGCAGCGCCTATTTTATTGGAAAGGGAATTGAGTTGCCGTCAAAGGTGTCGATATCGCGGCAGGACGTCGGCGACCAGATCATGCTGTTCAACGCCGTGCGCGAACAGGCTAAGCGGGAATATAAGGCATTGAGCGCGCCGGGCCCGTCGATGCCCGCCCCCGCGCTGCAAACCTCCATTACGGGGATTTACGAGCAGATCCTCGATGATCCGTCATTTATCGGACAGGTCGTTGAGACCATTTCCACCAAGCTTTTTGACCTGGAAACCTCCATCAGGCTCGTGCTCAATGATTTTGTTTCTCGTTTCAATGCCTCCGGGACACCTTATCTGAAGGAACGCAGCGGCGACATCGTTGAAGTCTGTGAAAAACTTATATCCTATCTGCACCAGGACGATGGAAGGAAAAAGACCTTTTTGGAGCCGGTCGTCCTCATCGTTTTACGAATGTTCACCCCATCGGACATTTTGTCGTACGATAAGTCGAAAATACAGGCGGTGGTCAGCGCTAGCGGCGGTCGGACGTCGCACGCGGCCATTCTGGCCCGCGCTTATTCGATCCCGGTTGTTTCCGATATACGCGACCTTCAGAAGCATATTTATCCGGGTGAACAGGTTTTCGTGGACGCCGATAAGGCTACGGTCTATGTCAGGCCCAACCCGGCGATAGTCAGCAAATTTTCCAAACAGAAAACTTTCCATAATGAACTTGAAAAACTCAAGGTCAAATGGCGCCGTCCCGTGTATACGAGAGACGGGATACAAATCGAAGTTCTTGCCAATGTTTCGCTTCCCGAAGACGTCGATGAAGCCAACGAATACGGCGCGGACGGAATAGGCCTTGTAAGGACGGAATATCTCCTGTCAAGCATGAAAAAATTCCCTACGGAAGAAATTCAATATCAGTACTATGAAAAAATATTCCAAAAGGTCGAAGGCAAGCATTGCGTCATACGCGTCATGGACATCGGCGGCGATAAGATTCCCGATTTTTTTGACATGCCCCCCGAATATAATCCGTTTATGGGATGGAGGGCCATAAGGATACTCCTGGAGCGGAAAGACCTTTTTGAGGCCCAGGTTGCCGCGATCATGAAGGCTGGAAAAAAACAGAGCTACTCGATCATGCTCCCCATGATTACGACCTTGCAGGAATGGCAGGACGCGAAGGCGTTCATCGTGCATGTGGCCAATAAATTAGGGCTCAAGGTGCCGCATTGCGGAGTGCTTTTTGAAGTGCCGCTTGCCATCCTCGAAATGAACACGTTCATGAAGGAAATTGATTTCGCGGCAATAGGCACCAATGATCTCATCCAGTATTTGAGCGCCGCCGACCGCAATAATTCCAAAGTCAATTATTTGTACAATCCTATTGAACCGGCGTTTCTGCGGATCATTAAGAACGCTATCACCATTTCACGGGACAACGGAAAGCCATTATCAATTTGCGGCGAAATGGCCGGAAACGCCCTGCATACCGCCCTTCTTGTCGGGCTCGGCCTGCAGCGCTTCAGCGTTATTCCCAGGACCATTCCCATTCTCAAGGAAATAATTTCCAAAATAAGTTTTGCGGAGGCCGCGGAGAGCGTGCTGCATATTGACCCGCTGGATTCCACCGAAGAAGTTTCGAAATGGCTCAAGACCCTCAACAAGCGGATACTGGGCGATTTTCTGGAAAAACTGCCGTTCACCGAGGAAGTGTGACCGGCATCCTGCCCGTTGCCTTGTCAAGCTCATAAATGCTTTGCGTGTATTGGAATTGGTTACGCAAATGCCCGAGCTGTGCCTGTGAGAAATCGTTTTCGGCGTCGAGAACGTCGAGATTGGTGACCACGCCCGCGTCGTATTTGAGGCGCGCGAGTTCCAGCGAGCGCTGGGCGAAGGCTATCTGCGCCCGTGAAATGTCAAGCTTTGAATATGAGGCGGCGACGTCCTCAACCGCCTGCAGGACCTCGGTTTTAATGCGTTCATCAATTGTGTTTAAAGCGGCGTTTGACGCCATTTCGTTTCGCGCCGATTCTTGTTCATGGAAATGCGCCCGTTTGCCGTCGTACAGGGGAATGGAAACTTCCGCGCCGGCCGACCAATTTATCCTGGGTGTCGAAATATCGGTACTGGGCGGAGGCATGGTGTCCGGGAAACCATTTTTAAACCCTCCGGAAGCATGGATGTTCAAAACCGGGAGATTTTCTTTTTTAGCAATTTCCCGCTGGAGCTTTGCCGATTGCCGGGCATCGGCCGCGAGCGCCCGCTCGCTTCGATTGTTGATGGCGTATGAAACAAGCGAATCCACGTCCAATCGCATTGAAAGCGTGTCAAAACCTCCTTTTAAATCCAGCGGCGCACCAGGCTTCAAGCCGAGGAGAAGGCGAAACGCGGCTTTCTTTTTTGCCAAGTCGGACGCGATGTCGATACGCTGGCCCTGTGCGGTGGCCCGCTGGACCTGTGTTTTAAGCTCGTCGAACTCGGTGGCGCCGCCGGCCTCGATCTTTTTCCGCACGTCAACCAGGTGCCGGTCGAGTTCCGCGATTCCCTCGTCGGTCACCAATACGCTTTTTTCCTGCAAAATAATGATGGTGAACAATTGAAGTACCTGATAATAAAGTTGCGTTTTAACGCTTTGCAATTGGTCGGATGCCGACGCCTCGCCGGTCTTACTTGCCTCCAAAGCGATGGAACGTTTGCCGAAATCGTAGAGGGTGTACATCGCCCCGATATGCGCGTCAAAATTATTGTCGGGGAATATGGTGAATTTTGAACCGTGGCCCAAATTAAACGCGTATTCGGGCCCCAGATAAACATCCGAAACGTCGGCGGAAACCGTCGGGTAATTGGCGCTTTCAATTCCCCGCGTATGCGCGCGGGCCGCTTCAAGCGCCTCCTTCGCCTGCGTTATCGACGGATGGCGCTTGAGAACAATGTCAACAGCCTTGTCGATGGTCAGCGAATCCGGTTGTTGGGCGAAGACCACGGCAACGATAAACATGATTACTAGAAAAAATCTCATATCATTTTCCTGCTTTTGTTTCTTTTGAGGATTAAAATGGGTACGGCGCATGCAAGCGTACACATGCAGGCGATAAAAAAATCATCGTCAATGGCGTACACGAACATTTGCTGCGAGAAATGCGACAGTAATAGCGCGGTGCTTTGCGCCGCCGCGTTCACAACCGTGGACCCCGCGTCATGAATTGCATGCATCTGAAGCAATTGACGGCTGTGCATGAAAACAGGGGAGGCGCTGTCGAGTCCCGTGCCGGAGATCGCTGTATGAAATAAAATCCGCTGCGTCAGAATGGTTTGAAGTATGGCCACGCCGAAGCTGCCGCCCACCTGCCGGATGACATTAGTCAGACCGGAGGCCTGGGCCATTTCGTGCCGTGAAATCTCGGTCATGGCAAGGGCGGAAAGCGGCGAAAAAAGCATGCCCATGGCCACCCCGCGAAGATACATGGGGAACATTATCTGGGCGCTTTCGGAAAAGATAGACAAATGCGTATTCAAAAAGAAACTTGCCGAAAAAAGGCCGATGCCCGTAAGGATTAATATTTTGGGGTTGGTTTTGTCCGAAAAATAACCGCAGATGGGGCCGGTCACCGCTTGAATAATACCCACCGGCAGCAGCACCATGCCGGATTGCAAAGCAGTATACCCTAGAATGTTTTGCAGATACAACGGTATAAGGAAGACGCTGCCGAACATCCCTATGCCGAAAATAAAAAGAACGAAATTGGTGAGGCCGAAGTTGCGAGTGCCCAGAAGCCTGAGTCGCACCAAGGGATGTTTTACATTGAGTTCCGTTATCATGAAAACCACGAAGCCGATCAGGGCTATTCCGAAACACATTATTATGAAGTCCGATGTCCACCCACCGGTGTTCCACACGGCATTGCCGCTTGCAAGGGCATACAGCAGAAAACCCAGGAACACCGCCAAAGAAATAAAGCCCATGAAATCGAAAGGATGGTCCTGGTGGGTCTTGTATTCGCGCTGGATGATCCAGGTCGCGAAAAAACAGATTATGCCCACCGGCACGTTAATGGTGAAAATGAGGTGCCAGTCGAAATTGTCGGCTATGAAGCCGCCGATCATGGGCCCGAGCGAAACCGAGGCCGCGGCGGCAATCGACCAGAAGCCCATGGCCATGCCGCGTTCTTTAAGGGGAAATTCCCGGAAGATAATGGCCATGCCGATGGGCTGGAGCAGTCCTCCGCCCAGGCCTTGGCCGATACGCATTATGATGAGGGACTTCTCATTCCACGATACTCCGCATAAAAGTGAAAACAGCGTGAAAATGATGAGTCCCGCGGCGTAAGTCCGCTTATAGCCGAACCTGTCGGCAAGCCAACCCGACGTCGGAAGCATGACGGCAAAGGCGAGCATATACGCGGTAAGTATCCACTGCGCTATATCGACGGAAATGCCGTATGACGACATGATTTTAGGGAGCGCCGTATTGACGATCGTGGAGTCGAGCACCACCATGAAGGTGCTTATCATGATGTTGCCGAGCACCCACCATTTGTACGAGTCGTGTTCGTGGTGCAGCGACGGGACCGATTTAACAAAACGGCTTCTCATGAGCTTTTACTTCGGATAAATGCGCGTGTATGCCGACAGGCCGGGCAAAAGCGATACGCTTGGCGGCGCGGACTCGACGGCTATTTTTACAGGAACGCGTTGGGTTATTTTAGTAAAGTTGCCCGCCGCGTTGTTCGCGGGGATCAACGAAAATTGCGACGCCGTTGACCTGCCGATGCTTTCGACTTTGCCTTCGATTTCGACGCCGGGATACGCGTCTATGGAAATGCGGACACGTAAACCGGGACGGATGTTCCGGAGTTTTGTTTCCTCATAATTGGCCGTGATCCAGACGTGTATATGGTCGAACATCGAAAAAATCGCCTGGCCGGGCTGGATAACATCTTGCGCAAGCACCCATCGTTTCGCGATGATGCCGGAAAAAGGGGCGATGATGACCATATTGGCAAGCTGTGTTTTTACGATTGAAAGGTCGGCCTGGGCCGTGGCGATCTGGGCTTGGTCTCTGTCAAGCTGGGCTTCGGCAAGCTTGCGAGCGCTTTCCGCATGGTTATATTGTTCCTGCGAAACCACCTGGGCCTTGAATTGTTTGTCGATACGCGCGTAATCGTCAAGGGCCTTTGCCTTGTTTACCGACGATATTTCAACGCTTCGGGACAGAAAACGCAAGGACGCTTCGGCTTTCTGGAATTGCGCCCGCAAATCGGAATCGTCGAGCCGCACGAGTGTATCGCCCTTTACCACGGTGTCGCCTTCATCGCCTTTGAGCATGACAATGCGGCCCGGGACCTTTGAGGCTATGGTAGATCGATACGCTTCGATGTAGGCGTCGTCGGTGGCAATCGAACGCGATTGTTCCATGTACCATGCCCACCCGCCCGCGATCACCGCGACAAGCGCCAAAAACAGAGGGATTATCACGCGCTTCCGTTTGAACATCGGTACTTCGTCAATAGGTTGGTCTCCATTGCCATTTCCGGCTTGGGGCAATGGTTGATTAGCCTGGTTTGGTTGGTTCATGGAAATGTATTCTCCTTTAGATATTCTTAAAC
This sequence comes from Chitinivibrionales bacterium, assembly GCA_049684795.1. GTDB lineage: Bacteria > Fibrobacterota > Chitinivibrionia > Chitinivibrionales > FEN-1185 > JBAVGL01. The sequence continues at coordinate 1,206 of JBAVGL010000423.1, read as the reverse complement.
AAATGATAAAATGAATAAGTCTTTTTCGTTTGCAAAATCAGAGAAATCTTTTTTCGATCCGGTTAATCCTGGTTATTTTTTATTCCGTGACAAATCAATCGGGCAAAAAGCCTTAATTCCGATTCAAGGCGATTATATTCAGCTTGAATATTGCAAAATTGGTCGAGGGCTTTCTTTGAATACCTGATCCTAAACCCCTGCAAAAGATGTACCAAAAGCTCCGCATTTTTTTTTGTTGATTCTATATCGAATTCTCCCCGTGATTTTCCTTCCTGCATAATGTGGTCCATAAGCCGTAATTCTTCATGTGAAAAATTTTTAAACAGGTCGCCGATAATGGGGCGCAATTCGTCATATGCTTGGCTGTTAAGCATGCGGAGATTTACCAGCTCGTTGAGAAAAGGGAGTTGATTGAGAATATATTGCTCTAATTTTTGACAGGCGGGAATGGGTTTCGTCAGGATTTCTTCCATACGGGCGATGAATATTTTCTGCTCGCGAGCGATTACCGCCTTAAAAATGTCTTCTTTTGTAGTGAAATAATAGTACAAAGAGGATTTGCTCAGCCCGATATCTGCCGCAATATCTTCCATGCTGGTCTTTGAAATGCCAAAATGAGCAAAACGCTTTTGCGCCGCATTTAAAATGAGTTGGTGCTTTTCTTCTGAAATTTTTAAGTGTTCCAATGTCATATATTTGACTTTTTAACTAAAAAGGTCTAATATTTAAGATAGCTGATTCTGAATGATATTTCAAGCTCAAAAATGAAAATGAAATATATAGCTGACGGACTGGGAATCAGAATACTTGCCGTATGGTTATAAAGACGCGAGAGGAGAAGATTTATTGCATGGAAAAAAATCGAGCCTTTTAGATTCTGTAGGCGAATTATATACACGTTTAGCGTAGATAATTTCCCGTACAGAACCTGATCCGCCTTCGGCAGATCAGCATGAATTATTTGTTGAATGTAAAAAATTGATTAAAAATCAGGAAGCGCATAGAAAAATCATTTGTATTGACATTTTCTCCTTTTGCCATTATATTTAAGGCAACCAAGGGTATATTTATGTTGGACATATTTACTTATTCTGATTATCGAAAATATTTGACCGATTTTTATGAAGCAGAAAAGAAGCGTAACCCTCATTTTTCCCATCGATACATAGCTCAAAAGGTCGGATTCAATTCTTCGGGTTTTTTTTC
>JBAVGL010000422.1:0-1572 GCA_049684795.1 Chitinivibrionales bacterium | reverse complement strand
TTCATAACCGGCGTCCTTCGCCTCTTCAATTGACTTCAATTTGAGTTCGACATCCCCGACTAAACGCCTAAATACTTTTGCCCATGTTTCCCCATTTGATGCTTTTCGTAATTCAAATAGTGTTTTTTTAGTATCGGGATCTATCCTGTAGCTCGTTGAAGGGACTTTCTTGTTATAACGCTCATTTGTGGGGTATACTTTTGTTGGTTTCGGTTTATTTCTTGATTTACTCATATATTTTCCTCCTCATCTTGACATCATTGGCGAACATGTTGTATCATTATTTACGTGGTATTAGTTCGCATAATCATTAGAATAAAGTATCACAATAACGTATCTTTGTCAACTGATTAAGGGGGTTAGCGATGGAACGTTTTCAATCTGAGGTAAAATTATTCGTATTGAATGAACGCAGTGAAGGCAAGGGCTGGAAAATAATCAAGGAACGGATACAGGAGAGATTCACCATTAATCCTCCCACCACACGGGCAATGCAGAAATGGGAACAAAATTTAGATAGAGCGGCGTTAAGCGCCGAGGTAATGAAAGATGTCAAAGGGAAAATGGGTGTAATTGAAGCCGAGGCATTGAATTCCGCTCAGGGATTGCTGGCAACATTATGGCAGGCAAAAGATGACGGGCAGGATCTGGAAGTGGCCGGCTGGAAATGGTTCTTTAACTACCTCGACAAAAGGCTCGGAGATCAGAGATTCGAAATTTTGGTGGACTCCTACATGAGGGAGCGTAAGAAACCATTAGCGGCTCCGACTGCTGAGGTAAATAATGATGGATAAAAAGAACAGTTCTATCAGGGTGGTGTCATATGCCCGCGTAAGCACAACCGAACAGGCTTCGGAAGGGACTTCATTGGACTTCCAGGCAAGCCAGCTTACGGGTTATTGCCAGCTTCAAGGTTGGACCGTCGTAAACAGGTATGTTGATGGCGGCTTTACTGGCAAAAATGGGGATAGACCTGGATTGCAACGCCTATTAACTGATGCCAAGCTGGGCCTATTCGACAAGATGGTAGTCTTTAAGCTGGACCGACTCGCCCGCAGTCTCAGTTTACTTTTAGAGATAGAAAAGACGCTGAAAGAACATGGAATCACTTTGATTTCGATGAAAGAAAGTGTCGACACATCCTCCGGCACCGGCAAAATGATTTTTCAGTTGTTTGGCATGGTGGCGGAATGGGACCGGGCAAACATCGTCGAGCGCTGCAAGAACGGAAGACTTCAAAGGTATAAGGAAGGAGCTTGGGCAGCCGGTAAAGCGCCTTATGGATACTCCCGTAACAAAGAAACGCGAAAGCTGGTGATAAATGAGACTGAAGCCCGGGTTGTTCGACGTATGTATGCCGAATATGTCGATGGAAAATCGCTTTTCGCCATCAGCCAGGGGTTGAATCAGGATCACATCCCCGCCAGGGCGAAGCGCTCTCAAGGCTGGTGGCAAACAACGGTACGGCAGGTTTTGCTGAATCCGTGTTATAAAGGCACCGAAATCGTCAACCGTCATGCCCATATTTCTTTGATAAAATCTATGGACTTAAGCAATGCAATTATGATGAGC
>JBAVGL010000421.1:0-6920 GCA_049684795.1 Chitinivibrionales bacterium | reverse complement strand
AATACTGTGCGTTTTGGGATATTCTGCCCTGTCTTGGGGCCAGGTCATGACGTTTAACAGCCCTGCGCCCTGGCTTACCCAGCGCAACGACAGCATCCTGGTCAAGGCCCAGCTCGATACGTCCAAGTTCGTCAAGAAACAGCTCACGCTGTCCCTGTCGAAAGTGGAAGCCGGAAAGAAAAAGCCCGTCCTCGCCAAGACTTTCAAAGTCAAGGACTTTACCCAGGACTTCTTCATGGGAATGGCCGGCGCCAGCCTGATCGGCGGGAAAGATTATCTTAGAGTCGCATGGAGCAATCCCGGCGCCAAAGACAGCGGTTACTGCGCTCCCATCGGGATCGTGAACATCGACAAAATCGCCAAGGTCCAACCCGTGCATGCCACTAAAGTGGTGACGCCCATCGACCTGAAGGACATTGCCGGTCTTGTCAAGGACAAGAAATTCACCAAGGTCGGCGCGGAGGAGTTCATGCTTCTGTGGAACACAAAAACGTTGTCGATCATCATTAAGAAGTCCGCCGCGAAGGGCGCTGTTAAGTTCACCTTCGACGGCAAAAACGCCAAAAACGCCTTTGTGTCGTTTGCCGACAAAATGCTTGATTACGTGACCGACAAGGATTCCATTTTCGCATATGAAAACGACCGCGTTTGCTCGGATTCAATCACCTATACGCCGAAGGTCTGGATCAACGAAATCAAAAAAGTCTCCGACAAGGATTATGCGCTGGTCACGATTCCCTGGTACGATATTGGCCTGCTTCCCTTCGACGGCCGTGTCATGGGTTTCGGCGCTTTCGCGGCGCCCGCGGCGTATCCTGAAAAGGCCGTCGTATTTAACCCTGGTTCTTGGGGAAATGTGGTTCTTGACAAATAAGGCAGGGTAGGGTCGCGACCGTTCCTTCTTGGATTTTACGGTGGCTGTAGTTCAATTGGTTAGAGCCCTGGATTGTGGTTCCAGTTGTTGCCGGTTCGAGTCCGGTCAGCCACCCCACTAAATTCCCTCACAATTCAACATTTTTAGAGTGCAAAGGCTTGACACCTTTTTTTGTATTGTCCCTCCTTTCCATATGTATATTTTAGGCATTCTCGCCGGACCTATTGCTCGAAGATGAAGACCGGGATTCTATAATTATAAAGACGAAGCCCTGGGGACATCGGAGGTCGCTATGACTGTTTTCAAGAGCATACTTGTTGTTCTGATATTGTTTGCGACAAATATCGGGTGCGCCAGCCAACTTGAAATTAAAATACTGAAATCGGGGGCGAAAAATTGGAACCCGTGGAGGGCCAAAGAGCCGGGTATCAGACCTAACTTTCGTGGAGCCAACCTTTCCGGCATTGACCTGAGGAGCGCCAACCTTGACAGCGCCTGTTTTCAGGGGGCCAACCTCAAAAACGCCGACCTTCGTGGAACCGACCTGAGGAACGCCGATTTTCAGGGGGCCAACCTTGACAGCGCCTATCTTCAGGGCGCCAACCTTTGGAAGGCCGACCTTCATGGGGCCGATCTCAGGAACGCCGACCTTCGCGGGGCAAACCTTTATGGCGCGGACATAGGGAACGCCGATCTTTACGGCGCCTTCCTTGGGGAAGCTAACCTTCTGGTAGCCGACCTTCGCGGGGCCTGTCTTGAGGGAGCCAACCTTATGAATGCCGACCTTCGGGGAGCCAACATCGGCAAAGCTAAATCATTGTACAAGGCAAAACTTGACCCGGACATTTTGTCCCAGATAAGGACCGATTGTCCCGAAAAACTTGCGACGTTCCATAGTGCAAAAAGAGGCTGGGTCACCGATAAAGCTCTGCTTAAGCAAATCAAGGGACCCGATTGGCACGGCTGGACGGAGGAAGAAGGTCAAGGGAAATAGCCGACGGCAAATTTTCATACTGTCAACGCGGTTTTCCCGCCTATCGTTTTTTCAGGTATGCAGCCGTGCGGCGCGTGACCAGATAGGTGCAGGATGCCCTGACCGACATCGAACCATAGTCGCATGAAGCGGTGACCGTGCCTTTGATATTGAAGGGGATCTGCGAAAGGTAAACCATGATTTTTCCGGAGCTGTCGGTTGCGTTGCAGCTCTGTATTGAATTTTCCCTGGCTATCGTATCGTCAATGTCGGTCGGTTCGCAGGAAAACGCCCCTTCGGTGGCCACGATCTGGATTTCCTGGAAAGGAATAGGACGACCCTCCTTGGTAGAAAGCGTTATGTAGACGCGCGCCCGGCCGGTCTGGTCCGTTGACGCGGGCTGATAGACCGCGGCTTTGATATGGATGGTGCAGGACGATTCGAATTCCCGGGTTGTTTCGTCCTGATTCTGCGCGATTGCCAGGGAAACCATCAGGCCCAATTGGATAATGAGGTGTTTTTTGATCATTTTTTCTTTCAAGTCACAATGGGATAAATATAAATTAGGAACGAAGATACTTTAAAATATTTGATCCTGCCAAACCCACGATCCGCTTTCATTTCTTTTTTCTCTCAAGTATTTTCCAAGCATGCTCAAGCCCTGGAAATCATTTATGGTGATGCCGGTTTTCGTACTTTTCCTTTTTGTTTTCTCCGCATATTCCATGTTCCTTGTGCCGATGGATGACGCGCAGACCGATCATCTCAAGGCCTATGGCCTTGTGTATTCAATCCTCAAGAGCGGGTCAAAAGTATTCTGGCTCCTCAATTACCGCTGCGGCGCGTTTGTCACCGAGGACTCGAAGGACGTGGAGCTGAAGGCGCGTATAAGCGGCATCACCATGGAGGCCATTTCCAATACCCAATGGGCTGGTATCCTTGGGACGATCGAAAACAGCAATATGGAAAAGGTGACCCTCGAAAAGGCCCCGAAAATCGCGGTCTATACGCCCACCAGCACGTTGCCCTGGGACGACGCGGTAACGCTTGCCTTGACGTATGCTGAAATTCCCTATAGCAAGGTCTACGACAAGGAAGTTTTGGCCGGAAAACTGTCCGACTATGACTGGCTCCATCTGCACCATGAGGATTTTACGGGGCAGTACAGCAAATTTTATATGTCTTTTCATGACGCGCCATGGTATCAGCGCGAAAAAATCGATCTCGAAAAGACCGCGAAAGACCTGGGGTTTTCAAAGGTCTCGGAATGTAAAAAGGCCGTGGCGCTTGCCATCAGGAAGTATGTGGAAAACGGCGGGTTCCTCTTTGCCATGTGCTGCGCCACCAACACTCTGGAAGACGCGCTTGCCGCCCTCGGCACCGACATCGTCGACGCCGTGTACGACGGCGACGGTGTTGACCCCGATTACAGGCAGAAACTTAATTTCGCCAACTGCATGGCATTTGAGAATTTCACCATACAGACGGACCCGCTTGCCCAGTATTTCGATAATATCGACATGAACTATGTCAATACGCCCATGCGCCTTCCCGCGCTGGATTTCGACCTGTTCGATTTCAGTGCGAAACTCGACCCCGTTCCCGCCATGCTGGTGCAGGACCACCGGAAAACAATCAAGGGCTTTTACGGCCTGCTCACCTCGTTTAACCGGAAGGTGATCAAAAAAAGCGTCATCATATTGGGCGACGTGCCGGGCACGAATTTCGTCAACTACATCCACGGCGTCGTGGGAAAGGGCCAGTACGCGTATCTGGGCGGCCACGACCCGGAAGATTACCAGCACGCGGTGGGCAGCAAACCGACGGACCTGCAGTTTCACAAGAACTCTCCAGGCTACAGGCTGATTCTCAACAACGTGCTTTTTCCCGCGGCAGAGAAAAAAGAGAAGAAAACGTGAGCTGCAAAAAAAGCGTCTGGGCATGGTGCATGTACGACTGGGCGAATTCTTCCTTCGCGACGACGGTCCTCGCGGCTTTTTTCCCCGTGTTTTTCAAGACCTTCTGGAACCACGGGGTCGAGCCGACCGTGAGCACCGCCCGGCTTGGCCTGGCCACGGGCGTGGGGGGCCTTGCGGTGGCGCTGCTTTCGCCAATGCTCGGCGCGATGGCCGACGCGGGCCGCGCGAAAAAGAAATTCCTCGCGTTTTTTCTGGTAATAGGGACCTTGTCAACCGCGTCGTTTTACTGCGTGCCGATGGGCGCCTGGAAGTGGGCCTTTGTTTTAATTGTATTCGCGGAACTCGGGTTTTCATGCGGGAACCTGTTTTACGATTCGCTTCTTGTAAACGTTGCCCGGAAATCGGAAATGGACATGGTATCCTCGATGGGGTATGCCGTGGGCTATGCCGGGGGAGGGCTTTTGTTCGCCCTAAATGTGCTCATGACCTGGAAACCGGCATGGTTCGGGCTTGCCGGCATGGCGGATGCGGTGCGGACGTCGTTTGTAACGGTTGCGATATGGTGGCTTATTTTTGCCCTGCCGATCATGCTGTTCGTGCGGGAAGGGGCTAAAGCTACGGGCTCATTAAGTGCCGTTATCAAAGACGGATTTCGGCGGTTAAATCAAACCGCCGTTAAAATAAGCCGGCGCCGGACGCTCTGGATTTTTTTGGTGGCATACTGGCTCTACATCGACGGGATCTATACGGTCATCTTCATGGCCACGGATTTCGGGTTGGCAATCGGCCTGTCGTCATTTTCCCTGATGCTGTCCATTTTGCTCGTGCAGCTCGTGGCCCTGCCGTCGTCAATAGGTTTCGGAAAGCTCGCGGGGAGGATCGGCACGGAAAAAGCCATACTGTGCGGGATAGCCGTTTACGTGTGCATATGCGGGGCGGGCGCCTTTTTACTGCGATCATCAATGGATTTCATGGTCATCGCCGCGCTTGTGGGCTGCGCGCAGGGCGGGGTGCAGGCGTTGAGCAGGTCGTATTTCGCGAAGATCGTGCCCGCCGGCGAGGCCGCGGAATATTTCGGGTTCCTTAATCTTGTCGGCAAGTTTTCCGCGATCGTCGGCCCGATGCTGGTTGGAGCGATAGCGTTTTGGGCGCACAGGGCGGGCGTGGCTTCCCATTTGTCATCGCGCATCGCCATGTCGTCGCTCATAGTGTTTTTTGTTGCCGGAGGCTGGCTGCTTTTCAGGGCCGAGGCCGCGCGAAAAACGGAGGAGGCCGCCGCGCGTGGGTAAACCGGACAAAGACTCAGTGGAAACCAATTTTGAGGTCCGCACCCTCGATGCCGACATGTCGGCGGAAGAATATGGGGCACTTCCCAAAACGCCCTTATATATAATACTGGACAATATGCGGAGCGCCTTTAACGTGGGGTCCATTTTCAGGCTCTGTGACAGCGTTCGTATTGCCGGGCTTTATTTATGCGGATGCACGGCCTTTCCCCCGCACCTCAAGCTGCAAAAAACCTCGATGGGCACAATAGACTACGTTCCATGGAAACATTTTGATAGAACATGCGACGCGATACATCATCTTAAAGGCCTTAACGTTCCGGTGTGGGCAGCGGAAACGACCTCGGCGTCGAGGCCGTACGATCAGGTCGTTTATCCGCCGGAGTTGGCAGTGGTGTTCGGCAACGAAGCGTTGGGCGTGAGTAAAGAAGCATTGCGAATCTGTGATGCATTCATAGAAATTCCCATGCTGGGATTTAAAAATTCCATCAATGTGGCCGCTGCGTGCGCGGTCATAAGCTGCTGGTTTGTCCATACAATAAAAAAAACACCATCGGTTTGACCGACGGTGTTTCAAGATTTATCCGGACAAACGATTCCGTTACCAGAAAAAACGTCTATCCTCTCGCGTTCTTTTGCGGGGCGCGGCGTTCATTTTGCGTTTTTTCTGCTCGCTGGGCTTTTCGTAATGGCGATACTTCTTGATATCGGAAAGGATCCCCGCTCGTTCGCAGGTTTTTGAAAAACGGCGCAGGGCCTTTTCAAAGGCCTCATCTTCACGTACGTAAATACCGTTCATTGCGTTCTCACCTGCTTTCTCGGGAAAATGTGAGGGGCATTATTTTCAAATAGATTATTAAAATACCTTTTAATAATTTCAAAAACAAGGAAGTTTTTTTTATGAGTGAATAATGGCGGAGGAACCCCACTGTTTCCTTGCAGAAAGCAGTATTTTTAAAAAACATTGTTTTACTTTTATTTTAGCTGTATATTAAAAAGGTAAATGCGTTAAAATCCCCGTAACTGGAAGTTTCGTATGAGAAAAATAGGGATACCATTTGTCGTAGTCGCTATTTTATCAATCGTTAATTGCTCATATCATCCATTTGTTCCACCGGGCGAGATAATAAGCATAAGCACGCCCGCTACCTTGAATAAGAACCAATTTTCTATTTCCGGAGCATTTGGAAATTCATCTGAACTTGAACTATTCGGATACAGCTTAAATAATTCCTGGATAAAATTGAATTATGGCTTAACGAATTCCATTGAATTAAGCATAAGCTCCTCGGGTATTTTTCTTGAAGATACTGAAAAAACCTTCGTTGATTATAAAAGGTATTCATTAGGTGGTTACGTTTCTTCAAAAGTATCGTTGATTCCCAAAATACTTTCAATAAATGGAGGAATAGGAATCGGCTTTTCTGATTTAGGTAATTATTCGAACATTGATGTCGGAATAATATGGGGTTGGGAGAATAAAATAATTGTCCCTTTAGGTCAAATTGATATGTTTTTAGGCCTGCCGTTTAATCCACAGAATCATGATCTTTCGCTATTATCCGACGAACCTCAGGAATTTATGTATAAACCTGAATCGACAATAGGATTAAAGGTCAATACCGGCGCAAAATTTCCAGTATTATTATGGTTAGGAAAAAATGACAAATTCAGCATTTATTTAGTCTATGGGCTTTCAGAAGTTTGGGATTCCAAAGCTAATGATCAATTCCTTTCATTTGGAGGCAGTGTTGAATACAAATTTTAATTGCTGATAGGCATTTAGGCTATAGCATGTTTCTGCCTCTTTTATTTTAAAGCCAATTGTTCTTTTGGGACCCTGTTCTTTATAATCAATAAAAGAATAA
>JBAVGL010000420.1:0-1933 GCA_049684795.1 Chitinivibrionales bacterium | reverse complement strand
GTGGAATAGGTAGACACAAGGGACTTAAAATCCCTCGGTAGCAATACTGTGCCGGTTCGATTCCGGCCCCGGGCACACAATCATTTGGACCCCTCATAAAGTAATAAACGCTCCATCGGCCATTTATTTCCAGGTCTTCAGAAACAATTCTGGTTTACTTTTAGTGAATAGCAAAAAACCTGCAATCAAGCCACCAGCTTTGATTGCAAAGGATTTTAAAAAGTGAAAAAAAAGTCATTTTTTTGAAATTTGCCCGGAAGTATGTTGATAGGTAATTTCTTAATGGACCTGCAAAGGGAGCTTTTTCTTATGATGTTTAATGCGATTATCGACCAGAAAAATGAAATACTTTCGGCAATAATATCCACCTGCCTATGGAGCGAACCTCACTTATTAGATGAAATTCTTGCAAAATTGGAAAAAATATTTCCGACTGACGAGGAATCGCTGGAGGAGTTTCTAATGTGCGTAAATCTTGTGCTTGGCGACGCCATAAAAACCGGGCTGATCAAGAAAAAGTTCGGTCTGTACATCCTCACGGCCGAAGGCCGGAAAAAAGTGGAAGTTGATATGTATTCCCTCTTTAAAAACACCTTCAACTCTATTCAAGATTATTGCTAAAACCACGCGTCCAGCGTATATAATTCCTGCGTACAGAGACTTATCTGCCCTCAGGCAGGTTAGATAGATGGGTTTCTAAAGAAGAGAATATCTTGACTTAACTAAAAGCTAAAATTGATATTATATGCTATGGTAAATACCTCCACGATTTCCTTCGGGAAGCCTGAGCAAAAATTGTCTTCCGCAGACTGGCATAGGATCTGGCTCAAGAAATTGGAGCAAGCCTGCGCTGATAGGGAATTGAAGGAAACAACGGTAACAGGGTTCAAGAATTTTATCAATGGTTATTTGTTGCCGCGCGCGTGCCATCCCGGAGAAATTTCTTCGAAGTCGCTCGCCGAATTTTTAGACCAAAACAACAAGTCCGAAAAGCAGGCAAAATTCTGCCGGGATGCGCTTGTGTTTTTCTATGAAAATGTTGTGCCGTCGGAAAAGCATATAGAAGTTATTAAACAGGGTTTTGTCCCGAGTTTCCCAACGCCCCCCGTGCCCCCTGCCTGCTCCAAGGCTTTGGCAGGCAAGTCGCAGGGGGAGATTACATCTAAAACTCCGGAGATTATTAAGCCGCCGTTAAAAATGCCTCAGAAACCCGCAGAGGAGATCTTTGCAGAAAGCATGAAGAACAATCTCAAGCATTTGCGGGATGAATTGCATTTAAGGAATTATAGCCAACGAACGATTAAAAATTATTCTGCCACGATCTATCGTTATTTGCTTTGGCTAAAAAAAGAGCCTTCGGAAAATGATACAAACAACATCCGGGACTATGAACTGTATTTGAGGCACGAATTTAACCTTGCCCCTCGAACAATCAACCTTGCTTCCGCGGCGATGATGTTTTTTTATTCTCAAGTTTTAAAGCTTAAAATCTCGTTCGAATCTATCCCTCGGATGAAAACCGGAAAAGACCTTCCAAATGTTTATAGTCAAGCTGATGTGAGCAAGCTCCTCGAATCAGCATCAAACCCCAAGCATAAATTAATACTCATGATGGCATACGGATGCGGGCTTCGGCTCGCCGAGATAGCGGCCCTTCATCCGACCGACATCGATTGGAATAGAGAAGTGATACGAATTCATGGAAAAGGTTCAAAAGAACGAGATGTTCCGCTTGACCAGTGTTTTCATGTTCCATTAAAGACACATCTTGCCGCTAACAAGGGCTTAGTATATCTTTTCGAAGGTTCGGAGAAGAGACAGCCATATCCTCCGAGAACTATTCAAAAGATTTATGACAATGCCTGCGAAAAAAGCAAAATTCAACGGCGTGGAGGCATCCACTCGCTTCGGCACAGTTTTGCCACTCATCTAT
>JBAVGL010000419.1:0-10061 GCA_049684795.1 Chitinivibrionales bacterium | reverse complement strand
GGCACGACCGGAACGGCAAGGTCGGCCGCGTCCTGTTCGTCCTTGCCTTTCCACACGAGCTGCGGGTCCAGCGACGGATCACGCTTATAAAGCATGGTCTTCGGCGCGGCTTCGTCCTCGGCCACGAAGTCGCGGAGCTCCTCGGTGGGAATATTCACGCGGTAATCTTTGTGGCGGATGGATTCCACGACATTTGAGTCAATGTTTTTTGCCGGTTTTATTGCTTTTTTTGCCATTTACAATTCCTTATCTTTAGGCCTACCCGCCAAGTGCTTTCGAATTAAATTCATCGCATCCCACGGATCGGTAATTTCAATAATGTCCCACCTGCCGAAACCGCCGTGATTATTGACCGCCGGAATCCATAATGTCTTGGCCGTAGAAACCTTGGCAGCCTTGTCTTTTCTCTGTTCTCCCGTCACCTCGATTATAAGGTTCAACGGATCGGCGGCAGATTTCCCATCATTAACGCACGCGATAAAATCAGGCTCATAATTCTTTTCTTCGCCATTCAACGTATATGGAATATTAAATCCGAGGCTTTTATTGTTCTTGACGTATCGCAGCACTTCGGGCATATCTTCAAGCGTCTGCGCGAGCTTCTGCTCCCAGGAATCCGTGTCTGCCACGACATGTGAAACATGGCATTTGTCTTCCCGCGTGGAATAAACCGGGCGCGTGGTATCGAAATCAACATACCGGGTTGAGCCAAGCGTGTCGTACGGCCGAAGAATCGGTTTCAAGGCCGGTGTATTCCCCGCGGATTGCACAATTGCCTTGTAAATACGGTCCGCGGCATCATGGGCGAATTCGATGAGAAGTAAAAGCTGTGGAAACGTGTTGTCCTTGAGCGTAACGCATTCGTCAAGCCAGCGCTTGGAGATCATGAGCAGTTGGGGAAAAAGCCAGGGCTTGTCCGCCCCGTCATCGTCACGGAAATATTTTTCGAGCGTGAGCTTGGCAAGCAGAAACGCTACTTCATTGGGTCTGCGACGCTTGAGATCATCAAGCGTATGAATGCTGGTTTCGCCCACGATAGGGGCATTTTCGGTTTTTGTCGGAATATCCAACGTTGACAACACAATCGTTGAATCTTTTGTAAATGCGGCGGAAAGCTTTTCACTCGAAAGATCATACCGGTAACCTATCAACCGGGGAAAGGTTATTTCCGCGGCCTTCCGGTTTTCCAAGGCCCTTACGCGTGTCGGCAGCGGCCCTGGTTTTGGTTCCGCCGTGGAACCCGAACAAGGGATAAATGAAAATGGAACGCCATAGACTTCGGCGTATTCGGTCGAAAAAAATCCTTTTTCATCAGCCGCATAGCTCATACGGCGAAGCGCCCGGCCAACCACCTGCTCGCACAGCAGTTGCGTGCCGAAGGCCCGAACGCCTAAAACGTGCGTGACCGTATTGGCATCCCAGCCTTCGGTGAGCATGGAGACGCTTACCACGCATTTCACGTGTTCGCCGAGTTTTCCCGCTTTACCAACCGTGTTCATGACTTCACGGAGCAGGTCTTCGTCCGTAAGATTTTCAACATCACGACCGGGAAAGCGTATCCGATATTCCGATTTAAATTCCTCGACTTCGTTGGCGGCGATCTTCTTGAAATCGTCGCTCATTGCTTCGCCGGATTCGAGTTGCTCACTGTCAACCAATATTGTGTTAGGACGCTGGAGCCAGCTGCCATTCCCATCATCATTTCGAAAAATGGGAAGTTGCCCGGCCTGAACGAGGACTTTTTCGTTGATCGGTTTTTCCCAACCCGCGACATAGTCATAGACCAACTTCGAAACATTGGTATTATTGCAAACCACAATGAAAACAGGTGGCGTAATTCCTTTGGCCCGCGCTTCCGCGTTATTCTCCCAAAGCCGGTAATATTTCTCATAATTGCTATAGAGACTATGAAGCGCCCCTTGAAGCTCGGCGGGCAGCTTGGGTTCACCGCTCACGGAATCCGTTCTTCGCCCCTTTTTCGGCAAACCGTCTCGAATCCGCAGCCATAAGTCACGGTACGTCGGCTGGTCGCCGGTCATGGAATCGTCGCTAACCGGCACCCTGGGCACTTTGACAATACCGGATTCTATGGCCTCGATGAGTGAAAAATCGGAAACGACCCAGGGAAATAATGTCCCTTCCGGATATCCGGAACCACGCAAGAAAAACGGCGTTGCGGAAAGATCGTATATTGATTTGAGACCGATTTTTGCTTTGACCGCCTCAATACCATTAATCCATACACGGGCTTCTTCTTCCCGTTTCTGCGCTTCCTTGCGATCATCGCCGCTTAATTCTTCATCTTCCGCATCCGGTTTTCTGCGGTAACAATGATGGGCCTCATCGTTGATAATGATGATATTTTTTTTATTGCCGAGTTCCCGGCAGACCCGCCGGACCATCTGGTCGGGAGTTTCGGTGAATGCGCCGGACGGCCCGCCATCGGCAAGAATCTGTTTTGTGATTTTACCGGCAGCAACTTTTTCGCGCAATTGGAGGGCATGATAATTCGTGATGATGATCTTTGCCTGGCATAGTTGTTCCAACGATTGCGCCGGAATAATATCACGCTGTCGATAATAGTTTTGAGGATCGTTGGGAAGCAGTACCCGCAAGCGATCGCGAATGGTAATTCCGGGCGTAATAATGAGGAACGTGTCGGAGAAACGAGCGTCCTGTGGATTTGCCAGCTTATTGAGTGTATGCCAGGCAATGACCATGGCCATGACGACGGTCTTGCCGCTGCCGGTCGCCATTTTAAATGATACTCTGGGTAAGCCGGGATTTGACGAGTCGTTTGCCGCCCGAATAGTGTTTTCAATCCATGCATCATTGAACTTACGAGCTACTTCAATAATGTAAATTGCAGTTTCGAGGGCTTCTATTTGGCAAAAAAACAGCTTTCTTTCCCTCTGCGGATCATTCCAATATGCCAGCAATCTTGCTGTAATCGGGGTTACGCCGCTATACCCGCCCTTTCGCCAGGGTTTTATCCGTTCACGAATTTGATTTACGAGTTTATTCTCTTCGATACGATCTTTTGTCCATTCCGTGTCGAAGGATAACTGTTGCGGGTTTTTCTTTTTAGGCCGGGCAATCGGCACAAAATAGGAGCTTGGCCTGCGGTCGCCTATAATTTCGTCGGTAATGCCTTCATCTGAAAATTTGAAATGCCGGGTAGGCTCTTTAAATGCCGAATTAATTACGGGGTTTTCAATGACAGTTTGGCTCATGTAAATAAAATATAACTAATCATTTGGCTTAAACAGAAAAAGCCTAAATTTTTTATTTCCTTTCCCGCCAAGAAATCCTAATTTAACTAACCCACAAGGTGGATAAGGTTCTGTACGGGTAATTATCTACGCTAAACGCGTATATAATTCACCTACAGAACCTAATCTGCGCCATTCGTCAGCCAAGGCAAGCACTTCGTCACCGACTTTCTCAACACTGAACACCATACCTGCCGCGTTACTCTCGGTGAGCCATTCCCAGAATGCAGGGCAAAAATCGAACCCGTAGTGTAGATTTTTCGCACGAATAAAAACGTCTGCATCAAGAAGATACGCCATCAGAACCCCACCCCATTCCTATGCTGCGCCCGAGTTCGTTAAACGTCGCCATCTTCCTGAACCCGAGAAGCCGAAAAGCTTCTGTAAAGGACGACCGTCCTTCAAACGTGCTTATAATGAGTGCACGAGCAAAGCGCTTACTGACCCGCGCAGCTTGCGTCAGGTAAAAGTTTCCGCCGCTTCCTTTTTTTATTGCACGAAGCAGTTCAAGTTCTTCTTGGTACGCCTCTTGAAGCTGGTTCCGGGTGAGGCCACCCGCATCATGGATTCTACGTAAAATTACAAGTGTGCTTACCTTAAACCTTCTCGCTAAGCGGTCAACCTCAATCCGCAATTCGTTTTCTTTATTATACTCGTTCTTCAGAACAATCAGAGGCACCAAGAGTTCAGCCGCAACTTGGTTGCACCACCGTTCTATCTGGTGCTTTGGAACCAACAAAGCTTGCGTATCGGAAACGGCTGAACTGCCTATCCAAATATGTGCCAATTCGTGCGCAAGCGTAAACATCTGGGCCGATTTGGTGTCGCTGCCATTGACAAAAACAACAGGCGCAAGATCGTCGGTTAACGCAAACCCGCGAAACTCCTCAGGATTGAGATGGCGATGATTGTTGTTCAGTACGACACCGCTGCACATAACCAGAATCCCAAGCGAATCCGCCTGATCAATAAACCGTCGGAGCGCATCGGTCCACGTCGGCATTTTTCGACGCTCCTCAATGTCAAATCCAAGTTCATGCCGGATGTTCGCCGCCGTGGCTTCAATATCGCTGTTTAAATGAGCTGAACCTACAAACGACAATGGCTTTTCACCGATGGACCTTGCAAAGTCCCGATACCACTCCTGGCGTTGCTGACAAATGTAAATAGTTTCGAGTAGGTCTGGACTAGGGTGTACGGCACGTTCGCCGGAGATTGTGCGAAAATCCGGAATCGGAACACGCTCAACCGGTGGTTCCTGGAGGAAAAGATATCCGACAGGCGCGTATACCGCTTTGGCAAACCGCTCGATCTGCTTTAAGGTCGGTCGGGCCGCGCCTTTTTCCCAAGCTGCAAGTTGCGGAAAACGGCGTGACAAAATATCCAAGCCCAACCCGGTGCGCTCACGCGCCCAAAGAATCAGTTCCGGTTTAATGTCTACCAACATATTGACGAAATCCTAGTTTTACGCTTTTTTGACTCTACAGTTTTACCTAGTTTCTCAACATAATTACTTTTCATCATTAAGCAAATTTGTTCTCTTAAAAAGCCTTATCACCGTAAAATATATTGGTTACTTAAACCGGTCTGATTTTCCTTCTCCGCACAAGCCCCACCCCGCCCAGACACAGCGTAAGTCCCAAAGCTCCTAAAGAAATATGCAGACCTTTTCGATACGCTTGCGCGTCGTAAAAGCAGGTGACCCGGTGATGGCCCTTTGAAACCGGGATCGCACGCAGCGCATAATCGGCGCGGTACAACGGTGTTTCTTTTCCGTCAACAAGGGCCTTCCATTCGGGGTAATATATTTCGCTTAATACCAAAAGGCCGTTTTTCCCTGCCGTCACGTCCATTTCAATTTTATTGAGCGAATACGAGGCGATCCGGCAACTGTCGGACGCCCGTGACGCAGTATCGCCAGACGGTATTTCGATGGCGGGGTTTTGTTCGAGAATAATGGTTCTTTGATGGTTAAACGACGGGTCATACAGCCTCGGAAGGATATCGTCTTCCTTCGTCTCGACCACGTAGTCATGCACCACGCGGCAGCGGGGAAAATACGCGGGCCTTAAAAACAGGCCCATGGAACGGCTCCGCTCGTCGACCCTGACGGTGTACTTGACATTGAGGATATCAAGCGTCTTTTCCTTGCGATTGACGAGTTCCCTTTTAAGGCGCAGCGGATTATAGCCTTCCATGAGAAAAATCCGGTTGACGCTCCCCTGGTTCTTGAAAAAAACCATATTGGGGCCGCCCAGATCGTCGGTACCCGGATGCGAATCGCGGGAGTTGGTCCTGAAATATTCGACAGCCTGCTGCGCCTGAAGTTCTTCGATGGTCCGGCTTTTGGCATAGAGCGACCGGGGGTCGGTGTCGGCCGCCGCAAACCCGTAACCGAAAACCAGGAGATCGGCCATTGCCAGACCCATAATGATGATTCCCGTCTGTCTGCCCGATAGTTTTTTGCGGAACCGGAGCAGAACAGCGGCGCTTACGGCCGTAAAAAATAAAACACATATCCAGATTGCCGTAAGTGCCTGGGGATACAGCCGCTCGTCGATGAGCCTTGACAAATCCGATGCATGGGCAAAACGCGGAGAACTCATGAGGAAATCCATGATTCCTCCCTTAAAAACTCCCGCCGCCGCCAGAAGTCCCCACAGAATTATCGCCGCGGCAGCGCCGATGATAATACGGACTGCAATCCGTTTGCGTTTTTCCGGCGTTTCACCAACAAAACCGCTTTGCAGCCATTGCATGCCGAAGCCGGCCAGCAACGCAATTGACACCGTGAACATAAAGGCAAAGCGGCCGGGAACGCGGAAGCTCTTGAATCCGGGCAACAGATGATAAAAGATGCCGTACATGAAAAACGAGTTGCCCATGGCAAGAAAAAACGAAAGCGCGCCCATGACGCCAAGAAAAACCATAAGCGGGGTCCGCGCAAAAGCCACGGTAAGCGTTGCAAGCAAAAGCGGCGCGATCCCCGTGTAAATGGCCGTTTCCCAATAGTAATGCGCCCCGCTGTTAAAATCGTTTTCCGCGATGCCCCAGTAGGTTGACTGGTTTGGCTTCCCAAAGTAATCGGGAGCAAGCAGGGTCACCAGCCTATACGGCCTCAGCGACCCTTCGCACGATTCCTGAAATTCCAGTTTAGGCCTGACGGAATTGTTCGCCATCTCCTGCGTGGGCATGAACTGGACCGCCGACATGCCAAGGCCCAAAGCCACGATGACACCGAACAGCGCCCCCCGTCCTATTTCCTTTCTAACGGTAGTGCCTTTTTTAATATTGGTTATTAATAAGAAAAGGAAATATGCGGCCATCCAATAATAAATATGGAGCATAAGCTGCGGATACCCGCTTAAAAAGGCCGCGCAGAGCGCAATCGCCGTTCCGGTGGCGTAGAGCATGCTCGTTTTTTTCATCGCGGAATCGAAAAGCAATACGATCAACGGGAACCAGGCGGCGGTCTGGACCAGGTTGACATGAAAGATATGCGAGGTGAAAAAACCGCCGAACATAAAAGTAATCGACGACAGCATGGACCCGGTTCGGTTGCATCCCCACCTGCGCGCCAGAAGAAACATGAATATTCCCGCGAGAAATATATGGAATACAACCTGATACTCAACGACCACCGGGTCGAGCCATTCATTGGACGCAAAAAAAGTCAAAACCAGATTAAGAGGATATAAAACCGCGGCCTGGACGTCCGCGAAAAAAGGCATTCCGCTGAAAACGTAGGGGTTCCAGAATGGCAAAACGCCATGCTTGAGCGATACGGCCGCGAACAACCGATAAGGAAAATTCTGTTCGATGAAATCGTTCCACAAAAAACCTTTAACCGAAAGCACGGGCCAATAATAAACGGCGACAAGCGCAAGCAGCAATGCCGAAGGCATCCAACCTTTTGGTCGCGGCCACAGCGAATTTTTTATGGGGGGCGCCGGAGATTTCCGTACGGGCTTGTTCCCAACGTTATGCGTTTTTTTCTTCTGTGATGTCATCTTCGCCGCTCGTGGTAATTTTAGGAAAAACCCAGAAATGCCCCAAAACAAAATTGATAAGGGCGCCGACGGTAATACCGATCAAATTGGATATTTGATAATGAAGATGAACGGTTTCCGTAAGAAGGACCAGCAGTCCCCAATTCACGAGAAACGCGGTGAAACCCGATGAAACGTGAAATCGCACGAACCTCACCAGCAGACCGTTTGAGGTGTCCGTTTTCCGGTCTTTCCAGGTCCAGAAGAAGTTCCACAAAAAGTTGTTAATGATGGCGCATTCGATGGCAAAAATACTGCCGATTTTATAATCGACCCGAAAATATATTGTCAATACATGGAGCAGTCCGACGTTGATGACCACTCCCAAGGCCCCGACAATGCCGAATTTAATAAAACGCATTGCCGGAAAACCTTGCACCATTTTTATCGCATTCATCCGGCACACTCTATATTCGGCTGAAAACGTCGATTTGTCCCACAGACCTGCATAGTTAATTACAGGTCTGATTGGCGGCCCAATCCGATTCGGCCAAACCATTATTGAGCCAGTTTTTGAGAGCATCGGAAATCGTGGCCGGGCACAGCTTATTGCCTGAAACGGTAATGTAAATAACAGGACAACTCATAATCGACGCTGGCAACGTCGTAAGTTGGTTGTTATTTAACCGGATCGTTCCAAGCGAGGAACATTGACCTATCGAATCGGGAAGCACTGCAAGAGAGTTTTGAGAAACATTAAGAATCGTCAAAACCTTCAATTTTCCGATTTCCGCCGGGAGTCCGGTCAACATGTTTTTGGCCAGGGACAAGAGCTTGAGCGAAACGCAATTTCCGATTGCCGGCGGAAGCGATGCAATGGCATTTGAATCCAGGCGCAATGTAGTAAGGGCGGTAAGCTGGCCGATGCCATCGGAAATGACGGAAATGTTCTTATTCTGTAAATCCAACTCACCGACCCTTGTCCCGGTGATATCGTCCGGGATGGCCACCGCTCCGAAAACCCCGGTAGAATTCAGACCGTTCGCGTCAAGGATGTTACGAACCGCCAACGAATCTTTTTGATGGTCGGTAAGCGCGGGAGTGTTTGTTGACCCTTTACCTCCGCAGCCGACAACTATCAGAACCGCGAGCGACAAAGCGACCCGCCCGATACTCTTTGTTGGTGCGTACATGGGCTTGCTCCTTTTTTTACGGTTTAAAATACCACGGTAATTAAGATAATTTCCGCCGTGGCGCATGCGAAACCAAGAATAACTCTTATGCATCCACCGAGGAAGGGAAGAATGTATTTTTAAGCCATGTTTTTTCCTTTTTTCAGTCCGCTCTTCCGGGGATGTCTGACTCTTGCTTGTCTGATTTTTTTGCCCGCCTTTCCGGCCAAAGCCGGCAATCAGGCCTCGGATGATGAGAACTGGCGTAAAGCGGACACCTCCAATGATTATCCTTTCGCATTTCCCGAAAATTTCGTTGATTCGATTGTTTCGACAAAAAACGCAATTATCGCGAAAAAACAGCGGGTACTAAACACGCAGCCGTTGATGCTTGAAGAGAAACTTGTCTATCAGGTCGGCTGGGGGCCGCTCCACGCCGGGTTCGCGGTTTTAACGACGACTTCCGATACCGTAAAGGGCTTGAGCGTTATTTCAGCCAGGGCCGCCACAAACGGGTTTTTCAGCAGGTTCTACAAAGTCCGCGACCTCATCGGCACGACCATTGATAACCAGGGGTTTTATCCGTTCTTCTTTGAGCAGCACATTCGCGAAGGACGATACAAAGCGGACAGGTGGGAATTTTTCGACCAGGCGCGCAACCTTGTTTTTTCATTTAAAAAAAACGTCGATTCGACCGCGATCAGGCCGTTTTCACAAAATTTTCTCTCGCTTATCTACTTCCTAAGAACCATGAGCATATCTCCGGGCGATTCGGTTTCCATAGACTGTTTTGTCGACACAAAATGTTACAGCGTGGTCATACATTGTATTAAGAAAGATACGGTCGTCGTCGATGCCGGACGGTTCGGCTGCGTCCTGCTGAAGCCTGTTCTTGTCGGTAAAGGACGCGTTTTTTCAAAAAAAGACGAACTAAAAATATGGCTCACCGACGATGACTATAAAATGCCGATAAAAATGGAATCAAAAATCGCCTGGGGCTCGCTTTTTGCCAAGCTTATCTGGTATTCCAGAAAGGAATAACCCCGGTCAAACATGCTCCAATCCATTATCAACCTCGATGTAAAACTATTTCTTTTTTTTAACCATACCCTTGCAAATCCGGTCTGCGATTACATTTTTGTCCATATAACCAATGGCGCGTTCTGGATCGTCCCAGGAATTGTTGCGGCTGTCCTTTTCATTATATTTCAAAAAAAGAAGGCCCTCATCATTCTCGGCCTCGTGGCGATAACAGTCGGGGTTTCCGACCCGGTATGCAACAGGCTCATCAAGCCCCATGTGGAGCGCATGCGACCGTGCAACCCGTCGGCACATCTTGAAAACGGCCGTTTTTTGCTGGGACGAAAAACTTCCCGGTCTTTCCCCTCTTCGCATGCCATGAACATTTTTGCGCAGGCCATGCTGCTTTCGCTTTTTTACCGGAAAAAAAGCGCATGGTTTTTCCTTTTCGCGCTGGTAATCGGGTTTTCACGGATTTACGTGGGTGTTCACTATCCGTTCGACGTGGCGGCCGGGGCCCTGTTCGGCACGGTGGTCGGGGCCGGTGTCTACGGCGGCTACAGGGCGACAGTTTATTTGGCGGGAAAAAGGCGCGCCAGAAGCATGCA
>JBAVGL010000418.1:0-2046 GCA_049684795.1 Chitinivibrionales bacterium | reverse complement strand
TCATTAAAATGTATTTCAGCCAGAGCGAACATGGTATAGCTCATTTTCACGCAATCTATGGCGAATTCAACGGTGTTTTTCGCATTGATACGCTTGAAATGATTGAAGGGGATATGCCGCTCCGCGCAAAAAATCTTATTGTTGAATGGGCAACGCGGTACAAAGACGATCTTTTAACCATTTGGAATGGGCAAGGCTTTAAACAGCTACCCGGATTGGAATAATGCTATGAAAAATTTTCCGAAAATATTAAAAGTTTTTCCTTTGCCGGATAAAAAATTAAACATATTGTTTCAGAATGGTAAAACAAAAACCTATGATTGTAAGCAACTTTTACAAAGGTCGGAATTTTTCCTTTTAAAAGAAGACTCTTTCTTTAAATCAGTTAAGGTTGATGCTGGCGGATATGGAATTTCATGGAATGATAATATTGATATTAGCGAATATGAATTATGGACAAACGGAATTGAAATAAGTTCCGTGGAGCACGCCTCGATTTGAAGTTACTGTCCAGTTGTGAAGGATTTCTTCATTCACACCGATACTCCGTCTTTTAATGCGTAATAAGTTATAACCCCAACATTGTTTCGTTCCTGCGTCAACTTGGCTTCGGATTTACTAAGCAGTTCATAAGTAGAGTCTCATAGTTACTTGATATATGCCAATTCAGGATGTTCAAAAAAAGCTTTAACGATGTTAGGAGATTTTTGCAACCAGCGTAATGCTCCAATAACTTTGCTTTTTAAATCGTCAGGCCCAGTTATAAAGGAACGACCAATTTTAGGTTTTACAGCATTCCAAACCAGTTCGTCCGGATTAGTTTCCGGCGAGTAGGATGGAAATCGGATAAGGCGAACTTTCCCATGCAATGATTTTATGTGGTTTTTGACTTTTACACTTCGGTGAATAGGGTGCCCATCAACTACCAAATAAATGTTTTTACGTTGCTTATGAACCAAACGATTAATAAATTCACAAAAAACTTCGGCGCTGACGCTCTTTTCGATCACCATAAATCTCATAGCGCCTTTTTTAGTTATTGCCGATATCATGTTCAAGCCGAATCGCGCACCAGTACTTTTGACTTTTGGGGTCTCACCTCGCGGCGCCCAAGTTGTTCCCGCATGATAATCCGAACGAATCCCTGCTTCATCCGCAAAATAAACATCGGCGTCTTCTGCCTTCGCACGAGCAGCCAAGCGAGGATATTCGTGTTTCATCCATTGATCAACCATATCGGGGTCTTGTTGATAGGCGCGAAACAAGGGACGTTGGCAGGTCAAACCCAGTTTAGCCAGCAAACGACCGACCGATACAACACTCATGGAAATTCCATGTTTTTTCTTGATGAGATCACGGATCATTTCTCTTGTCCACAATGCAAATTCAAACTTCAGTTGCAAAGGATTTTTACCAATAACAGTCCGGTAAACCCATCGAATTTGCGATCCGCTCAGCTTTGGTGGTCGGCCAAAAAGTTTCTTGGCTTGAAGAGCTTCGTAACCACCGTTAGTATAGGCCGACCACCACCGATAGATGGTTCGACGGGCCATTCCTATCGCGCCAACGACTTGTTCTGGACTTTGTCCAGCTTGTATCGCTTGAACAGCACGAATGCGAATCGCTTCAAGCGTTTTATGGTCAAGTTTTCGTCCATCAAGTTTAATTTTATTCATCCCATAAATATAGTTTATGGGACATTACTTATGAACTGATTAGTAATTATAACATCCGCAGAAATGAGTTTTTCAGCGAGCATGGTTTGAACTTTTGCTGAAATAATTGCCTTTTCAGGAAAGGAAAGATCATCTTTCACGCTGACAAGAAAGTCCCAATCGCTGTCGGGCCTTGCATTGCCGCGTGATCGGCTGCCGAAAAGTATTATCTGACTGATTGAAATTCCCGCGGCTGCAAATTCCTCACGAATTGTTTTAGTTGAAAATTCTTTAATTTCTTGAAACGTCATGAAAACTTTCTTTTTTTTAACAGATTTAATTTTTGGATAATAAAAAGGTGATAGTTTCCACTTGTCAAAATATACAATTC
>JBAVGL010000417.1:0-6524 GCA_049684795.1 Chitinivibrionales bacterium | reverse complement strand
TATACGGCGCCGCCGTCAACCGACGTCATTAAACCTTTTGTTGGCGTTGGCACGCAACTGTGGAATGATAAAACAACGTCCGACGTATACAACGCAGCGGCCGACAACGCCAACGGCATTTATTTCGATTATATGCTGAGCGGCGCCGACACGACCATGGTCCTACGTTTGGAAGTATATGCGAACGTCTACTCCATCAGCGGCGAAGTGAATTATATCGACCTGCCATATACCGGCGCGGGCGTATGGAAAGGCGCCAGCGTTCTATTCAGTAAACTTGTCCTTCCTTCCTGGACCGGCGTTGTTCCCACGGCGCTCGACGCGACCATACTTAAGAAAATCCAATGGGCCGTTCAGTCCACTCCCGGAGACATGGGCGAATTCAGCATTGATAATGTTTATTTGCTTGGAGCGACCAAAATTACCAGTACTTTTAATGCAATAAAACCCCAGAACAATGTGGTCAAGGAAATAAGTGGAATTTCAACCTCCATGTTCAATAGCAGTCTGAAGGTGAAATTACCTCAGGGAATGGGCAACGCCTCGGTGAGCCTTGTCAATACGATGGGTTCGGTGGTCGCCCGGAGCGTTTCGGGCGTCGATCAGATTGCCCACATGAACGTGGCGGGCCTGGCCAGCGGCGTGTACATGCTTAATGTAAAGGCCACGAAATCCGGCAGTGAATTCAACCAAACCATGCCGGTGACGATTTATTAGTTCCTTTTAGCTTTTGAACGACATTTTTTGTCGTTTGAAAGCTTAAAGGAACTTACCTGCCCAACGGCAGGTTAAAAAAAAGTAACGTAACAAGTTTGTTCGAGTGCAAAAAGCCCCTCCTGAAAAACAGGAGGGGCTTTTTTTATGTGGTCTTTGACATTAAGTATTTCAAATTAGCAAATTGGGCTTGAAGCAATCGGCTTGTGAATATCACAACTTCAGCAATACCATCTCATTAGGAACCGTTGATTTTTTTGCTTTGGAAAAACATGTTAAATAATCCTTGAATTTTGAACAAATAATTAAATAATTGACTTGTTTTGTAGCCATTTTGATGGTATATTTACCTTGAATTTAAACCATTGATAAACAGGGCCCGTAATTTGAAACGTATAATATATTATAATTTAATGGGTTGGAAAAATGAATCCAATCGTAAACCTTTACTTTTAAGGGGAGCCAGGCAAGTTGGAAAAACTTACATCGTCCGTGAATTCGCGAAACAATTCAAATCTTATACGGAAGTGAATTTTGAGTTATTGCCTCAAGCTATTCAAATATTTGAACTTGACCTGCAACCGGAAAGAATAATTAGAGATCTTTCAATTCTTTTAGAACAAAGGATTGAGCCGGGAAAAACCCTTCTCTTTTTTGATGAAATCCAGCGCGCACCCAAGGCAATTGCGGCATTGCGATATTTCTATGAGATGATGCCTAATCTGCATGTGGTTGCGGCTGGTTCATTGATTGATTTCGCGCTCGAAAAAATCGGTTTGCCTGTTGGCCGGATATCAACGGTTTATATGCATCCGCTTAATTTTATTGAATTTTTAGCGGCAAAAAAAAGTCCAATGCTTTTTGAAGCGCTTATTAACTCCGGCCCGACAAAACCACTTTCCTTGCCTGTTCACGAAAAAATGTTGGGATATCTTGCGGAATATTTAGCCGTCGGCGGAATGCCCGCCGCGGTGCATCAATGGCTAACCTCGGGCGATATCAATAAATGCGTGCGTATTCATGCGGAACTTCTCGAAACTTATCAACAGGATTTCCCGCAATATTCAAAAAAATACCAGCAGGAATATGTCGAAACTGTTTTTAACGAACTCCCGTTATGTATCGGGAAGAAATTCAAGTTTTCTTCCATAGCATCAGGACAGTATAAAAAGCGGGAATTAGGGCCCTCGCTTGATCTGCTGGTTAAAGCCGGCGTCGTCCACAAAATCATCCATTCGTCAGGACAAGGGATTCCCCTGGGAGCTTCGGCCGATCCCGAAAAATTCAAGATAATTTTTCTCGATTGCGCCCTCGCGCAAAAGGCGCTGGGGGCCAAAGCGGGGCAATGGCTTATTGACAGTCAGGCAATGTTTATTAACAAAGGCGAAATCGCCGAATCGTTCGTCGGGCAGGAGCTGGTCGCAGCTTCGCCGGACCATGAAAAAAGCCGCTTGTATTACTGGCACCGTGAGGCGCGCTCGAGCAATGCCGAAGTCGATTACCTGTTCCAGATTGACAACAAAGTAATCCCCATCGAAGTAAAAAGCGGAGCGGTCGGGGCATTGCGAAGCATGCATACCTTCTTACGCGACCACCCGCTTTCGCCATATGGCATCCGCTTTTCAACCGGCAATTACTCCATCCATGATCGGATATATTCTTGTCCCCTCTATTCAGCGGGAATTATGGCAGGATTGGACCGTAGCGCCATGGAATATCTGGCGGCCTAAAAATCAAAATCCGATTCAACGGCAAGCGCTATTTTCAATGCGGCATCAAGCTCAATTAATTTGATTTTTGACAGCGAGCCTATATACTCCGATAAACCGCTTTTAGGTATGCTTATTAATTCATCGCAAAAAACACACGGACCCTGAACTTTGATATCGGGAAAGCCTACTAATCTTAATGGAAAAAATGCTGAGGAAAGAAGCATTCATTGTTTAAAAAATCAGCATTGGAATTCTTTAGGCTTAAACTATTAGAAAGAAACAAGTTATGCGATTAAAAAGTGTTTGTATTTTGGCCCTTGTTTTATTTGTTCCTCTCTATAGCCAAGACTGGGCGGGACTTCAGAATACGCTTATCAAATTTTATCGGTATCAAAGGTCCGGGCTTGCGCCTACAACCACGAATTCCACCGGAAACCCCTATAATCCTTTTTATACTACAACGGGTACGGGCGTTGACGCCAGCCATTACCCCCATTGGAAAGACGCGGCCGGCACCGCGCCATTGGATGGCGGGTTTTACGACGCGGGCGATTTCATGAAATTCGGCCTGCCCTTTGGTTTTGCCGTTTACTGCCTTTTAAAAGGTTATGACGCTTTTCCCGATTCCGCGTGCTATGACGACCTTAATTCCTTGAGCGCCATCGGCACGAAGGACAATATTCCCGATATTCTCAACGAAGCCAAAGTGGGAACGGATTACATCATCAAGGCGGTCATTTCCTCCTCCCAGATCGTTCAGACCGTGGGCAACGGGCCGACCGACCACCAGGCCATGACGGAAAGCGGATACGCCAATTCGGTCCGCACCGAGCCCCGCCCGGTATCATACTGCGCGGGCGCCGACGTGCCCGGCTTTTACGCGGCCGCGCTGGCGCTCATGTCGATACTCTACCAGAAATACGACGCCACCTATGCCGCCACGTGCCTTCAAAAAGCGGTGGCCGCGTATACCTTCGCGGTAGCGCATCCGTCAATATGCGTCGAACAGACCGACCCGTCCACCGGCAATCCATATTATGTGTCGGCCACCTATCAGGACAAACTGGCTTGCGCGGCCATCGAACTGTACCGCGCCACCAAAACCGCCTCCTATCTTACGGCGGCAAAAACGTATTTTGCCGCGGTGAGCCAACCGCACTACGACGTTCTGGGTTTCGCTCACTGCAGCGACCTTGCCGCTTTTGAACTGTACCGCAGCGGCGACAGCACCATAAAATCCTCCGCCGAGGGTTCGCTGCTTTCCAATGTGTCAACCGAATTGGGCAGGGTGGTCAAGGCGGGCACCGCCTATGTCGGCGGCGCGACGGTCAACGCCACGGATTGGGGCGTTTGCCGCACCGTGGGCAACGCCGCGTTTACCGGGGCCTTGCTGTACATGATTGACGGCGATATCGGCACGAAGAGTTTCGTTATCCAGCAAATCCAGTGGCTTGCCGGTCTCGGCACGTTCACCCGCTCCTGGATAACCCAGTACGGCCTGAATTATCCGCAGAACCCCCATTCGCGCAACGACATTAATCTCAGGCCGGTCAGATTGACCGGCGGCGTCGTGTCGGGGCCGACGGCCGAAAATTGCACGGGCAACGACAAATCCGGGTGCAGTTGGTCTTTTACCGACAACAACAGCGTTTACCAGAACACCGAATGCGCGCTTGATTACGGCTGCGGCGCGATAGGCGCTATAGCCTTTATCAGGTGGACACTAAAGGCCACCGACACCGTCAGGATCGATTCGGCCCTGGCCGCCACGCCCGCCAAGCTTGACATGACTTCACAAACGGAAACCATAACCGGGACTTTAAGCCAGTCAACCTCATGGACGGTCATCCTGAAGGGCCAGACCAGCAAGGCCGTGAAAACCTTTACGGGAACGGGGACGAAAATCCTCATACAAGGCTGGAACGGCGCCACGGACGCGGGGTCCAACGCTTTTACCGTGGAGCGGGTGAGCGTGTATATTGACACGACAAAAATGAAAGTCTGGAGCGTGCAAAGGGCCGCCTCGACTTCCACTTATTTTGACATTATCAATCTACCCGTGAAAGCATGGGGCGTTAGCGACATTGAAGTCGATAATTTCGAAGACACCGCCGTGTTGACGAACCTTCTCGGCGGAAAATGGTCCGGGTTCAGCGACGCTTCCGACGGTGTTCCGGGCGGAACGTCCAGCGTGCCGGCGATAAGCACGGATTCCGGGAGGAGCAGCGCCAAAGGCCTGTATTTCAGCCTTAACAGGACCGCGGGCGCCGCAAGCGGAGGCGGGCCATACGTTGGCGTCCGCACGACCTTCAACGCCCAGGGAAGCTCCGTAAGCATGGGGGCCGCCGATACGATCATGTTCGACCTAAAACCGCTTGCATCGGCTGACAGCATATGGGTTGAACTGGAGCAGTCCGACATTACCGACAAGGCCTTCTACGGGACCAAAGTTTCCCTGGGCGCGGCAAGCTCCTGGGTCAGGCTATATCTTCCCATCGCGTCTTTTGCCCAACCGGCGTGGAAGACGGCGGCGAAGGCGCTCAACCTCAAAAAAGCCGTTTCCGTCCGCTTCGTCGATTACGGCGTTGGAGGCGACCGGTTCGTCATCGACAATCTCAGGATTTCGAATTTGACAATCACCGCGAACGCCGTCCGAGGCAATCAGAAACAAACGGCGTCAACCGGCGCCAGGAACATTGAATTCTACACGATTTCGCCGACAACGCTGGCATACGGGATATTTTTCAAGGGCGCCGAAGGGAAAACGATCGCGGCGGAACTGTTCGACTGCATGGGAAAAAGCTTGTATTCGTACCGAATAAGCGACTGCAAAACGGGCGCGGTAATCACCGTAAAGGGTTTCGCGCTTCATACCGGGATTTACTTTTTAAAACATACGGTCACGGACACAAACAAATCGGTGATCGTCCCGTTCATGGTGGCGAAATAATACCGCGTTATCTGCCTGTCATAACGGGCCTTTTGCAGATGACAGTTCCCGCTGACTTGACAACAAGCAGATAAATGCCGGGCGTTACCTTTTTATTTTCCGCATCTTCGCCGGACCATTGAACGACGCTTTGTCCGTCCTTTGCAACGCATGCAAGATCCCGGATCCATTTTCCGTTGGGGGTGAAGACTTCCGCCTTGACGTGACCGCCGTCGTACAACGAATTAGAGAAAGTCAATTCGATCCGGTCCATTAAACGTTTTTCCGACATTTTTACGGCCTTGTTGCCGGATATTCTTTTGGCGCCCAACATCGTATTAATTCCGAACGCCACGCTGTCGAACGCAAAAGCCGACTGTTCGGTTCGCGCCCGAAGATGCAGAACGTGGAGGCCCATGCCAAGCGAAGCCGTTGAAAGGCTGTCGAAAAAACTCTCGAACGGACCGTCATAAGCGGAATCGAGGGACTTAACGGAATTTTTGAACGTCGTGTCGGCATCGAACGCGTAGTCTATTCCACGCACGATATTCGTCCCGCCGCTTACGCTTCCGCATACGACAAGCGCCCGTTTCGGATTGGCGTTCGCGTCCTGCCCCTCGATATGGATGAACGCGGGCGGCGCGCCGGTGCTGTCCGCGTTATGGTACCTGACGATGCACAGCGATTGCGGGGCCATAATGATGCCGTGGAGCGAAGCAACGTCAAGCGAACGCGAAACCGGTCCGCAGTTCGGAAAGGCGACCGCGGTGTTCGTGGAGCCGTTCCAGGAACATTGCTTCTCGCCCCAGGAATAGACGTCCGCCCGGCCGTAGGTATTTACTGCAAGGGAACAGGTCAGGGTCTCGGGACTGAAGGAAACGTTGAACATCAGCGCGCGGAAGTCCGTGTCGGTTTTCATGCCATAGGCGCGGACATTATCGGACCTCTTAAACGCTCCGGCCACCGTTGAATCCTGTTTATACGGGTTAATCCAGAGGTTTTGCGCGGCAAACAGCGCCCAGTACGCCGCCGACGTGGCCTTTACAAATGAAGACAGGTACGAATTCGACACGGCGTTAAACAGGCTCAGGCTCCCGTACGTTCCGTCCGGCCCGGCGCTCAGGCCTTCGTAAGAGTCCCAGAAAACGCTCATGGCCCTGTTGCCGAAC
>JBAVGL010000416.1:0-1619 GCA_049684795.1 Chitinivibrionales bacterium | reverse complement strand
CGCTTGATTCGGTACCGGCAGGAAAAGTTCCTGCCGTTGATTATGCATCTAAAAGCGATACGGTTTTCAACGTCATCCGATATAATGTTCGTGTTTTGTCCGGAGACACCGTTACAATTCATAACCCATCATGGCTTTATGCCGGACGGCTTACGCTGAACACGACAGCCTCCGGGGCCAATGTGGCGGGCGCCGTGACCGATTTTCCGGCGGCCGTCAGGTTGACGCGCAGCAACTTCGATTTTACGCAGGCCCAAGCGGGCGGCGGGGACATAAGATTTACAAAATCGGACAACACGCCGCTCCCCTACGAAATTGAGCGTTGGGACCCGGTTAACGGGTTTGCCGAGATTTGGGTCAAGGTTGATACGGTGTTCGGGAATGACAGCACGCATGTTGTCACCATGTACTGGGGCAATTCGACAAGCTCAGTAACCTCGCAGTCGAATGGGGCCATGGTGTTCGACACCACGGACGGATGGGCCGGAGTTTGGCATTTGCCCGAAAACGCGCCGGACACAATAACCCCCGCCTTGTATCGCAATTCCGTGGAAAATGCCAATTATGGAGACGACAAAGTCCTTTCGAGCGGAAAAACCGGCGTGATCGGCCTGGGCCAAAACTTTACTTGGTTGACAAAAGCGTCTATCGTTCCCGGCGATAGAATTCAGGTCCCGAATGCTTCAGCCCGGTTGAAACCGCAGCAGTTGACGCTTTCGGGCTGGATGCAAGTCTTTCAATCCGACTCGTCGGGAAGCGAAATGGCAAGCATGGGCGATAACTACCTTATTCGCGTGGATAATTTCGGGCTTGTGCGGTTCGTCGTGTATTCTTCATCGGCCCAACATTACGCCGCGTGCTGGGACTCTTCGGCAAATTTTGTCGACTCGTCCTGGCATTTTTATGCCGGAACTTGCGATGGCGCGGAAGCGCGATTATATGTAGACGGAGTTTTGCGCAGCACAGAGGCGTTCACGGCGCCTATTGATTATACCCGAGGACCGGATTTTGTCATGGGAAGCCACGGCTCACACCAATCAGGTTTCGATTTAAACGGGAATCTTGATGAAATAGAATGTTCGTCCGCGGTCCGGTCGGCTGATTGGATAAAACTTATGTATGAGAACCAGAGAATTAACGGCAAGTTTATTTCAACTGCGCCATAACAATAGATTGTCAAGGAAAGACGGTGTTTTCCGCCGATGCGGGCCAGGGCTCAACGGTATCCGTCGGTCATCGGACGCTTGGCAGGGGGGTTTATTATGGAGTTTGGGACGATGGTAACAGGCGCGTTATTTCTTGCGTGAATGCCGTTTATTTTCATTAAACGAAGGGATAATTCTTATGACAACGGTTTTTAGTAAAATCAAAACGTGGGTCTTTGGTCTTTCACTAGTTTTAATGGGGGAATTGTTTTTAGGGTCTACGAGCAGTTGCAATGCGCAGACCTCAGTAACCATTAGTCCTTCGACGGTATATTGTACCTTTGAGGGTTGGGGCACTTCGCTGGCCTGGTGGGCGAATACTATGGGCGGTTGGTCCACCGCCATCAGAAACGCTCTTCTGGATTCGATATTCGGGACTAAGGGCATTCAATATAACATTGTGCGGTATAATAT
>JBAVGL010000415.1:0-15717 GCA_049684795.1 Chitinivibrionales bacterium | reverse complement strand
GAACATAGTGGAATTGCTCAAAGTCGACGTGAACGAGTGGAAAAAGGAGCTGGATACCATTAAGGAACATTACAAGAAATTTGGAGACAGGATGCCAACAGAGCTTTGGAAAGAGTTGGCGGCGCTTGAAACCAGGCTTTCAAAAGGCTGACCAGGATTTGCCTGAAAAAAAACAGGATTGTCATGATTTTGACTGTGGAAAAAGATTATTAACATTATCTTCAGTTTGAATGGGGAATCTATTTACCACAAGTTTGGCTGGATTTTACTATATTAAAACAGGTATTCAGAGCTATTTTGTTTGCTGTATCGGCGAAAAGGACCTATAACGAATGCCCTGGTTCACAAAATCAAAAAAAACGACCGAGCGGAAGCCTGCCAAAGAAGATATTTGGATCCGCTGTGAATCATGCAATGCTCATATTTTCAAAGAAGATTGGTTTTCTAACCTTAAAGTCTGCCCGAAATGCAATTATCATTCAAAACTGACTGCCTATGAACGGGTCGAGCATACCCTCGACGCCGGTAGTTTTAAAGAAATGTTTGACAGCATCACCCCTTCGGACCCGCTTGAGTTCGTTTACTCAAGAGGCAGTTATGCCGACAGGGTCAATGAAGCGATGCTCAATACCGGGCTCAACGAATCCGTGGTAACCGGAACGGGCAAGATCGCCGATACAACTGTTGCGTTGGCAATCATGGACTTCCGTTTTTTAGGCGGCAGCCTTGGCAGCGGTACGGGAGAAAAAATCCTTTTAATGGCAAACTATGCGTATCATCACCGGATTCCTTATCTGATCTTTTCGGCCTCCGGCGGCGCGCGGATGCACGAAGGCACGCTGTCGCTCATGCAAATGGCGAAAACCTGCGCGGGTATCGCGCGGCTCAATAAGAAGAAGGTTCCCTATGTATCAATTCTTACCGACCCGACCACCGGCGGAACTTCCGCGAGTTTTGCGATGGTCGGCGATATCAATATCGCGGAGCCGGGCGCCCTCATCGGTTTTGCCGGCAGGCGCGTTATTGAACAGACCATCAAACAAAAGCTGCCCGAGAATTTTCAGACATCGGAATTTCTTCTGGAGCACGGATTCATCGACATGATTGTCCAGAGGAATGAAATGAAAAAAGTGCTCAAACAAGTGCTTTCTTTTTGCACCCGCTGATCATCACAAGGGGAAATCAAGCGTATGGATGATTATTTTGATTTTGAAAAACCCGTTTATGAGATAGAAAAAACAATTGAAAAACTAAAGAACGTGTCTCCTGAAAAAGGCGATTTGTCCGATGAAATACATGATCTTGAAAAAAAATGCCAGGCAATGCGCGAGGAGATTTATTCCCGGCTTACGCCCTGGCAAATGATTCAGATCGCCCGGCATCCCCGAAGGCCTGTTCTCCAAGACTATATCACATTGATTTTTGCCGAGTTTATCGAACTCCACGGCGACCGGCGGTTTTCCGATGACCGCGCGCTTATCGGCGGGTTTGCCATGCTTGGGAAAAACCCGGTGATGTTGATCGGCCATAATAAAGGGAAGAGCCTTGAGCAGAACATTCAAAGAAACTTCGCTCAACCGAACCCCGAGGGGTACCGGAAAGCGCTCCGTCTCATGAAACTTGCCGAAAAATATAATCTTCCCATTATCTCTTTTGTCGACACCCAAGGGGCATATCCCGGAGCTGGCGCGGAGGAACGCGGCCAGGCCGAAGCCATTGCCCTTAACCTTACCGAAATGGCAACGCTCGAAGTCCCGATCATCACGGTAATCACTGGCGAGGGCGGAAGCGGCGGGGCACTGGCAATAGCGGTTGGCGACGCGGTGCTTATGCAGTCATATTCGGTGTATTCGGTCATTACGGCCGAAGGCTGCGCGTCGATACTCTGGCGCGACGCGTCTTTTGCCCCGCAGGCGGCCGAGGCGATGAAAATAACCGCGCCGTCTCTTCTGGAACTCGGGATCATCGACGAAATAATACCAGAACCCCTCGGCGGCGCGCACCATGATCCGGAAGCCGCGGCATCGGAACTGAAGCGGTCGCTTGTAAAGCACCTTAAAAGAATCGCCGGCTACTCGGTGTCCAGGCTTACGCGGAAACGCTTTGAGAAGTATTCGGCAATGGGGAAGTTCAACAAATAAGGAACGGCAAAAATGGCAAAAAAAACGTTGAAAGAAGCGCGGGAAGTCAAACTTCATAAAATTCCCCTTCGTATCACCGATACCACGCTGCGCGACGGCCATCAATCGTTATGGGCGACGAGGATGCGGACGGAGGACATCGAAAAAATCATCGACGTCATCGATAATGTCGGGTATTATTCGCTCGAATGCTGGGGCGGCGCGACCTTCGACGTGTGCCTGAGGTTCCTGCGGGAAAACCCCTGGGAGAGGCTGCGGCTCATCAAATCGAAGGCCGTCAAGACACCGTTGCAGATGCTTCTGCGGGGCCAGAACCTCGTCGGCTACCGGAACTATTCCGACGACGTTGTCTACCGGTTCGTGGCTCTGGCATGCGAAAACGGCATCGATATCTTCCGGGTGTTCGACGCGCTTAACGATACGCGGAACATCGAGGCCGCCGTGAGGGCCGTCAAGAAACACGGCGGCCACGCGCAGGGCACGCTGTGCTATACCATAAGCCCGGTGCACACCATTAAAAAATTCGTCCAGTACGCCAGGGAACAGGTGGCCATCGGCATCGATTCGCTGTGCATCAAGGACATGGCGGGGATTTTGTCGCCCATTTCGGCCGAAAAACTCGTTTCGGCGCTGATAAGCGAGGTCGACGTGCCGATCCAGCTCCATTGTCATGCGTCAAGCGGCATGGGGATTTCAACGTACGTGGAAGGCGTGCGGGCGGGAGCGGGGGCCATCGATTGCGCCATCGCGGCCATGTCGGGCACCAGCAGCCAGCCGCCCGTGGAAACGCTCGTGGCCATTTTTTCGGAGACCGATTACAACGCGAACCTTGACAAAGACGCCATGCTCACCGTCCACCGCTATTTTGCCGAGCTCTATCCGCGTCGCTGCCTCGATGCGTCGCTGCAATTCTGCATCGACCCGCAGATACTTATACACCAGATCCCCGGCGGAATGATTTCAAACTTCCGCTCCCAGCTTTCCCAGCAGAACGCTCTGGACAAACTCGAAGAAGCGCTGGTTGAAGTGTCCCGCGTGCGCAAAGACCTGGGGTGGCCGCCGCTGGTCACCCCGACAAGCCAGATCGTAGGCACCCAGGCGGTCATGAACGTGCTTTCGGGAGAGCGGTACAAAATGGTCCCCAACGAAGTCAAGGATTATTTCCGGGGGCTGTACGGACGCGCTCCGGCAAAGGTAAACGCGGAACTGGCGCTCAAAATCCTGGGAGAAGAAAAACCGATAACCGGTCGCCCGGCCGACACGATAGCGCCCATGCTTCCCAAGGCAACCGAAGGTATTGACCCCAAATACATTAAAAATGAGGAAGACATTATATCATACTGCATTCTGCCCGAACCGGCCCTTGCCTATTTCAAATGGCGTGACCTGCCCGCCGAGCAGCGCTCGGCCACGCCTGCGGACGTTGAATTGAGCAAGCTTAAGAGCGAAGCGCAGCCCAAAGTTCAGCCCTTTGAAAAACCGCGGCAGGAAAAAGCTGTCTCCTCCCCCGCGCAACTATTACACCCGGAGGATCTCAATGGTCTCCTCGATATGCTGCACAAGGCAAGCAGTCTCAAATTCAGCGAATTGACAGTCAGGAAAGCCGATATGGCGGTCACCCTGCGGGTCGATGGCGCAAGCGCCCAGACCATCCAGGCGCCGGCCGCGGCGCATGTCGACGCCCCCGCCGCACCAGCGCAAGCCCCTTTCGTCGCTCCCGCGAAACCGGCGGAGACCGCTGCGTCGGCCGCGTCCGCCTATTCCCGCACCATCAATTCACCGATCGTCGGGACGTTTTATTCCTCGCCCGGTTCGGGAAAGCCGAAATTCGTCAACGCGGGGGACAGCGTCAAGGCCGGTGACAAGGTATGCATCGTGGAGGCCATGAAGCTTTTCAACGAAATCATCGCGCCGTGCGCATGCACGATCGTCAAGGTGCTCGCCGAGGACGGCCAGCACGTTGACAAAGACCAGCCGCTTGTAGCCATTAAAGAAATATAGCGATGCCATCGACGATATAAAAAATGCCCACACCCCTGCCTGTCCGCACCATAGGGAGTGCTTTGAGGGGTCCCAGGTGTGGACAGGCAGGGGGTTTGGGCATTATATGTATGTCAATTTCCCGAGGCGATATCGCAGAACAGGTTGATTTTTTCGAGTTCATCACCCAGCCGGATTTTCACTTTTTCAAGGCCCTGCTCCGATATGCCGAGGCGCTGTACCTGTTCCTGATCTAAAAACGGCGGCACGTAATCTTCGCTCACGGTAAGCTTCAGTTCGTAGCACAGATAATCCGCATAATGACAAAGCGTGGCCATGTCCCTGCAGTTTTTTGCTTTTGATGGAAGATGGTGGTGGATTATCGGCGACAGCAGATTACCGGGCAATTCCCAATTTGTCGTGAGCCATCGTGATACGTCGGTATGGGCGTATCCCAATATTTCTTTTTCCGCCTCATACAAAGGGATTTTTTTGCTTTTTGCGTGACGCAAGGCCTTATGGAAATCTTCATGAAGGTACTGTTCCATGACTACTTTGCCGATATCATGAAGCAACCCGGCGCAGAACGCCTCTTCGGCGTCGAAAGGAAAAAACATGGTCATCTGTTCCACCAGGAAACGGCTGATCGCTCCGCAACTCGTGCAATGGCGCCAAAAGGCGGTCCTGTTAAAAAGGGCCGATCTTTTGTCATGGGGAAACATATCGAAAACCGTAAGACCGAGGACCATGGTATTGATGACTTTGAACCCCAGGACCACCACCGCGTTGTGTATGCTGGTGATCGAACGCGGAATGCCGTAGAAAGCGCTGTTTGCCAGGCGCAGCATCTTTGCCGACAGCGCCAGGTCTTGCCCGATTGCAAAGGCCACGTCCCGCGCGGACGTCGTAGGTTCATGGATTATATGCATGACGCGCGTGACGATTTCCGGTAAGGTCGGCAGATTGGTGATCCGCTCGATTTTATCATGTAATTCTTTTGAAGTTGCCATAGAAAATTCTGGTAATTACTCAGCGCCGCTCACTGAGCGAAGCCGAAGTGAGCAAGCGTGCACATGAGTTCCCTTCGGCTTCGCTCAGGGAACGTGGGTACAAATATTGTATCTATTCAACCCCGATTATGCACGAAAAAATTTGTCTGATTTGCTAACCAAATCTTAAATGATTATTTTAAGTTTCCGGGGGAAGCGATGGTCATCAAAAAAGAATCACGCGTTTTCAGCGTTCTGTGTCTGTTGATGGTTTTTCCCGCGGTTGCAAGTGTCAACACCGACGGACAAAACGGGCTCGAACGCACCATATCGGCGAGGCCTTTAGGGGCCGCAACGCTCAATTTCGGCGTTACAGCCAATTATGCCCAGTCAATGGATTATGTCAAGGGGCCGACCTTGCCGGGCTACAGCATCGACAGCATCGTCGATCTGTCGAATTCCCATTCCAACGTGCTTCAAGACCCGGCAAAAATGCTTTCGTCAAATTTTTTCATGGCCGCGGGCTTTACCGATTTCTGGGATTTTTCACTGGCGCTGCCGTTTTATTACGATTGGGCCGGTTTCGGCGATGTGCGCGACGGCGGCCTGGG
Organism: Chitinivibrionales bacterium; assembly: GCA_049684795.1. GTDB lineage: Bacteria > Fibrobacterota > Chitinivibrionia > Chitinivibrionales > FEN-1185 > JBAVGL01. The sequence goes on along the minus strand of JBAVGL010000415.1, from coordinate 9,996 downwards.
CGATCTGGAAATTACCACCAAGCTGCTGATGCCGCCGGTCTCGCTGAAAAAGGTTTTTTATCAATCATTGGTTTTGTCGATGACGGCGCCCACGGGAATGCGCGGTAACGGACTTTTTCCCCGTCAGACCCACTATTTCGCGAGCGATACCGGGTGGAACCCCGCGAGCAATTTTTATTCAACCGACTACATTACCGTAAAGCCCATGCTCGCGTTTACCCTGGATTTTGGCCCGTCCGCGGCATCGATACCGGTGCAGGTCCATGTAAATGTCGGCGGTGTGTTTACAGAAGCCAATAAGCAGAATACCATGGTAGGGGCAATTGCCGCGGAATATAAACCCGCTGATTTCCTGACTCTTTTTACCGATTTTTCAGGGGAGTCGCGCTGGCGGGATTTATCGGCCGGATACAATATCAGAAAAGACCCGCTATGGGCGACGCCGGGGATGCGAATCACGACCCCGTCGGGCGTATATCTGTCGCTTGCGGGCGATTTCAGCATGTCGTCGACCAGCGATGAGGACCGGCTCAATTGGAACAAAAAAGGCTATCTCTATTCAACGGGCGTGATGCCGTTCTATGGAGTTCGGCTTACGTTCGGTTGGAACGGGCTTCTTACCACTCCCGACAAAATGAAAGAGGGCCTGACGGCCGCCAGTATCGAAATGTGCTCAAACAGGCCTTCGGGACCTTCTGAAGCGTTTGAGGACGCCGACGGGTGCCCCGATTATGACAACAACGGGATCAGTAACGCGAATTCGCTGAACAGGTGCTGGAAAATCCATGATAAGGATGAAGTGCTTCACGATGAAGACGGATGTCCCGATCCGGATAATGACACCGAGGTGAAGGACCGATGTTCAAATGCCTCGGATCCCTCGGAAGATTTTGACAGGGTTTTGGAAAACGACGGATGTCCGGATTATGAAGGCGCTTTCAGCGGTGTTATGGATTCAACGGGCGGATGTTTCAATGATCACGACGATATCGGCGGCCTTCAGGACGCGGATGGCTGCCCGGATTTCGGTTCCAAAGTCGCTGAAACAGGTAATGAATATTGGGATGATGGCGGGTATCCGGACACCGTTGCCGCCAGCGCCCCGAAAAAAGGCCCTGAATTTTTGCAACAACAAATTCTTGAAGGGCTTGAATTCAAAAACGGAAAAGCGGAACTGTTGTTCACCTCATATTCAGCGCTTGATCGTTTGTCAAAGGCCCTTAAGGACAATCCCGGAGTGGAGATTGAAATACGAGGGTATACCGATGCTCTGGGCAAGGCCGGCGTAAATACGCAATTGTCGCGAATGAGGGCTGAGGCCGTGCGGCAGTACCTAATCAATCAAGGCATCGATCCTCAGCGGATGCGCGCCATGGGGTTCGGCCCGAGCAACCCTATCGGGGACAACAAAACCGCAGCTGGACGCGCGCTGAACAGACGAATCGAAGTTGTGCGCATGAAATAACCATGGCAATAAAAAATATTCATCGCGCCCTCCTTTCCCTTTTGCTCACGTTTCCCCTCGCAAGCCAGGCCGCGCCGCTGAGAAAATGCCTTGATGCCCTGAGCGGAAAAGACACTTCATGCGTTGTATGGGTCATATTTGTTGACAAAAAGGAAGATGCGCGCGCCCCATCGATTTCATCCCACGCTTGTGCGCGGCGCGCGAAGGCCCGGTTTGACCGGGCCCCGGTTTCGGACGCTCCCGTTTCGATGCTTTACATCTCGGAAGTGGAACGGATGGGCGGCGCGCGCAGAAACATATTTAAATGGGCCAACGCCGCAAGTTTTTCGATTGCCGCTTCAAAACTCAAGGCGCTGGCGGCACAGCCGTTCGTGAAAGACATCGTTCCTCTGCGCGCTTTTTCCAGGCGTTTTCCAGAGGCGCGGATTCAGGGGAAAAAACCTTTAAAAAAACGGCTGGCAATCGACACTTCAAGCCTTTACGGGCCCGCTTTTTCGCAACTCGACATCGTGTCCGTGCCTTCGGCCCATCGAATGATCGCCTCTCAATTCAATAAGGCCCCTGGCGACGGCGTCATTATCGGCATGTTCGACAGCGGCTTCAGGCTTAATCATAAATGTTTTAATTATGTCAAGGCGCATCAGGCGGTCATTGCCGACAGCGACTTTGTCGACCATACCGGCGATGTTTCCGATCCCGATTCAGTGCGGATGATCTATCTTGCCGAAGGCGTTTCTCCTCCGGAAGAGCACGGATCCTGGACGCTGTCGCTCATCGCGGGAATCGATTCGGGAAATTTTGCCGGAGCGGCATGGGGCGCGCAATTCGTCCTGGCCAAAACCGAATGGGCCGACAGGATACTCAAAACCGCTTCCGGGGGCGATACGATCGTTGACATTGAAATACACGCCGAGGAGGACAATTGGGCGTCGGCAATGGTGTGGGCCGAAAGCCTGGGTGTGGATATCGTCAACTGTTCGCTGGGTTACAGCACCGGTTTTACCGATTCTTTGGGTAATCTCCTTCCGCAGGATGATTATACGTTTGCCGACATGAACGGCACTACCACGATAATTTCAAAGGCGGCAACGGAGGCCGCGGCGCGGGGAATGATCATGGCAAACGCCGCTGGCAATGAAGGGCCCGCTCCCGGCACTCTTGACGCGCCGGCAGACGTTGAAGATGTAATTTCGGTTGGAGGCATCTATCCGGACAAGTCCATAGCCGATTTCAGCAGCAGGGGGCCGACATCCGATGGAAGAATCAAGCCCGATCTGGTCGCGCAGGCCACTGATATTTATGTGCCCGATATTTACTCACCGGACTCCGCCGAATATGAATGGGGACTGGCCGGCACTTCCTTTTCCACGCCGGTGGTGGCCGGAATATGCGCGCTTGTCCTTCAAACGCACGCCGCCGATTCCGCCGCGGCCCTGCGCGCACGGCTGTACGGGTCGTGTGTATTCGCGCCCGGACAGACCGCCGTTGACAATAATTATGGAAAAGGGATACCCAACGCGCTTAGTGCATGTCAGGTCAGCGCGCCCGTCCCTCCGGCGGCGGCCGAATTTGTTGTATATCCCAACGTCCTCGACCCCTTCCATAAAAAAAACCAGTACCTTACCGTCAAATTCGTCGCTGCCGGGAACGCACAGGATAATTCCCCGCGGGTTTTAAGCGTTGTTGTCCGCACCATCGACGGAAGGCTGATTTGGGGCAGCTCGAAAAATTACGTGGAGAACCAGCCGCTTTCCTTGAAATGGCCGGACTCCCAGAAAACGTACGCCCCCGGCATGTATTACCTTATAATCACCTGCGCGGGAAAATCATACTCGAAAAAATTTCTCATCCTTGGATGAGCCACTGGAAACCCCACCGGAAGGTGATGCCCGGCATGCGATATCCCGGAACGTAGGCGAAATTGCGGTTAAGCATATTGTCGATTTTATAGAACAGGCTGAATGTTTTTATCTGCACGGCCGCTTTGAAGTACACATTGTAAATTTCCCTGTTCCAATTGCTCGTGTCTCCGTAGGTCATGGTGTCGCGCGCGCTCCAGTAATCGAGCGCAAGGTCGAGCAGGATATGCTCTTTCCAATGAAGCGGATGGGCCTGATAGCTCAAGCTCGTCTGCGCCTTGACATAGGGCTTTTTATCGGAAAACATCCATCTGCTCGCCGCCGATAACCCGCGCCATTGACCGAAGATCGGGGCGACCACGTACGACAACCGGGGCTGTTGGTAGGGGAGCACGTTGTGGGGCCAGATTTCCGCTGAATCCGCGCCGCTCAGTCCGGACAGGGCGCATACTCCCGTCGTGACGCCGATTTTTTTATAGAACGCAAACAGTTCCGCGCCATGGGCGTCGTACGGATCAAAAAACACCTTGAATGGCAGGTTGGCCGTATCGTAAATGATCGGGTATGAAGCAAAATCATGGATTGAATAAACGCGCAGCATGCGGCCGTTCGCCTCGATTTTCGCGTTGACGTTCCAGGTCCAATCGTGGTCATGCCGGCCGTTGTCGATTTTCAGGTAATGCTGTCCGAAGGCGCCCGACAGCATGGCGTCCATTCCATACCAGGAAGAAAAACGATGTATGTACGAAAGCGCGCCGTCCGCACACAGCGCCGCCGGTTTTGAATTGTCGTAGATGGTCTGGTCGTGCCGCACAAGCGTCCCCGACATCGACAGCGTGTCGGCGAAAAGCGGAGCAAAAGGCCTGACGGCAAGGGAATATTCGTCGTTTCTCCCTTTGTTCTCCTGGTTTGTCGCGGGGACGTCCCGCGTATTTCCCTCGGTTATCAGGCGCGATTCCACGTTTAAAAAAAACGGCCACATGCGCATGCCGTCAATTCCAGCGGCCGCGGTGGTCCCATAGCGGAACAGTTCCTCCCATTGCAGCGACATCCGGCCCGTGGAGTCTTTTTCCTGAAAAGACTCTTCGTCGCGCTGGTCGTCATAAAACACGGAAAGGTAGCGGCGCTCCCCGTTTTCCCCATTTGAAACGAGGCGGATGCCCGAATTCTGCTCATTGACCAGAGGATATTTCCCGCCCTGCGAAAGCAGCGTTGAGTCGCTCACGAAATAATTGTAGAAATTTTTTATGTCGCCGTTCGTGGCATACGTCAATGGGGAAAATGTCCGGTTGTTGAAAAAAACGCCGATATTTAAATTCGGTGACAGGGGACGGGAAAACCTGACGCAAAAAATGTTTTCGTTAAACACTCCATGTTCCCAGAAAATGTCGGTTTCAGGGACCACCAGCGCCGAAGGAAGCGGGCTGACGCTTAAGCTCAGCGGCTGCAGAACGACATGCGATAGTTCCATGCAGGTGGTCCGGTCGCTGCCGTCAAGTGCGCCCGTGTTTTCGGCGAGAAGGCCCTCATCGGGGCGAATGGTCAATGCTGGCAGGGGAAAACCATATATCATGGACCGGTTCAAATCGCTCGACAGCGAAAAAGGCACATAAATGACCTGTTGCAGCTGCCGCGCGGCCTCGGAAAGCCCGATCGCGTCGGACGTGAATAAAAAAGGCTGGTCAAGGCGCGTCGGACTATATATTGAATCAATGGAAACGGGGAATTTTTTAAATTTGGCGAGGTACTTTGATTTTTCAAGCAGCAAAGAGTCTCGTATGGCTGTTTTTGCCAGGGAATCCTCGTGAGACAAGACGCCGCCCTGGGCTATCTTTTTTTGAAGCGAGTCTTGTCCCGGTTTACTAACCAAAGCTGGAGCGAAAATCAGGCCTTTGTAAAGAAACGCGGTGCTGTCCGTCAAATTTTGCGTCGAAGAAGTGTCGATGCGGAGAAAGTTTACCTGCACCGTGTCGGAACCCGCGAAAGATTTTTCCGCAGGAACCGCCGCGATTGGCGTTCCTTCTGAGGATTTTGAAGAAATATCCGCGCCTGAAACGGGAGAAACCAAAATCATGCAAAGCATAATCAAAGAGATCAAAACAAGCGGCATTTTCTTTTTTTTCATGTGTTTTTCAAAATACAAAGTGCTTGCGTCTTTGTGGGGTACAATCTTTACTATGCAATTTCGTAATCGTTTTATCGCGTGGCGTTTCACCCCGTAAGTCTCGACAGAGGCAAGGCAATCCGCGCGGCAATGTATAATGTATATTTACGGTTGGTAAAAACGCCGAATTCCCTATGAATAAAAAGTCCGGCAGATATTTTTTTCTTTTAAACGCGCTCACCGCGCCGCTTTTGTGCATGGTAATTATCTGTCAATGCGTCTATTTCAACTTGTTTTACAATGCGAAATCAGCCTTTGACGCCGCGTATTCCGCGCATAGCGAGTTGCTTAAAAAATACCCCGATTCCACCACCGTGGCGCTCCCTCCCGATGTCCTGGCAAATTATGACAAGGCGATTGACAAAGCCTCAAGGATAATGGAAGAGTACCCAAAACAGAAAAAGTGGCATGACAAGGCGGTATTTTTAATAGGGAAAGCATGCTTTTATAAAGCCGACTATGAAAAAGCCATTCGGACGTTCAAGCGGCTTCAGCAGGAATTTCCGGGAAGCGCGTTTGTTCCCGAATCCTATTTGTATATCGGGCGGGCCTATCTGCTGTCGGGAAATCTTGATAAAGCCGAAGAAACATTCACCTTTATAGTCGAAAAATATCCCGATCTCAATAAAAACCAGGACGTTTCCCTGCTCTTGGTTGATGTGGCGATCCGGCGGGGGGGCAGGGCATTGGCCATAGATCTCCTGGAAAAGACCTCCGCGTCGGTAAAATCCAGGGAAAAGAAAATAGACATTATCATCAAGACCGCCCACCTTGCCATGGACCTCAAACAATTTGACAAGGCCATCCGGCTTTTTAAGAATTGTCCGCGCGACAGGAAACATCCCGAGCAGCTGTTTCGTATCGATTACGGGCTTGCCGTGTGTTTTGAGGCAAAAGATTCGCTTCAAATGGCCCTGGACGCCGTGATGGCGATGCTCAATAACAGGATTTATTCGACGCACACGTCGGAAATCCTTTTGCGGAAGGCCTCGCTCTTTAAAAAACTCGGGAAAATTGACGACGCCATTGAGGCCTATAAATCCGTTACCAAGGCCGATTCCACGGCCGAGGCCGCGGGCGTCGCGTGGTTTGAGCTCGGGACGATTTACCAGAAGATAAAAGTCGATTATGTCAAGGCAAAAGAGTGCTTCACCAAGGCCTCGACGATCGCCAAGGACACGACCATGCGCAGCGAGGCGGCCCAGACCATCAAATCCATCGACACGCTTATATTCTACCGCGCGATGAAGGATACGGTCGACACCGCAAAGGGGATAGGCAGGCGCGACCGGATTGAATTCAAAATAGGAGAACTCTTCTGGCTCGAATTGGACCAGCCCGATTCCGCTTTTACCTGGTTTAAAAGGCTTTCATGCAAAAATGACAGCTTGAAGCCCAAGGCGCTTTATTCCGCGGCTTATATCGCGCGGCATGCTCTTCACGACACGATTTCCGCCGACAGTTTATACAAGGTTTTGCTGAATATATACCCCGCGAATGAGTTTACCAAAAAAACACAGGAAGACCGGGGGGAAAAACCGACTATTTATACGAGGCAGGACTCCGCGCAAATGGCCTTTGCGGCGGCGGAAAGCCTTTATTTCAGCGGCAATGATTCCGAGGCTTCGGTCAATTCGTATAGAAAGGTGTATGAGGCTTTTCAGGATTGTGAGGCCGGCATAAAAGGCCTTTATGCCGCGGCATGGATCAGCGATAATATATTATGCAACCACAAAACGGCGTTCAGATTGTACCGGATGCTCTGCGATTCCTTTCCAAAGTCAGAAGTTTGCCTGAATGATGTGCAGGCCCGGTTAAAGATCGTTGCCGACACGCTCGCGGCCAGGAAGGCGCGCCGCGGCGGCGGGGCAACGGCAATGTCGGATGCTCCCGGAAAGCAAAAGGCGCCGGTTGCAGTCCCGGCGGCCATGCCACCTTCTCCGGCCTTAAAGGCCGATTCAACGCAAGGAAAATCCATGGCGTCTTCTGTGCCGGGAAGGGACATGTATTCCAGAATGCGCATGATGCACCCGGCGGATTCGAATAAGACCCTTTCCCCAAAATCAGATTCGGCAAAAGCCATACAGCCCCAGGCGGTTTCCCAGTCCCCGATATCCGTGGCACCAGCCGTTCAAGTTCACTCCATGGTCCCGCCGGCCAATCAGGCCACAACCGGACCCAAGACAACGACGCAGCAAAATATCACCATAAGCAATGATTCGACAAAAACATCCCCGATCATGGGTGATACCGCTGCCGCAAAAAAATAATTGCTCTTATTTCTCCCTTTTATTTACTTTACTCTTTTGCAGCCTAATGATATAATTATGTCTTCAAATTTCCGGAAGCATATTTTTCAAAATTTATTCACTTTTTTTCAAGGAGGTTTGGTATGCGTCGGATTGCAACGTTGGCAATGGCAGGATTGCTGTTGGCTGGATGCGGCGGAAGCAAGACACAGGGCCCGGGTGCGAAAAACACCTCGGACATGCCTGATTTTGTCCTGAACCCTCCTAAGCAGGTCGGCGTACTATTCGGGACCGGCATCGCCGAGCAGCAAAGCCCGCAACTCGCCAAAGAAACCGCGGACCTCCGCGCTCGCAAGGAAATAGGAACGGTGCTGTCCTCAAAAATAAGCAGCATGCTGAAAGATTTCCTCGGTCAGGCAGGAGTAGGCACCACGGCGGAAGTTACCGAGTTATCAAATTCCGTTACCCGGGCGATTACGGATGTCGAACTTGTCGGCGTTACGATTGAAAAAAGGGAATATATCAACGGTAAAATGTATTCACTCGCAAAATATCCTCTCGATGATTCCATGAAAAAACTTGTTACCGACGCGGTCAATAAATCGCTTACTTCCAAGGAAGCCCTTCTCAGCCAATTCCGCGCAAAGCAGGGGTTTGAAGAGCTTGATAAGCAACTGGACAAGATGAAAGCTTCGGAGCAGTAAGAGGGGTACGATTTTTTTACGTTGATTCCGCGGAGGCGCGCCGCGCCTCTGCTTCCGCGAAGCTGTCACCCTTTCTTCCCCCTTTTTATCGAAAGGAACGCGAATGACCAGAATATTTTTCACATTTTTAGGGGCGCTCTTTATAATTCCCTTCGTTGTTCAGGCCCAGGACGTTTCAAAGGAAGCGGGCAAATACGAACGGAAATCCGTGACCTATATAAATGCACTGTGGCTCATGGATGAATCGGCGCACCAGCTGACGAACGAACAAGTCGGGTATGTTCTTGACAAAGTTAAAAAAGGGATTTCGATGAAACGGTTTGACTATAATCCCGTTCCGGAGTCCTTTGTTTCCGATTTTGTCACCCAGGCAAACGCCTGCAAATTTCCTCCTCCCGTTCCGGGGGCTGTGGCCCAACAGGGAATTCCCGGGTTCGGCATCGCGGCCGCGCCCGATCCGATGCTCGACAGTATAACCGCGATCATGGAACGGACGGTCGTGCCGAAAATCCTCGAAGTCGTCGATTTGAACAAGGAAATGCGGGCAGGCAACCTTACCAGCGAACAGCAGCGCAATTCATTCATGTCGGACAAGGCCAAGACCCTCGGCATTACCATGGAAGACGTCGACAAGGTCATGAATTCGGCATACGTGTTCATTCCCCTTATTCGCCGGGTCCATGAAGAACTCAGGGACAGCGCCTATACCGTGTCGTTTGACGCGGGAATCATCTGGTTCCGCATTTCCACGAAGGGTGAAAAAGCTATCGCAATTCCCGTGGTGAGGAAATTTACCTATTCGATGGGGCCGGGAAGGCTGGGGAAATCCTATATTTCGTCAACGGGTCCTATCGGCTATAAGGAATTTGCCTTCCGTTCGGCGGCCAAAAACGCCGTGCGCAATCTCGTGGTAGCGACCCAGGAAATCCCCGAATTCAGGCTGTCGGGACAGGTGCTGGAGACGGGGTTTTTGAACGTGAGTTTCGACCTGGGCAAAAACGAAGGCGTCAAGGTCGACGACAAATACCACATCGTTGAATTTACCGAAGAAGCGGACGGTAAAATCTCCGAAAAGAAAAACGGATGGGTGATGGTGACTTCGGTGGGCGATTCAAACAGTAAAGAGGGCTATAAGTCCAGGGCACAGGTTATCGCGGGAAGCCCGTACACGGGCGCCGTGCTCAGCGAATTTCCGCGAATTCCACTCGACCTTATAATAAAGGGACGGATGTTTGCGTTTGCTAATGACTCGACGCACAGTCTCCTCGGAAGCGCTGGCACTGGTCTGTTTGACAGCCTTTCCATGAACGATGCCTATGGGTTTGGCGTTGACATACAATACGATATCGGTCGTTACATGGGGCTGCCTCAGTTCTTTTTCGATATCGGCTTCGGCATGGGGTTTGGAAGCGCATCGGGATATTTAAATTTTGCTCCGGGCGTGACAGGAATCTATCCTAAACTTACCAGCAACCAGTGTTTGGCGTTCGAAGGGTCTTTTGTCAAAAAGTTTTATTTGGGACGCTTGGCGTTGGTACTTCAACCGACCTTCACC
>JBAVGL010000414.1:0-17870 GCA_049684795.1 Chitinivibrionales bacterium | reverse complement strand
TCGATCTGATCAGTTGCAATGATTTCAGTTTGTATGACCACATGCTCGATACCATTGTCATGGTAAATGCAATCCCGGAACGTTTCAAAAAAATTATCGACGAAAACGAGCGGTATTTTTCCATGGCGCGCGGGACCGAAAAAGCAAATGCCATGGAGATGACAAAGTGGTTCAATACGAATTACCATTACATCGTTCCCGAATTAGACGGGAACATGGAATTCCGGCTGAATTTTTCAAAAATAGCGTCAGAGTTCAAAGAAGCAAAAGCATTCGATATCCTGCCAAAAATAAACGTCATCGGTCCCTTGACGTTTTTGGGGTTGTCAAAAACCTCCGAAGGAAAAAATTGCTATGATTATTTTAATGCTATTTTCCCTGTTTATAAAGAATTGGTGAAAGAAATATCGTCCTTGGATGATAACGTTTTTATTCAGTTTGAAGAACCTGTTTTTGCCAAGGATGTTTCCACGCGGCAATTAAAACTTCTTAAAACCGCTTATGACGGGCTTGCTTCCATAAGCGATAAAATTAAAATCATCGTTTTAACCTATTTTGAGCATTCGATTGAGGCGAGCGCGGTCCTGGCCACAACGCCCGTATGGGGGATCGGTTTGGATTTCGTGCATGGCCCGAAAAACCTTGAGACGCTCGGAGCGGTGAACGGCAAGAAGCTCATCGCCGGCGTTGTTGACGGAAGGAACATCTGGATCAATGACCTGAACCAAACGAAAGCGATGCTGGACAGGATTTCCTCGGCCGTTCCCAAGGAAGACGTCATCGTGTCCACGAGTTGTTCGCTCCTGCACATACCTTATACCGTGGCCAATGAAAAGGATGACGGGATAAAAAACCGGCTCAGTTTCGCTTATGAAAAAGTGCGGGAAGTTTCGCTTCTATCTAAGATGTTTCGCGATGAACCGGTCACTGAAACGGAAAATAATCTCGTTAACGCCAATCTAAAAATCATCGAAGAAAAGAAAGTCTCCACAAAAGTCAATAATCCATCCGTTCAACAACGCATCAAAAATATTGGCAAACGCGAGCGCAAAGATACATACCGGCACAGAATTTCGGTGCAAAAACAGGCATTCAATCTACCCGTTCTTCCGACGACGACCATTGGAAGTTTTCCGCAAACCGAGGACCTCAGGAAAATCAGGAGCGATTACAAAAACAATATCATTTCTTTACGGGACTACGAAGACGGCATCAGGAATTATATCGACGAGTGCGTTGCTTTTCAGGAAAAAATCGGTCTTGACGTCCTCGTGCAGGGCGAACCGGAACGCAACGACATGGTTGAGTATTTCGGTGAAATGCTCTTAGGGTTCCATTTTACCGCAAACGGCTGGGTCCAGAGTTACGGCAGCAGGTGCGTAAAGCCGCCGATTATTTATGGAGACGTTAGCAGGCCCGGACCCATGACAGTACAATGGACGACATACGCGCAGGGCAAAACGAAAAAAATAATGAAAGGCATGCTGACCGGGCCCGTCACTATTTTGAATTGGTCTTTTGTGAGGGACGACATTGCCCGGTCGGAGGTTTCCAGGCAAATCGCCCTGGCGCTGAGCGATGAAATAGAGGATTTGCAATTGGCCGGAATCAAAATCATCCAAGTGGACGAGCCCGCTTTCAAGGAAGGATATCCCCTCCGGAAAAATGATATCTCGCTTTATGAAAAGTGGGCCGTCGAAAACTTCAAACTGTCGGTGAGCACGGCGCGGGCCGAAACACAAATCCATACCCATATGTGTTATAGCGACTTTAACGACATCATTTCCACCATAGAGGCCATGGACGCCGACGTCATAACCATGGAAAACGCCCGCAGCGGAAACGAACTGTTGGCCGTTTTTAAAAAAACCGGTTATAAAAATGAAATAGGGCCAGGAGTTTACGACATTCATTCCCCGCGCATTCCATCCGTCAAAGAAATATCCCGGCAAATCACGTCTCTTTTAAAAGTCTTTCCGGTCGGACAGCTTTGGATAAACCCTGATTGCGGCTTAAAAACCAGAAAATGGGAAGAGGTCAAACCAGCCCTGAAAAACATGGTTGAAGCCGTAAAGAACATCAGAGCGGCAATATAGGGCGCCGTTGCCAATTTTGAACCCTTACAGTATCGTCTTGAATGTCATTTCCTATTATCTCCGGCTTTTTCAAATTTTCCGCGCTTTCCCGCCCCATTCATCAATATTTACAAATTTTAAAGTCTATTGTACAATAAGAGACGGACACTGACGCGCCACGGCATTGCATGTTGGCGCTTAAACGTCGTTTTCCCTATTATTGATGGTCGTTAAAAATGCCTGAACCGAAAATCATCATCAAGTCAAAAATGGCCTCCATGGAACAGCTTCCCGGCTCCATCGTGCTGCCCGACGCGAAAAAGTCCATACGCATGGGCTCGGGAACGATAACCTCGCTCATCAGCAGCGGCGGCATGGCGATCATTTATGAGATTTGGAACGCCGAGCTGGAGGTAAAACGCGCGATCAAGCTCCTGCATCCCGACCATACGAAGGAATCCGAAGAGCGGTTCATGACGGAAATGAAAATCACCGCCAAACTGCACCACCCCAACATCATTGAGATTTACTCCGTTGGAAAATGGAACGACCTTCCCTACATCGAGATGGAGCGCATTGACGGGTTCACGCTCGAAAAACTCATCGCTGATTCGGGCGGCCTTCCCGTCGAAGTGTCAACCGCCATCGGCATCATGACGGGCCGGGCGCTCAATTACGCTCACAACCAGGACTATCAGCTTTACGGAAAAGAATACCACGGCATCATCCATCGCGACCTGAAGCCCGGCAACATCATGGTGACCAGGGACGGCATCGTCAAGCTCATGGATTTCGGCATCGCCAAACCCGTGACCGTGTCCATGCACACCATGGAAGGCGTGATCATGGGAACCATGCAATACCTTGCCCCGGAACAGCTTGACGGAAAAGACATCGACGTGCGCGCCGACATCTATTCGCTCGGCGCGGTCATGTATGAAATGCTTACCGGCAGCCGCGCCTTTCCCGAGCAGAACCTCGCCAAACTCGTTACCGACAAGCTCAACAACAATTATGTGCCGCTCGACAGTTTTTCCCGGAAAATTCCTCCGCCGTTGTGCAATCTCATGCACAAATGCCTCCGGTATGAAAAAGAAAAAAGGATGCAGAACGCCCTGGAATTTCTCCGCGCCCTCGGGCATGCGCACAAATCCATCACCGCCCAATCGCCCGAGCAGGTGGTTTCGAAGTATATGAAGGAAGCCCACCACGGCAGAACGCTTATTTCCATTCGAAAAAAGAACCATCTTTCTCCGGCCATTCACTGGATTCTCGCACTAGTCCCGCTTGCCATTACTGCATTGATTGCCGCGTGGATCTATACGCATTACATTCATAAAAATCCATCCATCGAACCTTCCGGAAATTCCACCGTAAAACCCGTGCCCGTACAGGCGCCTCAACCGATCGTACAGTCTCCCCCGATACCGCACAACCCGGCTGGTGAAACGCCGAAACGGTCGATGCAAGAGCCGGACCGGGAAGTCAAGGATGTTTTCATGCCGACGGTCAAACCCTTCGCAAAACATGAACGTTCCCTCCTGCCCGGCGAAATAAAAAGTAAACCGGAACATGCCGCGCCGGAACGCGCGAAAATAAACTCCCCGGAACCGGCGGCCAAACCGAAAGACCGGACCTCCGTATTGGAAAATTCCCCGGACAATAAACAGACCGATACAAAAGGCGCTCTTATAAACAGGCTGAAACAGCAATTCAAAACCTCGGATATAATGATGATTTTCACCGGCGAAGTGGAAAACGGGCATTTCAAAAACGCGTACGCGGCGTATGAATCGCTTCCGCAGGACGATGCCGACACTAAAAAAGCCAAAATTTACAGGCTCAGAATGCTGAAAGGTCTTGGTGACAAGGCCGGCGCGAGCAAGCTCCTCTCGCAGGATATTTACGATGGAGAATTTTACCTTGAAAAGGCCCTCGACTGTTTTGACCGGCATGATCTGGCGAGGACCCAGGACCTTCTCAAGAGGGCATCCATTTCCCCGTGCGGGTTTCTTGACGCCAAAGTGTTCCGGCAGACCCTGTTGTATTCGATCGCGCTGTGCGCAAGCGCCGTGTATGACGAACAATCGTCCGAGGAAACGAAGAAAAAAGCGATGGAAGCATGGTATGACGTCAAGTCGCTCTTCAGGACCTCTCCGGACCACGAGTACTTTAAAAAAGCGGATTCCGAAATCCGACGGCTCAGCAAAAGTTCGGCAGCGGGAAAATAAATCGGGCTAGAATATGATTAAAGCATGTCCATTCCCGGATAAATTTTGTTGTGTTTCCGCGGCGATCCTGGTATGGGTCTTTACGGCGCTGCCCGCTGAAATTATTAACGATTCCGTATCAATTGAAAGTAAGACCGGATTCGACACCCTTGCCGGGGACCTGCCGGGGGTGGTAATCGCAAAGTCCACACCGTATCTTGTAGTCAGCGACATATACGTTCCGCAGGGGAAAACGGTCATTATGGAGGCCGGCGCCGTGTTCCTTTTTAAAAGCTTTACCGGCCTGCATGTTTCCGGAACGCTTCTGGCCCACGGCACCAAGGACAAACCCGTGGTTTTTACCTCTGAAAATGACAAGGAGTACAACCGGGCCAGCGCGATTGATCCCGCCCCGTTCGACTGGAACGGCATTTACCTGCACGAAGACGCGATAGGGTCGCAGTTGTCCTATTGCGCGGTGCTCTATTCCGTGGACGGTGTAAATGCGCTCACCAAATTCATCCGGTTAAACCCCTGCCTCTTCCTGCACAACGGACGCGCAAGCCTGACGATAGCGGGTGTACAGCAAACGGTTACCGACCAGCCCTATGAATACGCGCTTTCGGCAAATGACCCCTTGCTTAAAGGAGTTCCGCTCGCAATACTTAAGGACCCCAACGCTTTTTCCAGGAATTTTCTTCGATATTCCGGGGCCGCGATAGGTCTTACGGGGTGCATCATGGCAATTGTTTTCACGAGTAAACTCAGTACGGCAACACATAATTTCGACGCGGTGTCCAGTAAAGACCAGGCAAACCTTGCCCAGAATTCAAGCGCATCATGGAATGGCACACGAAACGCTAAAAATAAAGACTTCGCCTCTTTGCTTGCGAGCATCAGCGTATTGATAATCGGAGGAATAGGCATTGGCTGGTCTTTTACTTTTTAATCAGGATACCCAGGATAAAGAATGATTTTCAGGATTCCATTAAGGAAAAAGAATTCCATTTATGCCCTTGCTTTCTGCTGCATGCTTTTTTGCGGGCGCGAGTACGATCCGTTTACCGATTATTCCAATGCCGGGCTGTATTTAACGCATCAGAGTTTTAAAGATTTCGACACGTGCAACATTTTCAGCACCGAGACCTTGAGCGCCGTCGTCCTGGTCAAGGAACTTGTGGATTCGTGCGTTATTCACTCCGTTGATAACCGTTTATGGCACGCTTCCGACAGTTCGGTCCGAAAAAGCGATTTTCCGCGCGAACCGTTCCAGTTTTATTTTTCCTTTTCGGACACCGGCTGGCACGCCGTCCGGATGACCACGTACCGTTCGAACGGCCGGACGCTGGCCGATTCGATTTACTTTTATGTCAAGTCCCCGCTGCGCCAGGCCGCGCTGTCGTGTTTTTTCGGGGACTCCATTGTTCTGCGCACGCCCCCGGTCAGGGACCGGGACGTCAATTACTTCTGGGAGCTTTGCCCGAGCGCCCGGTATTCGTCGCAGCTATGCAGCGCTAAAGTGGTGTTTTCCTCCGCCGTTCTTGCCGGAGAAGGGTGCGTATGGGTGTCCGACGGCTTGCATGCTTCCCCGCCCGACAGTTTTGCTTTTTCCGCCCGCGACACTTCAAAACCGGAGATCATCTGCGTCAATGAAAACTATGTGGGAAAAGACACGGTTTATACGGGCGACAGCGTTTTCAATTTCAAGGTCCGCATAAGTGTGGCCGGCGACCGGTGGGTCGATTCCGCGTCGATCAACGGGATGGCGTTCGACAGCAAAAACGATAAAGTGTATTACAAGATTTTCGACAAAATGCAGCTCCACGACGCAAAAAACCCGCTCATGCTGAGCGTTTTCGCGCTCGACCATTTTTTCAATGGGAACCAGAGCGAAAAGAGCTTCACCGTCATCTTTTCCGATACCGTAAAACCCGCCGCGCCCGCACGCATCGTGGTGCTTACGCCGTCGCAGGACACGACCGTTACCATGCTTGCCGCCTACCAGATTTCGGGAACCGTGGAAAATAACTCATTTGATTCGCTTGACCTCTCCCTTTACGCATATGTCAACAATGTCCAGTTATCACCGGTCAAAATCATCAAAGGCGCTGGCAATTCATGGAACTGGCCCACAAGTCTGGTTTCCGGCCTCAACGCCGTGAAAATTTATGCCAAGGACAATGTTTCGCTTAATATGGTGGACTCGGTTTCGTTTTCGATCATATTTACCGACACCGCGCACGATACCCAGCCGCCAAAAATCATGGCGATTATGGCAAACGGTTTATCCGCCGAAAATTTTTATACGCCTGCCGCCGCGGCGCTTTTAGGCGTTGAGGCGTATGATAACGGCAGCGGCATTGATTCCCTTACAATCGGGGGAAAACGTATTATGCCAAAGGATTCGGGCATGTGGTACTACGATTCAATCAACTTACAGCACACAACATCGGGCAACAATATCGTGATACGGGTAACCGATAAAAAACACAACGATACCGTTGCATCGGTCATCTTGTACCAGAACCGCCTGCCTATCGTGCAAAAAACGCCCGCCTCGGCCTTTATTGCCATGGATTCGGTATACATCGACACCCTCGTGGCGTTTGATCCCGACGGCGATTCGCTTGTCTTCAGTAAAAGCGCCGGCCCCCAGGCGCTCCAGGTGGGCGGGCAGGGAATCGTTTATTGGATACCTTCGCAGTTCGATACCGGCAGCCACGCCGTAACCATTCGAGTATGGGACGGGTATCAACCGGTATTTTGCTCGTACACGCTGTATGTGTACGGCGATAAAGGCCATCCAGCGCCCGTAAAGTTCGGCACGCGAAGCGAGGATTTTCCCCAGTATCTTGAAGTCGGGAAAGACACGCTGCGCATGGCGCTGCATGTCGCCCGGAATTCCGGCATCAGGCCGTTTGTTTTTTCGTCGCGGATCGTCAATAAAAACAAAACGGTCCTTGCGGAAGGGCCCGACAGTCTTATCACGTGGGCCCCGGCGCTTTCCGATACGGGCTTTGAGCAGCTGATGGTCGTGGTTAAAGACGCTTTTCCCAACAGCGACACGATATATCCGGGAATTCTCGTCGTTCCGCCCAACAGGCCGTGCTCGCTTTCCATAACATTTTCAGGCGACACCACGGCGACCGGGGCGATTGACCTTAATAAAAAGAGGGCCAAGGACACCCTGGTTTTCCATATTATCGACCCCGACAACCCACTGGTAGAACGGCACGACGTATCGATAGTTGAGACCCGCACCCAGATGCGCAGCATCATCGACTCGGCGGTCGTCGATTCGTTCGTCGTCGTGCTCGACCCGTTAGCCTTCAACGGCTACGATACCTTGATCGCGGTTGTCAAGGACAAGGCTCAACATGTCGACACCCTCCGGCAGGCCGTGTACTATGGCATGCCGCCGTACGGCCCCCAGGCGCTGGATCCGCTCAATTACGGGAGTGTCAATGGGCCGGGCGTCACCCTTTCCTGGCAGGATGTCGATCCCGACGGCGACGGTCTCTCCTACGACATGTATTTCGGCGCAAGCCCGGACATGATGACGCTCCGCGCGACGACCGCCGCGGCTTCGTATCTCGTTTCAGGGCTTGCGGCGCAAAGCACCTACTATTGGAAAATAACCGCAAAGGACTGGAAATCCTCAACCGACGGGCCGATCTGGCAGTTTACGACGAGGTAATAATTGCGGAACGAAAAAGTGTATGTTTGACATCGGATGCAGAGAAATCCCCGTTGCTCGCATTCTGCCGCCGCGGTCAAAGGTATCAATAGGCTTTTGAACCTTTATTGATATCCATGCGACTATATAGGTAGCAAGTCAACCGTCATTTAAAATGGGGAGGGATTTCATATGAAGGCTATTTTCAAATATGGTATTGTTGCTTTTATTGTTTTTTCGGGGATTATTGGCTGTGAATCAGCTATTCAATCGGAAGGAAAAACTGCGGTTGCACCAGTCGCTTTTATGATTTGCGGCAGCAATTTTGCCTGGGGGCGTTACTTTAACTTCACCTATTATGATACGTGCGGGGCCTCGTACTCATATTCCCTTGATTCAAACCTTGATAAGGTCAGCACATTAATAGGCACGGATTCGATTACTGCGGATGGAATTGCACAACTTCAAAAGTTTTGCACCAAAAATACCACATCCGTTTCGAAAGACACAATTATCCGTATGAGGCAGCTCGCCTTGAACTTAGACACCGGAAACCACGCCGAACCGCTTAATTGCGGCGCCGACATAGGAAGTATTAATTATTGCGCGTATGTTTACGATCGAAATCATGACTGGTATTCGAGGGTCGTTCTCTTCCAGACAGGCGATGTTTGGCTTATTAACCTATCGCCATCCGCTGATACTATATGTCAATGGCTTGTTGGTCCGACATATAATACAAACCCCTGCAATCGACAGTAAGGGACTCTTGCCTATTTTCAAATAACAAACGAGGTGATATTTAATTTTTTCCTTGGGTAACGCCGCTGCCTACCGCTGTTTCGAGCTTTTTATAAGCTTCCGGAGAAAGAAATTCCTTGAAAAAGCCCTGTTTGTCCTTGAATTCGTCCTTAGCGTTGGTGCGCCTGCCTTTTTCAAGCAAGGTGTAAATTTCAACAAGCAGATGCTGGGCCTTGTCCCGGTTTTCTTTTATCCGCTGCTGTTCGCGCTGTTCCTTTCCCTGCTCAGCAAGGCGCATGTTGTCAAGGCGGACCTTTTCAACCGACGTCAGGCGCTTGTTTCCTTCTTCGGCCAGACGGGCGGAATCGGCCTTTGCCTTTGCTTTTATTTTCGCCGCTGCCAGAATGTCGTCCATCACCGATCCAGAATCCTGCGGATTGTCGACGAGCGCCTCGACGTCCTTGCTCAGGCCGTTGGTGTCCTTTTTCTTCTGGGCAACGGCGACTTCCAGTATGGCATAATTGACTTTACCGATTTTTTCCGGGGCCACGTCCCATTTTTTCAAAACGCTGTCCGAAAATTCCGTGGCCGCACCCACGCCCTGGTTTTTCAATAATACGAGATTCCGAGAGACCAGCGAATCTTCCTTGTGTTCGATCGCCCGCGCGATCCTCTTGTTGCCGAAATACAATTTGTCCCACTCCCGCTGATACAATACGCCCTTTATTCCGTCAAGCCTCACGGCGATGGTTTTCATGATCGCGCGCGCCCCGCCGAGATCGTTTCGTTTGCACGCATTGTCCGCTTTTGTCAAATTCGCCGCGATAAACGCCTTTTCGTTGTCAACGGATACATGGGCCTGCACCTTGGCCGTGAGCGTGCTGTAGCGGGTGAGGGATATCTCCAAGGAACCTTCGTTGTTCTTGCAATAGGCAAGGTCTTCGCGGGCCCCGTCAAAATTGCCTTTTTCTATGCATTGTTCTATGACGACGACGATTTCCCTGGACAGGCTCTTGCTCCTGTCTCGTATGGAATATTCAAGGTCCCCGGCCTTGGCCGCGTCCAGGTCTTTCATGCGCGCATAAAAGTCATTGAGCCTGGCAAAATCGGGCCGCGGTTTTGCGAGCTCGCCGTTAAAGGGACCGATGAGTTCGTTGACGGCCATCTGGCGTCTCCGGTCCTTCTCCAGAAGCAGTCCCTTTTCCTCGAGATATATCTGGCTTTCCAGTTCCCCGACTTTCCAAAGGATATATTTCTTGTTCTTGTCCCCTTCCGCGATCTTTTTAAGTTTTTTAACGATGCTTTTTGCTTCAGCAATCGCGTCTTCTTTTTGCGGGGCGGCCCGTGAAATTTCTTCGGTCGCGTTGAGCGTATAGTAAGCCCGTTGTATTAAAGTGTCAATATACGTTTGTGAAATATAGGCGGAACTTTCGGCGGCAAAACTCCTGTTGCCGCCGAAAGCCAAGGACAAAACCGCGCACAACGGCGCGGAAAATCGCCGGAATTGCATGGCGGATTATTTATTGTCCGCTTTTGCCCTGTAGGCCAGTGCCTTACGGAGTTGCATGACGGCCTTCTTGCTTGCCTGGATCGCGGCGGCTTTGTGACCGCCAAAGTTATGCGGGGCCTGCTCCATGTAGGCAATTGCCGATTCCAATTCCTGAATGGCCGCGGCAATGCGGGGATGTTCGCCGGCCTCTTCAGTCATCGCCGCGCTCGACGGAGGGGCCGCGTAGACCGCTGCAAGGGGGAAAAGAAAAACGGCCGCGCATACGGCATAAAGACAAAGCTTTTTCATAAAGCCTCCTTTTGTTTATGTGGAAAATGTGCATCCGAAACACCATGAAAATAATATTGCACTTCCTTGATACCAAGCGCGCAGAATTCTTATTTACGGCAAGTTTTTTATTAATCCCATAGCCAGCGTGCGGGAGATATATTTTAACAAAGAGGAACAACCTGTAATGGTTTGAAAGGACGCATATGAACTATAATCGTCCGACGCAAACAAGGACATTCAAAATTATTGAGGAAAACAAATTGACTGATGATGATCTTCAATGGCTCAAATCGCTGAAAAACGTGACCACGATTGAAGTGCATAAAAAATCCCTCACCGTCCTGACTAAAATCGTGGATTCAATAGCGGACATTGTCGCGTCCATCAAGTGCAAGTTTTGCAACAGCTCAAAGCCCAAATTAAAACCATTATTTTAGGATTTTCCCGTTTTGCTTCCTTCCATTATTTTTGATTCGCACAAGAAAGATTACGGTAAACGCCCGCCTGGCTTGCCCTTTTCATTATAATTTTGTGGAATGTCGATGGAGAAGAAAGTTATTTTCCGAGAGTAATTGCACTGAACGCGCCGGAAACGTTTGGCGCGAAAACAGTCTTACGAATTGTGAAGGAGCCGGGCGTTGCATTTTTCGTCGCCAATAAACCTCCGGGCGTTCAGACCCAAGGCGCGCGCCGTTTGTACCTGCCTCCTGGTTTTTGCCGCCGGCTGCGCTTCAACCAGGAACGTTCATTCCACCCTTTCCGTAGCGCACGGCAAAAAGCCGGCCATCGATACCATCGCGCGGAATACGACGAGCACAGCCGGAATTTCCGATACGCTTGAAGAAGCTTCCGAAGACACCTCGCTTGGCGATCCCGAGAATCTGATCGAAGAGGCTAAGTCATATATTGCCGACAGCGATTTCGTTGCCGCCGATTCCACGTTAAAAGCGGCCGTACAGGCAATCCAAACCGGCGGAGAAGCTCCGGATAGTTCCGAAGCGCTGTCCGTTTCTTCAGGCCTCATCGACGAAATCGCTGCTCTTTACAAAACCAAAATGCCCTCGTCGTACAAGATCCCGGAAGACATCGGCCTCGCCATATTTCAACGCCAGATGATGCATTCCCTCGATTCGATAAACCTTGCCACGCCCGACAGCGCCGCCCTTGCCGCGCTTACGTGCCAGGAAAATTCCCTGTCATTATACGACGTTCCCATGGTATGGAACCAACGCGTGCGGCGGGCCCTTTATTTCTATTTGAAAAACAGGGACAATACGGTCGACCTCTGGTTCCAGCGCGCGGTGCGGTATCTGCCGTCCATGAAGGCCATGTTCGCTGACAGCGGCCTTCCCCGGGACCTTGCCTATCTTCCCCTGATAGAAAGCGGTTTCAATCCGCTCGCGTATTCCTATGCGAACGCGTCGGGAATCTGGCAGTTTATTGCTTCAACGGGAAAATTATACGGGCTGAAAAGAAGTTTCTGGATCGATGAACGCCGCGACCCGACCCGGTCCACGCAGGCCGCCGTCATGTATCTTAAAAAACTCTTCGGCGATTTCGGCCACTGGCACCTGGCGCTTGCCGCTTACAATTGCGGCGAAAACGGGCTCGCCCGGAGCATTGCCCGCAGCAAATCACACGATTTCTGGAGCTTGAAAAGGCTGCCGAACCAGACGAAAAATTACGTGCCTTTTTATCTCGCGGCGCTTACCATCGCCAAAAACCCGAAGTGTTTCGGGGTCATTGTTCACGATTCCGGCGCGCCGCCTATCGATACCGTACGCGTAAACGACTGCATCAGCCTTTCCGATATAGCAACCGGTCTTAACGTCGACCCCGATACGCTGAAGCGGATGAACCCCCATATCCTGCGATGGTGCACGCCGCCCGACGCGACGAACACCTTGCTGTATCTCCCGGCCGGCGCAAAACGGGCATGGCCCTCCTTTTACTCCGCCCTTCCGCCTGAAAAACGGGTGAAATGGGTCCGGTATCGGATCAAAAAAGGAGACACGCCGGAAGGGCTCGCGCGGGAATATAACGTGTCCGTAAACGCGCTCCGGTCAATCAACCGCCTCGCCCAGGCCCGGATTGTTCCCGGCCGCTTCCTGTTTGTCCCCGTGTCGGATGCGCCGCTTGGTCCGGACGCCGCCTATTCCCTTCCGCCCGAACCCGAGATCAAGGCCCTTGACCTTCCGGACTATGAATTTTCCGGCGTCGCGGTCCGGCACCGTATCCGCACGGGCGACAACCTCGGCAGGATCGCGCGCCGCTACCATGTATCCATAGGGCAGCTCTGCCGCTGGAACCGCGTAACGGGCCGCACCATTCTCAGGCCCGGACGCACGCTCCTGGTAAGCAGGCCCCAGCCCATTACCGAAACCGCGCTGGCTCCCGCGCGCGTTGTTTCCCCTGATACGCCGCATGTCGCGTTGGCAAAGATGATTGCCGCGCCGGTTCCAGTGCCCGCGGCCCCCCGTGTTGTCCCCGATACGGTCCAGATCAAGAGTGTAGTGTCGGTCCCGGCGCCGGCGCCGGTTGTTTCTTCTTCCGTGACGCACGCGGTGCAAATCGGAGAAACCGTGTTTTCACTGTCGCGGAAATATGGCCTTTCCGTGGAGGAATTCGCCTCCCTCAACGGTCTTGATTTGGCGCATCCTGTCATAAAAATCGGCCAGGTTCTCAAGGCGTCCCGCGAAGGAGTCGCGGTTCCTTCCCCTTCTCCTGCTGCCAGCGCCGCCGCGGTCCGCGATACCGCCGCCTACGTTCCCGCCCCCCGTGAAACAACGGCCGTGGATTCCATTACGCCGCGTAGGGAGAGTATTGTCTATTACACGGTAAAACAAGGCGATACTCTGTGGCGCATCGCCACGACCTTCGGCGTCCCGGTTGATACTCTTTACAAAAACAACAACATCGGGTCCGACACCGTGCTGGCCCCGGGAAAAGTCATAAAAGTCGTCACGACCCCGGGAATTGGAATGCTGAAGGGAAAAAATTAACTCCGTGCCCGGTTCGTTGAAAAACGGCAAAATCAATGGGTAAAATCGGGACTTTTATTCGACTTCGTCCGGCTGCGCGGGAGACGGTGAAGCCGTGGCATTTGTTGCTCCGTCAACTGCCGTTTTCCTGTTCTTAGCCGTGAGGGCGCTCACAAATTGTTTTCTCGTGATTTTCACCGGCCCCGTTATGAGCTCGGGAACGTTATATGAAAGAATGAGCGACCGGTAATACGCCGGGTCGCGTTGCGGCAGAACGAACGCTTTATGCGCACGCCCGTTTTCGTCGATATAACTGAAAAACGGCCGCGCGAATCGCCCATCCATGCGCTTGCTGGTAAACGCGACCCAGCGGCCGTTGCTTGACCAGCAGTGCCAGGCGTCGCAGTAATCGCCGGATATTTCCAGTTTTCGTATTTCGCCCGATTTCATTGACATCATATAAAGGCTGCTTCTGGCCTGATGAATGGGAAAATCGCTGTACGGAGATACGGTAACCATGCAATAGTTTCCATCGGGCGAAAACCGCGGCTGCGTTATGCTGCCTCCGGCTTTTTCAGCGGTTGCTACCGTATCGGGCCGTCCCCATGCGCCGGTGGAGCAGGAATACGCTATCCGCATCAAATCGCAGCGCACTTTTTCATACTGATCCCTGGCAACCTGCGGCGCGCTGCAAAAATACAGATAATTGCCGTCCGGAGTCCATTCCGGCCACGTCTCCATCCGTTGAGTATCGGCAATGCCTGCATTGCTTACCACCTGACCGGCGTCCGCCAGGTACAGGGCCAGGTCCGCAGAACGGTCGAACACGTCGCGCAGCTCCCGCGCCGCGGTGTGATAGAGCATGGTAAAACTGTTAAGCGAAAAAGCTATTATGTTTTTTTCCGGATGCCACGCGGTAAACCCCGCCTTGCCGCTGCAATACGCGGTCTTAGTATTGATCGCGTCTACCACGCCGCCGGGGCCGCTTATCAGCATCGGCGTGCCCAGCGCGCTGCCGCGTATCTGCACGATCATGTCGCGTGGATCGTTATGCCTGAAACTATGACAATTCATGCACATTCCGGGAATGTCGTTTGTGCTCAGCAGGGGCTTTTCGGCAAAGCCATCAAGGCGGCGTTCGAAAATTCCCATGTTCATCCACCGCACGCACACATTGATTTTACGGTATACCAGATATGGGTCCACGGGTTGGGCGGCAACGGAATCGGCAAAAGTCCGGAACCGGTTCCATGCGGTCCCGTCAAATACGTATACGTCAAAGAACAGGGGCCCGTTTTTATTGCCGTTTAGCAATGAGCGCCATTGTTTCGGCGGGATGCCGATACCGGGCCCGGCGCTTTTAATTTCTATAGGCCGGCCCTGCAAACCGCGTATCCGTACGAAGAAACGCCTCCCTTTTTCCATGATTAGAAAATTAAGCGGCGCGATATTGGGTGGGACCGTTATTTCCGTGTAATCGGGATATAATTGCGGCAGCCGGTTGATTTCGTGCGCCGCTTTGACCGGGACGCCGGAAAAACATCCGCATATTATTCCTGTACACACGAATATTCCCGATATTAAAAAGAGCCCTTTGACCCCGAAGCGCCGGGTCTGCCCTTCGAGTTTCCGGCTTTGTGGGCGCGGGTTGAATATCATGACTTCGCCATTGGTTTTGCGGGACCATACAGATAGTAAAAGAAAAAGGAATCGCCGAACCGCTCGCTTAATTCCTGTTTCGCGTCCTCGGGCCGACCATTGTAGCGGTTTTCTATAATATCGGAAAAAGCCGTAAATCGATCGATTGTCTCCCTGCTTATCGACATGCCGAAGAGATTATTTGCTCTCCCGAATACTCGCTCGTTGATGACCAGCGCTTCTTCATAGAGTTTCGGTATTTTCGCATAGTGAAAGCCGGGAAGGTAGCGCGAGCTGGCGGCAATCGCTCCAACATCCTTGTTGAGAAGATAGCCGGCGATCATGTATTCAAAAGCCATCTTGTTGTGCGCATTACGTTCAAGGAGCGGTTGCAGGAAAAACCCTTCGATGTCGTCGTCTTTCAGCATGATGGAGCGCACCCATCCGATTTCCGGGTCATTGGAAAGCGCGGGATCGTTTTCAATCCGACGGAGATAATCGTCGGCCATGCTGCGATAGACAAAATCTTCCCGCAGGGCATAGAGGCAGGTTTTCGCGGCCTCCGGCATACCCTTGGCCATATGGATAAGGGCCAATAGCCGCAGCCCTTCGGGATAGTGGCTGATCTTTGCCAGCGCTTCATAGCAGACATTTTCGGAATTATTAAGCACGCCGATTTCATACAGGGTCCATCCGACCCAGATGCATCTGCGCAGCTGTTCCCTGGGGCCGTAATCCGGCGTATTGTTCAGAAACAGGCTGTAGTTGCTCTGGGGAAAGCTCAGCAAATCATCCAGTAGCCGCCCCTGGTGAAACAGCGCCCGATCGACAATATGCGAATCGAAATCCGTAAAAGCGGCATAAGGCCGCCTGGCTGCCTCCCGGAGAAGGCCGTTCCACTCCTGTTTATAGAGATAGTAATTGAGGAACAGGTGGTTTCTGGTGAGAGGGTCGTATGCTTCGAAAAGAAAATATCCCGTAACGGCAAGCGCTATAAGCGCCAAGGCAACGCGGCCGGGAACGCCGCTTATCACAGCATAAGTCTTTTTAAATTTCCGCGTTAGCGGATGCGAAATCGCAGCAGTCAACGCGGCCAAAGGAATGCTGGCATACAGAAGCGCTCTGAGCGCAAGCGTCCACGGCTCCTCCCCCGCCGGCCACCATAGTGACGATACGCGATGATAGTCTCCGATTATTATTGAGTAAAAAACCAGGTAAGCCGCGCCGGAAATGACCTGCAGGACTACCAGCAAAAGTGACTTTCGCCTGATAATTTCATGAAGAACGCAGAGGACCAGAAATGGCATCAGTCCTTTTGAACCGACCGCGACAATCGCCGACAATACAATGAAAAGCAAAAACCGGAGGCTCCTTTTATGACCGCCACAAGCGGCATAGACAAGAGCGCCTAAACAAGCGATGAGAAGGGAGATACTGTCGGACAGTACATGGTCATAGCGTACATACTGAGCGAGAATAATAATCGCCGGAAACAATCGGGCGATGGACAATCCGCCCGCGCGGATTCTCGAAAGACAGTGTCCGGTCAAAAACGACGCCAGCCACGCGACCAGCGTAATGATCAAAGCCCCGAGCCAGGAAAGGGCGAACAAATGCCCGAGCGCGGCGCCACAATAATCGGCGGGTTCTCCCGGATAAAAAGACGCAAGCGAAACCGACCACGTTTTATAAATATCCGGAAGCGCCGCCACCGGCGTTGACGATTGGTAAAGATAGCTCTCGGGGTTATAATATATGACCGCCGGCCTGATCCAGAGCCAGACAAACAGGAAATACGCGGGGAAAACGACGGCGTCCGCATACGCCCGCGCATGGCGGTAAAAAAATCCGGAGGTCAGGGACAATTTTTTCACTATGATTGTTCTGGGCCGGCCAGTCATTAAAGCCTCCTCAAAAATGCTTTTTCATTTAAAAAACAGTAAAATTGAGGGGAGAAAAAATCGTGCCTTGGGGGAATCGAACCTCCAACCTGCGGATTAGAAATCCGCTGCTCTATCCAGTTGAGCTAAAGGCACAAAGAGGTCATTTTTCCATGTAAAACAATATAAAAAATACAAAGGGAAGAGAAGTAATACTAACCAAAAATGAAAAATCTAATGTCATTTACAAGAGAAAACAGTGCAACGGTATGTACAGTCCCCGATTTTTGCATGTTTTTTAAACGCTTTCATCGATAACGAGTCCTTTAACGTCCGTTACATCGTGAATCAATTTTGAAAAATCGTCTTCGGTAATATCTTTTTTTATGCTTTCCGGGGATGCGCCGTCGGGTTGGGACACAATAACTTCCATCATCACGCCGGCACCCTTGCGATACACGGAAACACGTAACGGGCTGTCCGTGTTTTCCAGGTTTCGGTTAGTAATATCAGCAGCCTTTTCAAGAGGCCTGAAATATTGGAGGGTACTCATCTTTTTCGCCCGCCGTTGAATTCGTTTTACATCCTGAAGCCTTCGTCTGTTCCCGCTAATCGGCTCTTTTTGAGGAAGCCCCTCCAAAGCGAATACTGATTTTATCCCCATATTCCCAAATTCGTCATCGAGAATATAGGCGCTGCTTGACCAAGCATCATTGCTATAAATTTGCATAAAATCCCCTTCTGGCTAAAATACGTTTCCCGGCTAGGGGATATTGGGGCAAAATATCAATAGTCTTTCTTAATCAATCGGTTAGTGTCTGTAGGCGAATTATATACGCGTTTAGCGTAGATAATTACCCGTACAGAACCTTATCCACCTTGTGGGTTA
>JBAVGL010000413.1:0-2591 GCA_049684795.1 Chitinivibrionales bacterium | reverse complement strand
AGCGGATATTCCTTAAAATATACATCGTACAGGGCATGGGTAAAAATAAGTAATAATGCGTTATTGTGACTATGATCACAAACCCTTGCTTTGGCATTATTATATATTTTATTCCTGCGCCCCACCTCAACCCGCTCTTCGAGCACCGTTGGCTTCGCCGCTACTCCAGTAGGGAATATGCGGTCTTGGTCGTGGTCTCCTTACCAAGGAGAAGGGCAGGGGATGAGGTAAAAGCGAAAACTTTTCATTTAGGACAGTATTCATGTCGGAAACCATGACCGATCCGCGGACATATTTCAAGTTCCAAAGCTGCGAGCGGTGCTTCTATAAGCCCTGTGACCGTCTCCGTTTCGGGGGCGTTTTTCCGGGCAAATTCATTTTTGTCCATAATAATTATATCGGGATCGGTTTTATCGACTGCCCGTTTGTCGCCCAAAGCTTTGACGAAATCGAGCGGCTTACAGGGGACGTTTCCTTAAGCGAACTCCTGTTTCACATCAACGACATTCTGGGCGCCTTGACGCCGTCGGAACGTTTGCGCTACCGGCAGCAGGATTATATTTCGGAATATTCCGACGTGGCCGGAAGGTTGCGGTTCCTTAAGGCGCTCTGGGAAGACCATATAATGAGCGTCGTCCGGATACCCGATTCTTTTTCCACTGACCGTAAGATGCGGAAATGGCTGTTCGCGAACGAGGGCCTTTCCTACATGCTTAAAAAGCCGGAGCTGGAAGATGACTCGGATGACGCCGCGGTGACCGATTCAATGGCCGGGGAAAATGAAGCGGCGGGCCCGCAAGACTCGGGCGACGATCAGCAGGATCAGGATAAAGATCAGGATGAAGGCAAGGAAAGTTCGACCGATGGAACATTTTCCGTCCGGTTGAATATCGACCCGAATGACCCGAAATCACAGAATGATACTTTTACTTTGTTTAGTACAGATGACGCAAAAACATACAGCAAGGACCAGACGGTAAAGGACGATCAGGTTCCGGGGGACAACTGCACCGATTTGAAATATATCGGGCTTGACACCAGCCTTTCGTATTCACTGCAAATAAATCCGGGTCAAGACGCCGGATCATATTTTCTATTTGAAGATGTCCCCTACGGGGATTTAAACGGCGCATCATGAACGCCGGAATCATTTATTGAACATTTCTCCATTTTTTGTTTTCGGAAATGACCTTGTTCGCACTGCAATCGATGTAGAATTCCCAGAAATCATTTTCGACTATAATAAATCCCGCGTTTTTATGCATCAGTCCCGGCAATGGATTTTTTGTGATATTGTGAAAATCATTGTCTTTCACATGGTGCGCATATCGCACAAGAAGGCAGCTGTTCCTTTCATCAATTTCAAATTTGTCTTTTCCCACGACAACACCGTTAGCCGGGGGAGTAATAATATTCTTTGTCAATATGGCCGTGCATTCCTGCAATGATCGTTCGTCAGAGGCCGAGCGACCGAAGGCCTGCGTTTCCTGCCATCTAAAAACGGAAGGAACGTCTTCCGCGCTGCTGTCGACGTCAATTTGTGAAAAGAGTATTGATTCTATGATGGTATATTTCAGCTCTTCAGATGTAGATTCTTTAATTGCGGTGGTTTGCAATTTAGACGAATGGGAAAGCCAGTCGCATATTTTTTGTTGGAAAAATTGAAAAACATTTTCGGTCGCGCTATATTCTTTTTGATCCGATACCAACGAACGCAGTTGAAGCAAATCCGCGTGCATTGAAAATTCAAAAACCGATTTCGTGGAAATGAATAGATCGACTGCAAGACGCGAGGTAGCAATGCTACATTTATTCGGCATGTTTTTATCTAAGAGAATATCATGCTGCTCTCTCAAGAAATCTAAAAAATATTTCGTTGCCGGGCCGGTTTTATCCGATGAATCGTCCTGGGTAAATTGGATTTCAATTCCGGAGCCCTTCGGCGCAATTTTGCATTCGCATAGTATCTTATAAACATTGAAGGAAGTATAAACGATCTCTCTTTTCAACATCCGGTCATAATCCGTATAGTATGAATTATTTGTAAAGAGCACATCGCAATTATCGTAGAGGATATTCTTCTTTTCCACAAGAAATGCCTTGCAATAATCCAACACTTTTTTAATAAGAGCTTGTTCCATTATTTTGCCATCTTTCCAAAAAGCGTCATCGGTAGTTTTTCAAAAGAAATCATTGTATCATGCCATCGCAATGCAAGTGCACTGATTGCCGCGCTGAATTTCGCCAGGTCGATCTTTGTCGTCGAATCGGGGATCTTGCCGGAAATAGTTAAAATTCCCGGATGATCCGGGTTGATCAGAACGTAGGTGTAATAAGGCGAATCAGGCATTCTGAAGATCGGATGAGCTTTACGCGTTACCATATTCGAAAAAGAATCGGAATAAGAAAGGGAGAGGTCTTTTTCTTTATTTGGAACAATAATATACAGCAAACAATAACGGCCGTTGTCGCTTTTTAAAGCGTTTTCCAGATCTTTTTTTCCTCTATAGTCGCCTGTGGGTCGGTTCCGTGAGTCCGCCGCTTTTATAATCAGGCATTTTTCGGAGTTATATTCAAATTCAATCCATTTG
>JBAVGL010000412.1:0-2838 GCA_049684795.1 Chitinivibrionales bacterium | reverse complement strand
CCGACCACAAGCGTATCGTCGGCGCCCTTGGCGGTGGCCGCGTCGGACGCGGCCTTAAAACCGGGAGGCATGGACAGGAAATCAGTCTGAAACAAAACCTGCGCTTGTGCTGCAAGGACCGAGAAGGCCAATGTCGCGAGAAATAGCAATTTTTTCATAATAGCATACGTCTCCTTTTAAGATTATTTGAAATTTTACTTCAGCCGGCTTTGTTAATATAAATACGTTGTTCGGGCGGTACCCGGATAATTTCCCCTTACGGAAATTTGCTGTTCACTGTAGTGAACATGGTTTATATTCGGCAAACCAAAAGGAATGAGCTTGGGTTTTTAGTTCGGGGCAAATGCAAAACCGGCTGTACTCGTGACGTTTACATTATTATTACCCAAGCCTAAATATTTTGCACCGGTTTATGGCTTTTTAATTAAATTAGTACTATAATTGAAAGCAGATATTTCCGCG
This sequence comes from Chitinivibrionales bacterium, assembly GCA_049684795.1. GTDB lineage: Bacteria > Fibrobacterota > Chitinivibrionia > Chitinivibrionales > FEN-1185 > JBAVGL01. The sequence goes on along the minus strand of JBAVGL010000412.1, from coordinate 2,376 downwards.
TTTTATCGTTTCTGCGACTCAACATACAAAGAGTTTTTCGGAGAAAAAAAATCAAACCAAAGGGGTAAAAATGTTTAACAAAACACGCATGGTTTGCGGGATTGTTTTGGCTTTATCATCTGGTATTTTTGCATGGACTGCGGGGAACCTGACGGTTGATGTGGTTAATTCTCCGATGGACATAAAAGTTTCGGCGGCGGGTAAAACGCTCCTCGAAGTGACGGGCATCAACTTCGGAGGAACAAATTACACCACGATCACGTCTGTCGCAAGCGCGACCGACAGCCTTGTTATCAATCTGACGGCGAGCGTTGCCGTGACGATCAAGCCGGTTTTATCGGGAATTAACATTTACGGAAAGGTGGCTTCCGCGTCAACGGTCACGATCACCATGAAGGATGAAACCGACCATTTCTTCGGCATAACCGAGCAGAATGTCAACGGCGACAGCCCCGATCTTCGCGGGCAAACTATTGCCATCACCGCGGCGAACATCGAAAATTACGCGAACGAACCGAACTCAAAGTGCTGGTCGGCTTTCTATATGAGCAGTCTCGGCTACGGCAGTTTCTTTAATACTTTCGCGGAAGGGACCTATGTTTTCGGGACAGGCGGCGTGACGACCATTACGCATAATACCAACACAATCGATTGGTATATTTACTACGGCCCGACCGGCGATAAGATACACCAGGGTTATTATAAAACCATCCAGACCATCGAGGCGCTTGGGACCCGGTCACCGACCAAAAAAGTCCCCATATGGGCCTGCGGTTTTATCATCTGGCACAATAACTATTCCGGAAGCGCGCAAATATTATCGCATAATACAAACTTTATTGCCAACCAGATTCCGATAACCGCGCAATGGGTCGACCGGCCGTACAGCGACGGCGGGCAGGGATGGGGCGACATGAATTTCACAACCGCCTTTGCCAACCCCGCGACATGGATCAAACAGATCAGTAGCGATACGGGTTATAATGTTAAATTCATGACATGGGTTGCGCCATTGACTTTTGGAGACCCTGTTCCGCCGACCGGCATTTTCTTTAACGGCGGATATGATTATCTTGATCTCTCTAATCCGGCGGCGGTCACCTGGTATACTCGGAAGCTGGATTCCTTGCAGGACAATGCCTCCATCGGTGTTCAAGGCCATAAGATGGACCGCTGCGAAGAATCAATGACGCAAGTTTTGAGCGGAACATGGGCCGATGGCACGCCTACAACGGAAAAACAGCCAAAGTATCTGTATCTCAATGCAAAGACGACTGACCAGGTGCTCCGGACCAACTGGGGCGACAATCAGTATAATTTTCCGCGCGGCGCTTATCATCGCTGCCAGCCTTATATTGGAGGCGTATGGGCAGGTGACACGCGGGCGCCATGGGCCGGTCTTGTGGGCGCCCTGGCAAACGGCATCAAGGCCGCATTCTGCGGGTTCCCGGTATGGGGTTCCGATATCGGCGGGTATGGCACCGGCGCGACGAAAATCCCAACGAACCAGTATCTGCGATGGCTTACGTTCGGTTGCTTTTGCGGAATGATGGAAAACATGCTTGACGGAAAAGAACCCTACATTTACACCGCCGCGGGCGACTCTGTGGCCGGCCAGAGTTTCGTTTCCCGCTATAAAAGCGTGGCCGACCTGCGAATGAGCCTTATACCATACACGTACTCACTTGCAAATACATCGGCGGACAACGGCGTTGCGATGCGGCCGCTGCCGTATATGTATCCGGACGATGCGAACACCTATGCAATAGGCGACGAATATCTTTTCGGCAACGCGTTTCTCGTGGCGCCCATAACGTCGGACGCAATGACACGGAGCGTGTATCTTCCTGCCGGGACCTGGTACTATTTTTTCAATCATACCGAAGTACATGCGACCGGAACCTTCACTACGGCGTCAATCCCCTTGTATCAGATTCCGGTATATATCAAGTCGAATTCCGTGTACGTGACCGGGCAGGTTTACCCGGGGAATTCCAAGCGATGGATAACCAATTATGATGCCACGAAGAACGTGATCATTAACGCTTTTCCCGGAGTTGTGGGTGAAACGGACACATTCACCTATGTAGATTATCTGGATAGTGATGCCAAGAAGCCAATGTCCGTGACGAACTATGCAGGCGGCATCATCCATGTGAAATCTCCGGCAATGACCGTGGCCGGGACCGTTATGGTCCAAATGGGCGCCGCGCCGACCGGCGTCACGCTTAACGGCGTAACACTGACATCGTCCCAGTACACCTATACCGCCGGGACCCAGAGCCTCATTGTTCCGTTTGCGGCCAGTCAGGCGATTGACCTTTCGATAAACGGGGTGGTTCGAACAATCACGCCATATGAAAAGCCGTCTTTGCT
>JBAVGL010000411.1:0-4704 GCA_049684795.1 Chitinivibrionales bacterium | reverse complement strand
TCTGTAAGTTACCCTGTGTCAAAATAGTGTCGATGGAGCCGACCGCCGTGCCCAGACCTATTTGCATGGGGTTTGTCCCGCCCGCCGCCCCCGCCGGGCGCGACGCACCCTGGAGCAGCTGGTCCATTGACTCCTTAAACGTCACCCTCCCTGATTTGAAACCGACCGTATTTACGTTTGCGATATTGTTGCCGGTAACATCCATGGCAACCTGCTCGCTTATCAGACCGCTGACGCCGTCGTAGAGAGACCTGATCATAAAAACCTCCTCGGTAATCCTCACGCAGGATGCGGGGGAACCAAGCCGCGTCTGTCAATCGGCGGCCCTGAGCATCCGCCCCTGTCCTTGGGGGCGGTCCTGTCCGTTTCAACCCGCGATCACCGCGCTGTCGATGTTTGTAAACACATTGTCCCTAATACTCTCTCCGTCCATAGCCGTTACAACCGTCCGGTTCGGAATATTGACGATAAACGCCATGTTAGGCAGCAGAATTAGCGAGTCCTTCGCCCCTTTGCCTGCCGCGCCCGAAACCGCTTTGTTGAGTTTGTCCATGACCTGCGGCGTCATGGACAAATTCCTGCTCTTAAGCCTGCTTTGCGCGTGCGCAGAAAATTTCAATTCCTCGACCTTGCTTTTATAAATGGCGGTAAACTGCCCGTCGGCGGGAAGCTTTGCGCCGGAACCCGCCTGCACCGCCGTTGCGGGGCCCTGAAAAACCGGTATTTTATTAATTGTATTCATGATACGTCCTTGCCTTACGTTTTATCCCGCCGAATTTGTCGTGATGTCGATAATTGACGATACCGGAACCGTCTGCCCGTTCACCGTGAGCTGCGTAACTCCGTTAAGCGTGCTGACGCCGTCAACGGTCCCTTCGTCGAAAACATACAGCGAAGGATCGGCGTCCTGACCCTGTATCTGCACGGTGTACGTTCCGGCCGGCGCGTACGCTCCGTTGGTGGTCTGGCCGGACCACGAAAAGCTCGCCGTGCCGTTATCGTCGGCCGTGCCGTTCATCGTGTCAATCGCATTCCCTTCGCCGTCAAGGATGGAAATGGTTACGGGCGCGTCCGCGTTCGCATTCACGCTTATCTGATGACTTTCCCCGTCCCCGGCCCCATAGGTAATCGAGTTATCCTGGACCCTGACCGTCTTTCCGAGGAGCCCGACGGCCGTTGAAGGGGACATCGACGCCATGGATGAACCGGTGTCGTCGGTCGTCGACACATTCATGACATCGGACACCGACATTTCCTGTCCCCCGACCTGCAGGGTGGCGCCGGAGCTCGAAAACCCCACCCCCTGGACGGTGTTTTCAACAAAGGCATACAGGCTGGAATCGGTATCGGAACCAACAACGTTTATTTTATAGGTGCCCGCGTCCGCCGTCCCGCCGGCATCGGTGCTGCCGTCCCAGGCCACGGTTGCCGCATTCTGGCTGTTCTTATCACCAGCCTGGAGCGTTTTTATCACATTACCGCTATCGTCAAGTATCTGCACGGTGGCGGAATCATTACTGCCGAGGTTGACCTGTATCGGGTCATTCTCTCCCGCCAACCCCGAATACGTGACGCTGTCCTGTTTGACCCTCACGTCTTTCCCTATCAGCGACACCGCCGTGGCGTTGGTCATGGACATGACGACATTCTGCTGCGCCGTGAGCGAGCTTTGATACGAAGTGCTTAGATTGTCTATCGCCTTTTCCATGTTCGTGCTTGACTCCAGGGACTGCATCTGGGCCATCTGCGTCATCATCTGGGAATCATCCATCGGACTGGTCGGGTCCTGATTTTCCATTTCCGCCACGAAGAGCTGTAAAAAGTCCTGATCGCTCATCTGGCTGGCGCTTGTGCTGGAAACAGGGCTGTCGGCCGTGCCGCCCGTCGTAGTGCTTGTCGTTGGGTCTATAGACCTGCCGTCGGCCGTAACCGATGCGGTGACGGTTGTCCCCGCGCCGGTTGATGACTGGTTTACGCCGCTGATTGAACTAATAGGTGTCGTAATTGTTGACATTGTGTATTCACCTCCTTATTTCAAACAAAATATTCAATAGTATTCGTGCCGAACCGTCGCCCGGTTTCCTGTCCGGTCGAAAGATCATTAATATTTCCCTGGTTTTCTGGATTTTCCGCCCGATCCTTGCCTGTATTCGATCCGTTCTTCAGCGACATCGCCGCCATTTCCTGTAATTGCTCCCTTTCGCCTCCGCCCACATTGACGTCAAACGATCCAGCCTGTAAATTATGCTGGGCAAGCGAATCTTTAAGCGTTTGGAGGTTGCTCTCCACGATGTGCTTGACCTGCTGGTTTTCGACGTATATCTTTCCCATTACCTTATCCCCGTCCATCGTGAGCTTGACCCGCATCTCTCCGAGCGATTCCGGCTTTAACAGCAGGCGTATTTCGGTCACTCCTGTTTTAATCGCGGTCTGGACCTTGTCCGCAAGCTGGTTCATGACCGATTCTTCAATGGTCCTGGGAGACGCTGGTGTTTGGAGTTCAACCGTGCTTACAATGGAATTGGATGTTCCACTGGCCGTGTCAGCTCCGGCCGGAATTGCTCCGGCTTTGTCCTCACCCGACTCGTCAGAGCCGTCAAGGTCCTTTGCAAGAATTATCTTCATCGTCTTAAAGAGGTCCAATTTTTCGCTCCCCTTCGCGGCGGCGGCATTTCCCGCTTCCGTAGCGCCGGACGTGGCATCGATCTTTAGCAGCGTGCGCATAACTTTGGAATCAATCGCCCCCGGATCAGGCGCTTTTTGGGCCCGTTCGATTGCCCCGTCCGAAACCGTTTCCACCTGCGCGTTTTTATCGGCGTCCGCCGCCAACGCCGCGATTTTATTGACGATTTGCGTTTTATCGGACGCTGCATTGCCTTTCAGCGACCCCGCAAGTTTGGAAAAAAGCGTCTCGACGGTCTGCTCATTTGAAAGAAGCGCGCTGCCAAGCGCTTGATTAATCTGGGAAGCAGGCATGGAGATGAGCGCGGGGTCCAATGCCGTGACAATACCGCTGCTCCCGGGCAGATTGTTTTTCTGGGCCGCCGATTGCGCGACGTCGCCCGAAATCCCGGCCATTTCAAGGCCGACCTCCATTTGGAACGTCTCCACCCTGATCGTTTGCTCGACCGCGGACGCCGAAGCAACGTCGAAAACTTTCCCGCTTATTTCGATCGGCTGGTTGTTCTTGACCGCATCGTCAAGCAGACCGGCAATGCCCTTGAGCGCATTGAGGATGTCCGCGAACTGGTCGATCACGTTCTGGGAAGGATTTGCCATTTGCAAATTTCCCAGTCCCTGGTTGATGCTGATATTGAGCGCCTGGGAAATTTTTAGAATGGCGTTCTGGATGATTTTTGACGCCTGCTCCGCCTGCGTCCCACCGGCCGCCTGGTCCGACGCATTCATACCCAGGTCCGCGGGGCTTATGCCAAGGGCCGCGAGTTCGGCCGTCAATTCATTAAAATCAACCGGCAGGCCGGTTGAAGCGTCCGGCGCCTGGCCCGATGAAGATGTTCCGTATTTGGAGTCTTTGTCCGCCGCCTGTTTATTGGCTTTGACAACCGATTCCAATATTTTCTTAAACCTGGCCCCTGAATCGGGCTCCCGGGCTTTCTGCGTCTCGCTGGCGGCAACTCCCTCCTCGGCAGTGCTTTGGGGCTCGTTTACCCCGATTGATTTTGCGGCCTTTGGTCCAGGAGTGCTGTTTATGGATTTAATATTGCCGGGCAGTAAATTCATCATAGGCATTTCAGAGTTCATGGTTTCACCTCCCTTCTTCATGCTGAGTTCCCTGAGCGAAGTCGAAGGGAACGCTTGTTTTCAATTGCTCACTTCGACTTCGCTCAGTGAGCGTTTCAATATTTACTTCGATGTTATTGGTTTGCCTATTTTTTTGCTCACGCGCGAGGCCTTGTCGGGTGAAAGCTCCGTCAATATTTTGGCCTTCTGCCGATCATCCCCCATTGCGCTCAGGATATTGATAAGCAAGTCATCGTCAAGCGTTTCCAGAATCCTGGCCGCTTCCTCGGGGCGCATGGCGCCGTATACTTTCGCGAGCTGCTTGATTCTCTTTTTGTCGAGTTCATCGCTCTGGCCGACCAGCTTTTCGAGTTTTTTCCGTTCCTCGGTAAGTTCATTGCGGGTCTTTTCGAGTTCCTGTTCAACCATGGTAACATGGTCTTGCTGTTCGGCCATTTTTTTCTTTTCTTCGTCCAAATCTCCCTTTTGCTTTTCGATTGCAAAAAAAGTCTGCGACTGCACCGCCTCCAGTGAATCCTTTTTTGCATTGAACCTCATCAGTTTGACTTCCCGTTCATCTTTTTTCGCCTTTACCGGCTGATTAAACTCGATACGCGCAGTACCGGTTGCCAGCATCATGAGCACATAGACAACGGGAAATGAGAGGGTCAATATTGCCACGATGATGATAAGTTCTTTGAGCGACAACTTCATATCATTTTCCTTTTATTCCATGACATGAACATAATCTGGAAAGAGTTAGCGCCAGCTAAGTGAGCAACTAATATGCCATTGGAATTGGTTAAGATTTGTAAATTTTATATCGTATTGAATTATAATAACATCAAGGGCAAAGGGAAGCAAAAGGCTTCATGCGATTTTCAAGTTTTTTGAAGGATTTGTTAAACGGTTCAGGGCATCAAATACCGGAGGAAGGGAAAATTGTGCCTATTGGTCTTTTAC
>JBAVGL010000410.1:0-6902 GCA_049684795.1 Chitinivibrionales bacterium | reverse complement strand
CCGCAGAAGGCCTTCTGGTCATCAAGAATGTATTTGAGGGCCTCGGCCGGCGGGCTGCCGACTGAGGCCAGCGCGGCTCTTTCGAGGTGTGAAATATCCCACATTTGTTCAGCCTTATTTCTCGCTTCGGTCAAACCATCGGTGTACAGCACGAACCGTTCGGCGCCGGTTTGATAGGAATAGCAGGTTTCCTTGAGCATCATGTCGGGGAAAATGCCCAGAAAAAGTCCGTCGGCCTTGATATAGCTGCATTGCCGTGTGTTTTTGTTAAGGAGCAGGACCGGACAGTGCCCCGCCGATGTGTACCATAGTTTATGTTCCGTGGTGTCCAGAATGGCATATAGAATGGTGACAAAATTATCGGTCTTTACCTCCGTTAAAAAGGTCTGATTTATTGTTTCAAGCGTTTTCTGGGGTGACCGCTGGGTCAGGGCGCAGGTTTTAAGCAGGACCTTGACCATGGACATTATGAGCGCCGAGGAAATCCCGTGGCCCGATACGTCGGCGACCACGACGCCGTACAACGTCCCCGAAATTTTAAAAATATCATAGTAATCGCCGCCCACCGCGTCGGCCGGAATATACTTCGCGACCGCGGTAAACCCTTTCGCGCTGAGGATGTCCTGGGGCAAAAGCCCTTCCTGGATGGTGCGGGCGTGGTCGAGGTCAATGCGGATTTTCGCCTGCGCTACTTGTAAATCATGGTTGACCAGCTTGAGCTGTTCATTTGCCTTCTCAAGGCCGTCGTTGGCGATTTCCAGGGCGTTGAAAATACGGAAGTTTTCGAGGATAAGGCCGGCCTGGTTGGTCACCGCCGTGAGCATGGTGATGTCGTCGCTTGTTATCGGCGCGCCGCGTCCCGCCCGGTCCATCCAGAAAACGCCTTCGACTTTGAAGCAGGCGCATTCGATGCATGCCTTGCGTTTCTCGTTTTCCGATGAATTATTGAGGCATTGCGCCGCGCCCGGAATGCTCCAGCAATACGGGTTATAGCCGCCATAGGCCGGGCAGGTCATTTTATTGCATTTTTTTACCTCCCAGCACTTGCGGGTGGCTTTGCTGATAATCGGTATCACGAGGTAGGACGATGATTGCAGCATCCTGTAAAACGGATCGGTGGGTTTATCGGGATCGTCGACGACGATGTGCCTGTTTAAAAAAATGGCGTCGGTGACGTCTCCTCCTTCAAATCCCAGGGTAATGGTGAAATCCTTTACCTGCTCGTCCCGCACGCCCACCCAGGACTTCGGCCGTATAAGAAAGTTTTTTTTGTCTATGTCAAAAAGTATCACTCTGTTAAAATTGATGATCTCCTGGATGCCGAGGAGCACGGTTTTCGTTATGCCTTCCTGGTCCGTGCAGGAATACATTACCTTTGTCAACTCATAAATGAGCGAATTATTCATGAGCTGGGCCTTGAGCAGCTCGTTCTGGGCGTAGACATCGTTGATTTTGCCGGTATTTTTGAAAATATCCATAGGACAATAGTATACAATCATGGCGAAATTTTGAAAAGAGGGTAAAAAATGCCGAAAACCGCCGCGGACGCGGGGCTTCTCGCGCAGATAATTCCCGCGTACAGTATATTATCCTGGAACCATGCAAAAAATATTTTCAGCGCTTCTCATCCAATTCATTTTCATTATCGCCGCGTTTCCTTCCACGCTGGAGACCGTCGATGTTCCCAGTCCGTGCATGGGAAAAAGTTTCAAGGCGTCCGTCATCACGCCCGACGCGTACCGGAAATCGGCAAACCGTTTTTCCGTGATTTACTTTCTGCACGGGTACAGCGGCGATTACTCGACCTGGCCGCGGGTCGCGCCGCTCGCCGACTACGCCGATACGTACGGTCTTATTTTCGTCTGCCCGGACGGCGCCTATAATTCCTGGTACATCGACAGTCCGATAAAGCCGGGTTCCAGGTTTGAAACGTACATCGTCGAAGAGCTGGTCCCGTTCGTCGACGCGCATTACCGCACGTGGAACAAAACCGGCGGAAGGGCCATCTCGGGATCGAGCATGGGCGGGCACGGCGCCATGACCTTATTGGCGAAACATCCCGATATGTTCCGCGGGGCGTCAAGCTTAAGCGGCATCATGGACCTTACGCAGTTTCCCCATGAATGGGACCTGGCAACCGTCCTGGGGCCGTATGAAAACAACCGGGAATTGTGGAAGAAAAATTCTTTTGTCGGGCTTCTGGAGAAACTGCAGGGGGAAAGAAAGGCGATCATTCTTGATTGCGGGACCTCGGATTTTGCCATTAAGGGCAACCAGGAAGCCCATGAAATGCTCCAGGCGCTGAACATCGACCATCGGTATTTCACCCGCCCGGGAACCCACTCGCCGCAGTATTGCAGGCAAAACGTCGAGTGGCATATCAGGTACTTTAAAAACATCCTTGATCCGCCGGGCGCAATCAAGGACGCGACAAAATGACTAACCTGCCTGAGGGCATAATCACGCGAATACCTTGACAAAAAACTGAAGGGCTAGAAATAATACCGGACGCCGAGCCCCACGGACGCGACCGAGAATTCAAAACTCGCGTCTTTCCGCTCGACGAGCGGCAGGGACGTAACATAGGCGTTGTTCGTGCTTATGGAACGGTCGTCGATGGCCTTCGAATCCGGATACCAGATCCCGTTGATTCCGAACGTGGCAAACAGGGAAAAATGACGGTCGAAGGCGTATCCCGGCTCAAGGCCTATGGAAAAATAGGGAACAATCACGTTATACGGCTCGACCAGGGTATAGGTCGCGTAGTCTTTGGCGGGCGGAGCGGGAGAGACCCGCGTGGTGTCTTTCAGGGTGACGGCGTCGTACCATTTCTGGCGGCCGATGCCTCCGGCAGCCGTCACTCCGATATATGACTGCCATGAGGCGGGGGTCAGTTTCCAGAACACGCCCAGTTGTCCGCTCACGTTCAAGATGCCGGGGTCTTGGGGTGTAAGGGACGCGGTGTCCGCGCTGGTTGAGGAATTGGTGCTGAACCCGATCGCGCCGTCGATGGCAAACGACGGGACGATAAAATACCGTCCGTTGACCATGGCGGTATTTCGCAGTCCTTTTTCCCCGTAATACGTATTATTAAGTGAAAAAGTGTTCGTTGCCGCGCCGATACCTATGCGCCCCAGGTTTTGCGCGAACGCGCAGCAGATACCCAACCCAATGAATATGCCGACACATCGAAACCGCGCCATACGACCTCCTTTTAAATTGGTTGATAGTAGGTTACTTATCGAGCGTACATGGAATACGTGTTCTAAAATAGTTTTTAATAATCGCGGTTAGACGAATATTTTACCGGAAAGTTTCCTCTTTCTCTATTTATTATTGCTTTTGGAGATCGCTGGAATTGATATTGATGGCATGGAGCGATTGCATGACTGAACTGGCGAGGAGTTCAGGAGCGTCGCCATTACCGGAAAAGCCGCGCGCGTTCCCGAAGGGGAGGAATTTGACGGCGTTTTGGAAAAACTTGAAAGGAAATCGCCCGGTTTTAAAGAAGAACTGTGAAATCGCTTATTTTTTCGAAAGGAACCATCATGAATTACTTCAAACTTGCCGTGCTTACGGCGGTCATTTTTGTAACGGGGTGCGCCCCGACGATACTCGTGATGAAGGATTTCCAGGACGGTTCTTTTTCCTTTGGACAAATAAAGAACGGGTCCGCGGTAAAACTGTACGTTTCGGACCGCGTGAATCTAATGGAGTTTAAAAAAGCGTTCGTCAACGAATACCATTCGGACCGGCAATTCGCGGCCATTCTGCGCGGGCAAATGGCCGACAGCATGAAATCGAGACTGAATTGTTCGGTAAGCATCGGCGATTCCCTGCGGGACATTACCCCGCTGCTTTCCTCGAGCCTTGACCAGAACAGCATCGACCAGGCGCGGGCCGTGTTCGAGGCGTCCGGGGACGATTATCTTTTCATCGTCCGTTCGGTCGATGTCGCGAACAGCGTATCGAGCAGCGCGCCGATGTACATGGCCGGCGGAGGGGCGGGCGGCGGCGGAATGTTCGTAGGCGGGGGAAGCAGCGAAAGCTGCGTGGTCACGATCCACGCTGACCTGTGGAATGCCAAGGAGAAAAAGAAATTGTTGTCATGTTCGGCGATCGGCCAATCGACCGTATTCATGTTTTTCTTCGGGGCGGCATTAAAGGACGCCGTCGGAGAATCGGTCAGGCATCTTGTGAAATATCTTTCCACGGGGGCCACCTATTAAGGATTTCCATACGGGCGCGTGACCGCGCCTTCAAAAATGCGGGACAAAGGCATGAAAGCAAATCGCCTTGTTCATTTTCCCCTTCCCGGAATCCTTCAAGGCCTGCTCACGCCCGCGGCCTATGACGACTGGGTGCGCGTGAAGGCCTGGGCTCTTTACAAGCGTGACAAAAAACGCGGGCTGCCCGCCGCCCTGAACGTCTCCATCGGTTTGTACAAGGAGACCGTCAACGGCGCGGTGGCCGCAAGCGGCCCGCTCGACCCGTATACGGGCGTCGCGCTTGCGTGGGACCTTATCGGCGCGTGGGACCCGGAGAAAGCGAAAACCGATTGCGGCTACGTAAAGCAATTCTACCTCATGCCCACCGTCGACCACATCGACCCGCGCGCGGACACGCTTGCCTTTGAAATCTGCTCGTGGGAAGTGAACTGCTGCAAAAGTTTTTTAAATCCGGCGGAATTTCTGGACATGTGCGGGAAGGTGATGGAGCGGAGGGGAAAAGCGACCTCACCCCGTGCCCCTCTCCTTGGTAAGGAGAAGGGAAGACTCGATATCCGGGAATCCATGACTCCTGAAAGCAGGCAGGCCGCAGGGGGATTAAAAATTGACTCCTTCCCGGCACAGTATCTTTTGCCGCCATTTTTAGAAGATGTTTGCACGCTTGCGCAATATAGCAAGTGGCTGCTTACGAGGGCCAAGGAACTCTACAAGCGCGATAAAAAAATGGGCCGCGCCTGCGCCATGCAATCCAGCAGGAGCCTGTATCGCCGGGCAATCCATGCCGCAGCGTGCGCGTCGGGCCCGCTCGACCCGTATACGGGCGACGCGCTTACGTGGAACCTCATCGGAAAATGGGACGCCGCCAAAGGCAACGACGACCACGATATTTTCAGGAAAGAATTCACGCTCCTGCCGACCGTGGACCACATTGACCCGGAAATGAAAGACCTTGATTTTGAAATCTGCTCATGGCTCATCAATTGCTGCAAGAGCGGCCGCACCCCTGAGGAATTTATCGGGTTGTGCGGGAAGGTGATGGAATATGCGAAGAGGTGAGGGGTAATAGGTAATTGGTAATAGGTAGAAAAATAAAAAGCACTAGCACGCTTCGCTTGACTTTAGTAAAAGCATTTATCGATATTATTGTCTATGGCAAACGTGCATTCAGTTCCATTTGGGAAACAAAAGCAAGACCTGTCTACGGGGGAATGGCGGAAAATTTGGCTTGAAAAATTAAAAAAAGCTTCCGAGGCCAGGAAACTCAATAAAACAACTTCACTGGGTTTCGTCGATTTTACCAATCGATACCTGTCAATGCACTCGTGCCATCCCGGAGAAATCAGCGCACAGGCAATCGTCGAATTTCTCGAACGGAATAAAAAATCGGAAAAACAGGCCCGGTTTTGCCGGGACGCGCTTGTATTTTTTTATTCGAATGTCGTGCCGTCGGAAAAACACGTTGAAGTCATTAAGCAGGGATTTATCCCAAGTTTTCCAACGCTCCCAAAGCCCGGGGCTTCGGCAGGCAGGCCGCAGGATGAGATTATGTCTAAAACTCCGGAGATTATTAAGCCGCCGTTGAAAATGCCTCGGGAACCCGCGGAGGAGATTTTTACAGAAAGCTTGAAGAACAATCTCAAGCATTTGCTGGATGAATTGCATTTGAGGAATTATAGCCAACGAACAATAAGAAATTATTCCGCCACGATCTATCGTTATTTGCTTTGGCTAAAAAAAGAGCCTTCGGGAAATGATACAAAAAACATCCGGGACTATGAACTGCATTTGAGGCACGAATTTAGCCTTGCCCCTCGAACAATCAACCTTGCTTCCGCGGCATTGATGTTTTTTTATTCTCAAGTTTTAAAGCTTAAAATTTCTTTCGAATCTATCCCTCGGATGAAAACCGGAAAAGACCTTCCAAATGTTTACAGCCAGGCTGATGTGAGCAAGCTCCTCGAATCAGCATCAAACCCCAAGCATAAGCTAATTCTCATGCTGGCCTACGGTTGCGGGCTTCGACTTGCCGAGATAGCGGCCCTTCGTCCGACCGATATCGATTGGAATAGAGAAGTGATACGAATTCATGGTAAGGGTTCAAAGGAACGGGATGTTCCGCTTGACCAGTGTTTTCATGTTCCATTAAAGAAGCATCTTGCCGCTAATCAGGGCTTAGTATATCTTTTCGAAGGTTCGGAAAAAAGACAGCCGTATCCTCCAAGAACTATTCAAAAGATTTATGACAACGCTTGCGAAAAAAGCAAAATTCAACGGCGTGGAGGCATCCACTCGCTCCGGCACAGTTTTGCCACTCATTTATTGGAACAGGGTGTTGATCTTCGCAAAATCCAGGTTTTGCTTGGCCACTCAAGCGTTAAGACCACCCAGATTTATACCCATGTCAGCCGGGAAGAAATCGCAAAGATTCGGAGCCCTTTGGCTTCACTGATGTCTACAAAAAAGGATGGCCAACCTTAGTAAATAAAGTATGACATAAAAAGTACAGCAAATATAGCCATTTTGGTATGAAGTATGCCACTGAGCGTTTTTTCTTGCGGTGGCATACTTGAGGTAGTTGAAATGCCATTGCCGGACGGCGGCGAAAAGGGTAAGACTATTGCGCTTTTGGAGAACCGAGGGCGGCGATTTGATTTTATAGAGTGCTGTTTCATA
>JBAVGL010000409.1:0-4860 GCA_049684795.1 Chitinivibrionales bacterium | reverse complement strand
CCTCAGGCGGATAATTACAAAAATCAGTAACGCCGACGACTTTATCGCCGAGTGAAAGCGCGAAGAGCGTTTCCGTAATACTTGGCGCGAAGGAAATGATCCTGTGGTAATTCTTCCCCCCTATTTTATTATCGCTTTCATGGCGACAACCAATAAGCGGAAGCGTTATGAACAATAAAACAAGAGTGAAACTTCTCATAACAGATTTCTCATTTGCTTGTTAATAGTAAGGCGAGCGAGTTCGGAGGCAAACCTATGTTCTTCGTTGTCCCGACCTTCATGTCGTTTTCAGGATCTACTATCACAATTCCCGGGGTCGTTGAACTTCGATCACCTACATACGCATACGTTCCGTCAAAAGCCATATGCCCGCTGCACGGCGCGTCAATCCCGGTAATCTTTGCACCCACGGTTTTTGCCTGAGGATTAAATGCATGCAATTCGGTTGTAAAAGCCGGGGTTGAAATAACCGCGTATCCCTTTGCGTCGCCTACAACGATAATTGAGGCTATGTCCCCTAAAAAAGCCGATTCAGCAACTACCGGCCCGATATTGGTATCAGTCGCCAGATCGATTTCTTCTATTCCGGCATCATTGACGCCCCATATTCCCACGCTACCCACGTAAAGTTTTCCGTTCCAAATTGAAAGTTCTTGCGGATTTTTATACACAAGATTAATTGCCTTTATAACATTATCTGTTGTTGCATCGATTACAACGATTTTGCTTGTGTCGGCGGCTTGAATGTAACCTCCCGCGGGCGCTCTTAGCCGCTGACAAGCAATATAAACCTTGCCATTATAGAATAATTCACGAGCCATGTAAGGGACTTTATCCGAGCTATCGGTTCCGGCATAGGTATTGTAGGCGGACAAATCGATTGTTGCGTTTGATTTTATTCCCGTTGACAGATCAATGATTGCTACGTGCGAACTTCCATATTGGGTTACATATGCTTTTGTTGAATTTATGCATGCAATGTCCTGAATATTTACGGAAGCCCCGATATTTTTTTCGTAGGTAACGGTAGAAGCGGAAATAATTGAACCGGTAATTTTAATCACGTTGTCTTTGCCCGACCGTTCAAGCACATATATATCTCCATTGTCGGCCCGAACATCATTGTCCGTCCAGTTTGAAAGAAGATTCTGATACGCTATACTGTCGTCAATGCTGTATAAACCTATGTTTCCAGCATCGTACGTATACGATAGACTAACCGCGACAATTGACTCGATTGATGGCGCTTGCTGAGAAGGTAAATTTCTATTTTCCGAACATCCGATTAATAAAATTGAAATTATGCCTATCGTTCCTGCAAACTTTTTCATCTTAAATTCTCCTTCGTTTAATTGTGACGTTTTTAAGATTGTCTAGTATTTGGCAATCCACATCTATAATCGGCCCAGGTCATAAACTGCATTTTAAAACAACATATTGTGATAGGCCTGGTAACGGTCTTTGAAAATCATAATCCTGAATATTGAGGTAATTTTCAATTCGATAGGAAAAATCGAAATGTTCTCCAATCACGCATCCGATACTGGCATTTAACTGAGGCCCTATGACTACCGGCGGATCGGTGTTTCCAATATCTTTAAAATATTGAGAGCTGAAGTGTGCGGAATGGCTTGCATACCAATTTTTATATATTAATTTTATTTTCAGGTTATCAATAAAGCGGGGCAATAATGGTTCATCATCTCCGTCCAGCTTAGGGTACTTATCGGAATGAATGGTATTTTTCATATAGGTCAAGGAATTGCCAATAGATACCCATGAAAGAGGAGTGAATGTGAGATCGGTTTCCAAACCCAAACCATTGACACTTGAAATATTTTCCGGAGTAAACATCATTGAATGTCCTATATAAATGATCTTGTCTTTTGTTTCGCTTGAAAAAATCGAGGTGGACAAGGCTATATATGGTTTAAGGAAGGAAAAACCAAGATCATATTCAAGCCGGGTTTCCGGATGAAGCGTATCATTACCGGTAACATTCGCCCCTTGGGAATATTTCTCCGAAAATCCCGGACTACGGCTGCTGTACTGAACACTCGCTAAAAGCCCAAGTCCGTCAAGGATTTTGTAGCGAAACTCGGAAAATCCTTCTGGAAACCCTTCTTTTGTACGCCCACTATTCGATAAAGGAAGCCCGTATGAAGGCATACTGTCGTTAGTAGAATCTATTTCGTATCGGTATAAACCGTCGATTCGTGCTGAAACATCTTTACCAAAATTGACGTTTGCCTCTAGTCCCGCTTTTCCGGTAATTCGGGAATACGCCGGTTTTAATTGCCCTGCGGGCCAAAGAAGGTTGTTGTAATCAAATCCATCATAGCTTGCGCTCAAAAAACCGGTGAGGGCTAAATAGCCATTAATATGGTCTTTTAAAACGCTTTCAATTGATCCATATGGCTGGCAAATATCATGCAAAAGGGGGGCACTGTCCGGAGGTGTCAAATAAAACGGCCGATATCTTCTGAACTTTTCAGTTTCGGTTTTTCCCTTTGCTGTTATAGTAACTGAGATGTTTGAATCGATTCTGGTCGAATATGATTCAACCAACGACAATTTGCTGTTGGTAATGTTTCCGTCATTCGATCCAGCCTGAGGCAGGTAAAAAATGCCTTCATTAGTGACTATTGCTGAAAATTGTGACGTAAGTTTTGCATGATCGTTGATTGTAAAGCTGTTTGAATATATCGAGGAAACTGTTGAGAAAAAATTATTGTCCATGTTTTTTACGGAATCGTCGGTTAGGACCGTTGGTCCGAGCGTAACGAGGCGGTCGGTATAGGGATAATCGTTTTCCGAATAACCGTAATTGATTGACACACGATGGACCATCGGGCCAATGGTTTTAATGATCAGGGCGCTGCCTTCGCGGTATCCGAATGAGCCCAGCTCCATTGACGCATCCGTCTCGTCTTTTTTCGTATCGGTAGTGAGATCAATAACTCCGCCCGCATCATCTCCAAAAATCTCAATAGGCGGAGTAGTCTTATAAATCGAAATGGTTTGTAAAGACGAAAAGGGTATTTTGGAAATATCGACCGCATTACCGGTCGCGCCATTGAGCGGAATTCCGTCAAGATACACCTGCACCTGGCTGGGAGAACTACCGCGAATCGATACATCGGAATAATGCCCGAATCCGCCCATATTGCAAAGGGATACCCCCGACACTGTTTCGAGCGCCGATTGCAGATCAAGGTATTTACCCGAAAAGTCTTTGGCGTCCAAGGTTACTTTTGACGGCGTATACTCTTTGATCCTGCTGGCGGAGACAACCATGCGGTCCAGCGTCGCGGTATCCTTTACAGAAGTGTAATTTGGAGATTTTCCGTCAGGTACGTTAGCTATTGAAGTGGAATCACCGGGAATTGAGCACAATGCCGTGTTCGTGCAAAAACATGACGCATAGGCCAAAAAGAAAACGATACAAAACGGGTTTCGCGAAGACAATGGAAACTATCCTTTGATCCTAATTCCCGAGGACCACAAAGAACATTAGAAAACCACATTCAGATAGGTCTCCTGACTTTCCCCTTGATTTTGGTTTGTCTTCCCGTTTCTGGTTAATGAAACAGTGGCAAACCAGCGTATCTTGTCCGAAATTTCGGCCAAGATAGGATTACAGTGGCGGATCCGTTCCCGACTTTCACGGGATTCCCTTGACATCTGAATATGAGAAAGAACGAATAGAAACTACATCCAAAAACTTTTTGCCGCAAGACAAATATTTTACTGGCCGCTCCCGCCGGTTCCCTCAGTTGATGTTGGTGACGCTGGTTCAGGAACCGGGGCCGGATTATCGCTCTGACCTGAAGTTGAGGAAGGCGTACTCTGATCGCTCGCCGAAGGTTCCGAGCTATTGTTTTCGTCCGAGGAAGGCGAAACAGACGAAGACTTTTTTTTGTGCGAGGAACGTGCCGTTTTTAGGGCCTTGCCTTGCTCCGCCCTGGGAACTTGCTTGTCAGAAACCTTTTGATCCAGCACATTCACCTGCGCAGACAATTCAGTAATGTGCTTTTCGAGACTGGCGCATTTTTCATTTGAATTACGCTCCACCGTCTGAATAGCGTTTAAATTCCCTCTGTTTGAACCCCCGGATACTATTATTGAGACAATAACGGAAACCGCAAGAGATACTATAACAGCAATAGCTATCATGGCTGCAGGCGAATCAAAAAGTTTAGATGAAGGCCCTAACTCCTTGTCATCACTATCATCATCGATATCAAGGGCACTCTGTTTCTGAATCGTGACAATAGGGTCCGAAGCCTCGGCATCCTTTTCAATCTCCACAGGTTCAATTTTCTGTAACACGGGCGCGGGCGCCCGCTCCTCGATCGACTGATCAAAATCGATTGACACCACACCTGGTTCTTTCCGAAGCTTAAATTGCTCCGTTTCATCGGTAGCAACTTTTTCCGGAATTGAAAGCCGCCAGTAAGTCTTTCCATTGCGGGGAGAATCCTCGATTTTGCCCTGGTCTTTCAGCGAGTCAAGCGCTTCGCGCACGGCGTCTTCGTCGAGCCTCAGCCCGATGGCGATGTCATCAAGCTCAAGATCATCTTCCTGGCGAGCGGAAATAAATTTCAACACCTTTTTGTCGAATTTACTCATCGTAATCCTCCAGAAAAATTATTTGGCAAGGTTGATCATCTGGACTTCGGAGAAATTTTCGCCTTTAACATGGATGACCACCACGCCGCTGGAAAACCTTTCAAGGTTCATTCGGAACGGATGCGTTCCCGCAGGAAGAAACTTCTTTGAGGAAAATTCTTTCGTTTTTTCGCCGTTTATAATATATGCGGTTACCATGACGAACTGCGCTTTGGTGATCCTGAGCGT
>JBAVGL010000408.1:0-11627 GCA_049684795.1 Chitinivibrionales bacterium | reverse complement strand
ATTTTCGAAATACGATCAACGCGCTGTATGCGACGAATTTGTTCGGTTTCGTCGTGCTGAGCTTCGATTCTCTGGCGATACCCGGTTCTTCAAACGATTCCCTCCTGACTATTCGGGTAACCGTCGTGGAAACAAAATTTTTTACTGCCGAGGTGAGTGCCGGATATCAAACCTATGAGTTGCTCCGTGGCCGCGCTGATGTTTCGTATGACAACTTTTTCAACCTTGGAGTAACGGGGTTGAGTGCCGCCTACGCGAATTATCTCGTTCAAGGATTTGACATGGGCTACACCTGGCCATGGATATTCGGGATACCGGTCACTTTTAATCAAACGGCCTCTTTTTTCCATCGAAGAGAGGGCATACAGCAACCTGTTTTTTTTAAACCTCCGGACATTTTATGGGACGGTTATTTTTCGGTGCTACGTTCCAGCCTTTCATATAAAATTTCTCAATTTAGCGCCATATCTTTAATCCATGCCCTTCAAACCAGGACCATAGAACATGTAAGCCCAACCATTAATGCGGATTCAGTTGGAAACCCGTTTACCCACACTATCGGCGCTTCGCTTATCAGGGATTCGCGCACGGACGTATTTGATCCTCATCAAGGAACTTACTCAAACGCCACAATCGAGGTTTCGGGAATAACCGGCGCGCAAAGCAACCATTATGTAAAAGTTGAAGGCGATGAGCGCGTTTATGGTTCGCTTGGGGGGTCCTTCGTACTGGCTTCTGCTTTGCGCGGGGGAATAGAGCGTTTGTATGGTCCAAGCACCGTTGTTCCCATCGAACAAAAATTTTATATAGGAGGTCCAAGCGTCATGCGCGGATTTTATCCTAAAACCCTTGGCCCCGATACTACCGGCGGAACATTTTACGTTGCATGGAACGTGGCCGAGCTTCGCTTTCCCATTTATAAATGGTTTGGGGGCGACGTTTTCTTCGATATGGGTAACCTGTGGAACATCCAAGGAAGGTCATTTGCCGATTATAGTTCAGTTTTGGTTAATCCCGGCCTACGGTATAACGCAGGCGGCGGAATTCGCGTCCATGTGCCGATTTTTATTTTAAGTCTCGACGTCGGTTTCAAATTGGACAAGCGCCCGGCCGAAAGCCCCTACGCCATTCAATTCAATCTGGGAAATTCTTTTTAGAACCTAAATTTCTTTGTTGAATTACTTTTCCATTGGTTATATTTTGTCAGTAGTTCTCATAACAGTATCAATAACTTACGGCAGGGCAGGGTAATCCCGCCTCTCCTTCATTACTAATGGATCTTCCCCAAAAGTTATTCCATGATTGCCGTTCAAACCGAAAACTTGACCAAATGCTTTAAAAAGCTCACCGCGGTCAATAGTATCTCTTTTGAGGTGTCCGAAGGGGAAATATTCGGATTTCTGGGCCCGAACGGCGCCGGAAAAACGACCACCATCAACATGCTTTCCACGCTCATTTCCCCCACCCGCGGCCGCGCGGAAATCATGGGGCACGATATCATCAGGAAGCGGAACGCCGTCCGCCATTCGATCGGCGTCGTTTTTCAGGAACCGGCGCTTGACAGCAGGCTTACGGGCAGGGAAAACCTCGAATTCCATGCGCTGATGTACGGAATGCCGTCGCACGAGCGGCGCTCGCGTATCGCCGAAGTGCTCTCCCTTGTCGAGCTTGCGGACAAGGCCGACGCGCTGGTTGAGACGTATTCCGGCGGCATGAAGCGGCGGCTCGAAATCGCGCGCGGGCTCATGCACCGGCCCAAGGTATTATTTCTTGATGAACCGACCATCGGGCTCGACGCGCAAACCCGCCGCCACATCTGGGAGTATGTCAAAAAACTCAATGTGGACACCGGCATCACGATGATCCTTACCACGCATTATATGGAGGAAGCGGACGCCTTGTCGCACCGGGTGCTCATTCTGGACCATGGCGACATCGTTGCGCTGGACACCCCGGCCGCGCTCAAGGACGTCCTCGGCGGTGACGTGATGGAGTTGACGGTCGGCAACAACGCCGCGGCATTTATTGACGAGATGCGTGCCACGAGCTGGATCAAAAAAACGGTTGCGGAAAATGACACGATCAGGCTTACCATGGAAAAAGCCGAAACGCGGGTGACCGCGGTCGTTCAGGCGGCGGCCAATCACGGCGCTGTGATCCTTTCGGTAAGCGTCCGGAAACCGAGCCTCGACGATGTCTTCATCCACTACACGGGGAAAACCATCCGAGAAAATGGCGGCGGGAACGATAAACCAAGGGGTTTTCGTCACCATGGAAGAAGATAAGACGTAATTTTATGGCTTAAAACGGAGACAGGATGTCCGTATTCAATGTCATTTTCGTCCTTTGGCTGCGTGATATGAAGCGGTTTGTCCGCGCGCCATCACGTATTATCGGAAATATCACGCTGCCCTTCTTCATGCTTGTGGCGCTTGGGGCCGGGTTCGGTCGCATGCCCATTCCCGGCATGCAATCGCCCAACTATCTTTCTTTTCTCGTTCCCGGCATGGTAGGCATGACGATTTTGTTCAGCGGTGTTTTTTCGGGCATGTCGGTGCTGTGGGACCGCCAGTATGGTTTTCTGAAGGAAATCATGGTCGCACCCGTTCCCCGCGTTGCCATCGTGATCGGCCGCATCGCAAGCGGCAGTACCACCGGCGTCATCCAGGCCACCGTCATCGCCCTGTTCGCGACCGCCCTCGGCTTCGTTTTGCCGTCTCCCGTCAAGTTTGCCCTGGCCGTGGTTTTCATGGTGCTCATTTTCATCATCTTTACCGGCATCGGCCTTATTTTCGCCTCGCGCATGAAAGACGAGCAGGGGTTCGGACTCATCATGAATTTTCTTGTCCTGCCGTTTCTGTTCCTGTCGGGCGCTTTTGCGCCGATAAGCAATCTGCCCGCATGGGTGCGCGCGATCTCCTGCATCGACCCGTTGACCTACGGCATCGAAGGGCTTCGGGCCGTTCTGCTCGGCTCATCGGCCATCGCCCTGCCCGTAAGTTTTGCGGTATGCGCCGCATGCGCCGTGCTGCTGATCCTGACGGGCGCGTGGTTTTTCGAGACAAGCGAAGCGGTATGAAAGAACAGTTTTGACTACATTCATATACAGAAAGGACGGTACGCATGAATACCAGGTATTCGAGAAGGTCTTTTGTAAAGAAGCTCGGCGTCGTGGGGATCGGCGTCGCGGTGGCCGCCAATGAATTGAAGGCACAGGCAATTGACACCCTGAAAAACGCGGGGAAAAACATCCGCAATTTCAAACCGGACATGAAATACCGGGAAGTGGGAAAAACCGGGATGAATATCTCCGCGTTCAGCATCGGCACCACGCGAGGAGAATTTGAAGCGATAAACGCGGGAATAGACAAGGGCGTCAATTTTATCCATACGTCAACAAAGTACATGAACGGCCGGGGTATTGAGATGGTGGCGAAGGCGATAAAGGGTCGCATTGACAAGGTGCATATCGGCCTGAAAGACAATTTCGACTCTCTGGAAGAAACGCTCAAGATATTAGGCGTCCCATCGGTTGATTTTTTGTTTTTCGCCCGGACCGAGCCCGATGATCTTAAAAAGGAACTTCCCGATTTGCGTAAGAAATTCATGGAATGGCGCGACAAGGGCCTGGTCAAACATGCCGGGCTTACGGTTCATAAAAACATGGCCGACTGCATCGACTGTGCGCTGGGCACCGATTTCATATCCTGCGTGATGCCCAGTTACGGTCCGGTGCAGGTCAAGGAGCTGGGTCCGCAGCGGGAAGCGCTTCGCAAAAAAGGCATCGGCCTTCTCGCCATGAAGACAAAAGGCGAGCTTATGGACGATGCGTATCCGGCGCAGATAACCGCCGCGCTGTCCGACGGCGTCGTCTGTTCGGTCTGCCGGGGCGTAAAAACCATTGAAGAACTGAACACTTGGAGCGCGGCCGCCAACGCGGCGCGGGTCGGATGGTTCTCCGGCCATCACGGCGCCATGCAGTATGCCGGATGCGCGATGTGCGGCCGCTGCGAGGCCGCTTGCCCGGAGAATGTGGCAATCGCCGATATCGTCCGGTGCGTCCGGTACTACCACACCGCCGAAAAAGACTTCGCCCTGGCCGCCGGAGAGTTCAGAGAAATGGGCCTGGCCCGTCACCTGGACAAATGTACCGCGTGCGGCCAATGCGACGCCGTCTGTCCGCAGGGCATCGGCGTTCTCGAACAGCTTGACCGGGCGCGCGGGTTATGGGCATGATATGAAACACTTTTTTCTTTACATCGCGGCGATACTGGCTGCATCAACAGCGGCCGACAGAACAGTAACGCTGCCGGACGCCTTCGGCGCGCCCTCGGGGGCAGTCGCACTCGCGCCGCCTGAACATTACACATCGAACGGCCTGTATGAGTATCTCGACGGCGGCGCGGACATTTACATGGAGTCGGGCATGAAAACCTGCTCGGTCAGGCGTTACGGAGACCCGAAAAATAAAAATGCCGATTATGAGGTGGCAGTTTACGATATGGGATTGCCCGTGAACGCGTTCGGTCTGTTCAGGCAGTTGCAGGAAGATCATGTGCGCGGCATCGGGACCGAATCGGCCGCGCAGCCCCGGCGGATTTCTTTCTGGAAATCGTCGCAGTACGCGGAGGTGCTCGACAAATCGTCAAAGCCCGTCGCCGATTCCACGCTCGCGTTTCTAGCGAAGGCCGTTGCGAGCCGCATGCCGGGCGATACGCTCATGCCCGCTGAAATCCGGTTACTCCCCGAGGCCGGAAAAATCCCCGGCAGCGAGCAATACCGGAAAAGCGGTTTTCTGTCCCGGTCATTCTTAAATAACGTGATCTCGGCCCGGTATGCCGCGGCGACGGGCGCCTGCACGCTCTTCGTCATGACCTGCCCGTCCGACAGCGCGGCCGCCGCGGGGCTTGGAATTATCGGCAGGGAATTCGGAAACAGCGCGCGTGTCCAGTCGCTTGTGTTGCGCAACCACGTTGCCGGCTGCGTGGGGTGCGGCCGGAAGGAATTCGAGCACAAATGGTCCGGCGCCTTGTCCGGGCAATTGCGCAAGCAATGATCGCCTCGTGGCGCTCAAAAGTATTGGTTCGTCGTCCGGCAAACCCACATCAAGTTTTTTTTCAAAACCTCTTTAGAGCAAAAAGGGGGATGGTCTTTTCCATGCTGCACCTTCATTTCGCGCCATCATCCGACCTGCTCTTGCCGACCCTGCTGACAAGTATGCAAAAGGTCTGGAAAGACCCTTTCGCCCCGCCGACCGTGATCGTCCCGAGCCCGGCCGTGGGCAAATGGCTGCAACTGCGTCTGGCGGATTGCCCCGTCGAATCTGAAGGCCGGCCTCTTGCTTTGGGGTGCATTGCAAACCTTGAGATGCAGACCCTGGAACGTTTTTTGTGGAAGGCTTTAAGTCCCTCGGAAAATATGCAGCGCCTTGATGCGGCGGTCTTGCAGCAGGTGGTTTGCGCCTTGCTGAATGATAAGCTGCTGGAAAATCCGCATTATGGGGCCATCCGCGCGTATCTTATAAATCAGGATAATGCAATTGATCCGATCAAAAAAGTGCAATTGGCATCGAAGATCGCCCGTCAATTTCAGGAATATGAGTTCAACCGGCCAAGCGTGTGGGACGCCGAGGCACATAAATGGAAAAGGACCGGCATTGACGCCTGCTGGCTGGAAAAAAAACATTACCATGGATTAAAAGACCAAAGGGACAAAACGGACTCCAACGAATCCTGGCAGATGGATTTATATCTCAGAGTGCATGAATGTTTGCGGCGTGGGTTTACAGATTCAACGGGAAACCCGAAAAAACCGCTATCCCTCCCCCATCTTTACCGCCTGCGACGCGAGCGGGGTCTTGAAAACGGCGAACCCTGGACTGTTCCACCCGGGACCATCTATCTGTTCCAGGTTTCCAAAATCAGCCACTTTCACCGTAACACGCTGGTGGAAATCTCCCAGATGCCCGGCGTTGACATGCACGTGTACCTTACCAATCCCTGCGCCGAATTCTGGGAGGACGTTGACACGTGGCGCAGCCATAAATATCCCCGAGCTTGGAAATACGACTCGCCGCAAAAAAACACGGGCGTGCCTTCTCGCAAGCCTGATGAATATGGTACCAAAGAACTTGAGGATTTCGCGCATTTGCCGAAAGACCCCGCGCCTCTTGAACTATGGGGACGCGCGGGAAAAGAGAATATTTATTTATGGTGCCCGCAGGTCGAGTGGAATTTTGAGTATCTGTGTCCTGATTGGGTTGAACGGGAAAGGCCCCCCGACACATTGCTTAAAGCGCTGCAACTGGCGCTTCTCCGTCGTGAAAGCACATTACCCGGCACGGCCAGTGGCCGCCCCTGGAAAGATGATGATTCCCTTCAGGTGCTTGCCTGCCCCGATCCGGCGCGTGAAGTGGAAGAACTGCGGGAACAGGTCCTTGACCTGGTCGAAAAAAATAAAATCCAGCGTCTTAATGAAATCGTCGTGTATCTTCCCGATCCGGCAACGTATGTGTCGCAGATCCATCGCGTGTTCGACGCATTTTCGCCCGGCGATCCCGGATATATCCCCTACTCGGTGCTGGGAGCGCCGGGAAGCAACAGCCTTTTCGCGCAGGGAATATTAACACTGCTGGAAATTGTCGAGGGCCGTTTCGACCGCGCCCATGTTTTCGCTCTTCTGCGCAATCCCCTGGTCCAATCTACGCGGGAGATACCACCGGACAGCGTGGCCATCTGGGAAGAATGGGCGGAAGAACTGGGAATTTTCCGGGGATTCAATAAAGAGCATCGCGCGCGGATGGGAGATAAAGGGCAAACGATCACCGACGCCCACACGTTCGAATTTGGCATGGCGCGGCTGCTCATCGGCAATCTGGCGGAGGGGCCGGTTGACATGAAGTACCGGCTGCTGGCTGATGATTTGGCTTCACCAATTCCCGCTTTCCGCGATTTTAACACCTCGGACGCCGATAGCGTCGAGAAGTTCTGCAGTCTGGTTGAAGCCCTTTATAGCGACGTCGAGCGGCTGTACGATTCGCTCGAAAACTCCGGGGCCGTGGACGCGATTGCCGGGCTGGTATGGGACTGGTTCGGCACGGTGCCGGAAGATACACCATGGAATATGACGGCCGAAGGCAGGGTGCGCGGCGAATTTCTCGACGCGCTCCCCGCGCTCAATGGGCGCAACGATCTCGCGCTTCGTAAAGACCCCATCGGGCTTATGGAGTTCCTTGCGCTGCTCAGGGAATGCCTGCCGGAAGAACTTCCGTCCGGGTCCAGGGCATGGACGGGCGGAATCACGTTTGCCCCTCTTCGTCCGGCCATGATCGTTCCCCATAAAGTCATTTTCGTTCTTGGGCTTGACGCGACGGCATTTCCTGGCACGAATGAAAAACCCGGATGGGACCTGCTGGCCCATAACCGGATAGTCGGCGATTCAGACCAGGTGCGCGACAACCGTTTCGCGTTCCTCGAACTGCTGCATGCCGCGCAGGAACGTCTGGTCCTGTCATTCCGCTCCCGCGACATGCAGAAAGAGGAAGCGTTGCAGCCTTCAAGCGTTGTTCTTGAACTGGAATCTTATCTCAAGGACCAGGGCTTGAAGGAAAAAACCGTCGGCCAGGGTGAAGATCGCTGCCTTATTCGCCGGGAAATACCTTTGATCATCCACGAGTCAATAGAAAACATCAAGAAATCAGGGCGTTTGCGGGGAACCTGGGACCCGTCGGAAGTCCGCCTTGCCTGCATTGAGGGAATACCCGGCATCAAAAAAGCGATGCATCGCTATGGGACCGCCGTTCAATTTCTGGACAACACGACGCGGGGGCCTTTGCGAACCACTATATATCACCTTCGTACATTCTTCGCCAATCCCCTTGAATACCATCTGTCAAAAACATTGGGCATAGAACTCGACGAACAGCCAACCACCATGAGCGCGACTGACGAACCCCTGCAATCAGACGCTCTGGATATGTCGGGTTTGCAGAAAACCATCTGGACTGAACTGCTTTTCCTGGTTTTCCCGGAGAGCATGGAAGACGCCTGGACTGACACACACGAACTTGGCGATGAGGCGGAGAAAATCGCCGGAAAAGCGCATCGTGAATATTGTGTGCGGGGCGGCTCGCCGGAAGCGCAGTTGTGCTTCATGGAGCGCCAGTACTTGGTCCGTTGGGCGCGGGACTGCGCGGAAGCCACAGTTGGATTGCGCGAAACTTTCATTGATCACCGGCTTATGCAAAACGTTGATCTGTCGCTCAATCGGCAAGGGGCGTCCGGTGAGCTGGAAGTTGATTTAGGAGAAGGGCGGACATGCTCCGTCGAATGCAGGCACGGGCTCGCGCTCCTCCCGAGGAACGCTTCGGGGACAATGGGCATACTGCATATCAAGAATGAAGGCCATGCAAAAGACAATCCGGACCTCTGGTTAACGGGTGTCCTCCAAGGATTGGCGGAACAAAAACTTCCCGAGATTAATAAATTCGCCATCCGGCTGGTCCAGTTGAACCGGGGTGACGGCGAATGCGATTGTGCCGCTATTAAACGGGAAAATATTGACACAATCATGCACTGGCTTGTTATTCAAATTCAGGACATGCTGCTCCGTCATTGCGCCGACCACCTGCCTTTCGAGGTAATAAGGGACCTGACAAAACAGGACCGGAAGAAGGGCCTTTCATGGAAGGACCGCTGGGCCGGAGTGACCAACGCCGCTTTCGAAGAAAAACTCTCCGATGACGAGCATGGCTATATAAGCTACCTTGAAGCCTTCAAACTGGTTGACGCGCGCATTCCGGACAAAACGGATGATGACCTTCGAGACCTTGCAAAGGCGCGCTTCGCGCCGTTTCTGGAAGGGCTGGTCCATGAGTAATGTGATTATTCTCGACAATCCTGATAAAATCCGCCTGTCCCGCCATGGCGTGATCGAAGCCCACGCAGGCGCCGGGAAAACCCATACCATAGTCCAGATGGTCCTCCGTATTTTGCAGGAGCCGATACCGGACGCCACGGGAAAACCAGGGTACATTCACATTCGCGAAATACTGCTCGTGACCTTCACCGAAAAAGCCGCGGGTGAACTCAAGCTGCGCATCCGTAAAGGATTGGAAAATCGCGTCAGGGACCCTGACGCGAATAAAAATAAAGCATTGGCGAATCATCTCGAAGACTGCCTGAACAATCTTCACGAGGCCTTTATCGGCACCATTCACGGCGTATGCTTGCGCCTCCTGCAGACTTGGCCCTTTGAAACGGGCGTGCCCTTTAAAACCGAAATGGTGAATGACGCCGAGGGCCTTGCCGACACGCTGCGAGAATCGGTGCGCATTGACTGGCAGGACCCCGAAACCCGAATTCCCTGGGCGCTTTCGCAATTGCAGACAATGGGAATGCTTCTGGAAGAAAAACACTTCATGTTCGTTCGGGAGATCGCGGAGAAACTGCTGGACAAGGAAAATACAGTACTTGACAGGAGAGCATGCGAAAACCGCCGGCTGGAAGATTTAAAGAATATTTTTGATAATGAGTATACGCCGTGTATCGAGGAATTCATTGCCTGTGCGGTAAAATTAAGGGATTTCCTTGAAAATTTTATTCCGCCGGCGGACTTTCATGAAAACGCAAAAAAAGCCATTGCATATGCCACAACATGGGCGCAGCGGACCATTGAGGGGAAACAACCGGCAGATGTTGAAACAGTGGCCTCTCTTTCCAAATACAAAAAGCCCGACAAAAACGGTTTTTTAAGGTCCGCCAATATCTGCGACGCCGCATATAAAAAGACTCCGCTGGGAAGCGAGATGTATGCCTTGTTTCAGAATTTGCAGAACCACAGGTGTATCGTTTCTTTGAATACGGTCCGGAAAAATATTCTTCTCACGCTTTTCTGCGATGCGGCGGAACTTCTCCGCGACCGCTGGGTCCGCAGCAAGCAGGAAAATGGCCTCATTTCTTTTCAGGACATGCTTCGCCTGATGCACCGGGCCGTAATCAATAATCCATTGTTCCGCGACGCGCTTCGCAAGCGGCTGCGTTATGGGATCATCGATGAGTTTCAGGACACGAGCATCCTGCAATGGCGGATATTCAACAGGATATTTCTTGAAGCGTCCGGGGAAAACGGGCCCAGGCTTTTTATCGTGGGCGACCCCAAGCAGTCAATTTATTCGTTTCAGGGCGCCGATGTGCGGAGCTATCTCGACGCAAAAATCTCGATTGAAAAGAAAAACGGGCAGGTTTACAGCCTGATACATAACTTCCGGTCTTTGCCGGAAACCATGGACGGATGCAACACCATTTTTGCCAGGGAAAACGGCGGTCCGGACTGGTTCGCGTTTGACGCATCCGTTGACGGTAAAGAAAAAATCTCCTATCCTTCCGAAGAAGAAAAAGGCGCGATTGCCATACCGCCACGGCGGAGCATTGCCGAGCCGGACCATCCGCTTAACGATACGCCGGTGCAGGTCATGGTCCTTGAAGGAAGCGCCCATGAACGCCGCGCGGACATGGCAGCTTGGACAAGCGCGGTCATCAGGTCCCTTAAGGGGAAAACCATCTCCATTCCAAAGGGCGCCGGATGGGCCGACATTCAGCTTGACTACAAGCATTTTGCGGTGATCGTCGAGGCCCACGGCCTTGCGGAACCTTTTTTGGAACGCTTCCAGGCCGACGGCATCCCGGCAGTCAAATATAAAATGCAGGGGGTTTTCCAGTCCGCAATGGCCCGCGACCTGCATGCCCTGCTGCGCGCCGTTCTCCAACCTGCGGGAGATCCGGCGCCGCGGCTTGCGGCCCTGCTCACCCGGTTCTTCAATCGTCACCCGGCCACTATTGAACCGGAAAAAGACCTTCGGCCCTGTAAAAACATGAGCGGTGACTGTATTTCACACGCATTGGACGACTGGGTTTTTCTATCGGCAAAGCGCCTCTGGTCCCGGCTTTTCAGCAGTATTCAGGAACGCACCGGGGTACGTGAGCGCCTTGTCAGGCTTGCCGACGGCGAACGCGCCCTGGCGGATTTGCGGCAGGTGATCGACTACTGCATCGAAAAACTTTATCAGGACAATTACAGCCTGCAGCAGCTCGTCGAGCACCTCGGCCGGTTGCTTGAAGAAAAGGAAACCGTCGGTCAGGACAAAAACCTTTATACGCTGGCAACCGACCAATCAAGCGTGCGGGTCTTGACCATGCATTCCGCAAAGGGTCTTGAATTTCCAATTGTTTTCGTGGGAACCGGGGCTTCGATCAAAAAAAGCAAATCCCCGGACACGGTTTGCTGGATTGAAGATCATGCATTGCGGATCATGCCCGTAGAATCGTCTCAGAAGGAATTATTAAACGGTTTGTTTGATGAAGGAGCGGAAAAATGCCCGTCTGATCTGCAAAGGACCCGGGAGCGCCGCCGGTTGCTCTACGTTGCCCTCACACGCGCCCAGGCAATGCTGTTTGTTCCCGTGCACCTGGCAAAGGAAAAAAACAAAGCGGTCAAATGGGCCGAACGAAAATTGCCGTTTTGGCCCGACAATGATCTCACTCCCCGGCTCCTTGGGCTCCTCGACCGAAAGAAAATCGAGCGGTTCGACGACAGGCGCTGGAGCGGCCGCCCGTCAGAAAAAATAAAAG
>JBAVGL010000407.1:0-3299 GCA_049684795.1 Chitinivibrionales bacterium | reverse complement strand
TCGCAGGAACTTTTCATTATTAAAAAAGGGGCCGTAAGGGTTTTTAAAACCGAGGGCAATGTCGATATTGACCTCGATATCATAGGTCAAGGAGGTGTTTTCGGGGAAATCGCGGCTATTGACAGAGGGAAAAGAAGCGCTTCGGTCATGGCGACCGAAGACGCCGAAGCCTATGTGATTCCCGCGGAGGAGTTTCAAAAAATCTCCCGGAAAATCCCTGACTGGTTCCAAAAAATCGCTACGATCCTCGTCCATCGCCTCAGGGAGGTTGATGGCAAAATCGACCGCAACATGAATGGCGTCAGGACAGCCAACGTTGCCGCGGCCCTTATGCTTATCTCCAGTTCCGAAAATTGCAAAATAATCGAAGGAAGGCAGGAAATTAATCAGAAATTCCTGGAAAATGAATTAATGGACATGCTCAGCATGAAATTGTCCGATGTTACCGAATCTTTGAATATATTGGCGAAGCAGCTTATTATTTCTCTTGATAAAGGCCGGATCATTATTGTAAATAAGGAAAAACTTGAGGAGCTTGGGCAAACTGTGTTCACCGCGGTCGCTGAGTCACCGATAACCTGAAGGCCTTAAAGCTTTCGAAACTTCTTAGCGGACCCCGCGTCGGCTATTCTTTTTTTAGGTCCACCGTGACAATGCCCTGTTGTGGCGCATCGGGCCTGGGATGGTTTACAAGAGGAATTGTTTCCTTTTGTTTTAATGAATCTTTTTTGTCGGATAGCGCGGAATCACGGTTTTTTGCCAGGGCAACCTGGCTGCCGGAAGCGATTGCCGGCGCCGGATGGGTTTTATGAGACGCCACGGCATTATTATTTGTTACGGCATTATAATAATTCATCGTAAAATAAACCCCCGCGCCCGTGCCGAAAATAAGAAATACCATTGAAATGACCGCCCTCTTGAGCCAGACTGTGGAAAAGAGCGTGATGCTTCGTGAAACTTTCGGCATGGACGAACACGCGGCAATGATTTTTTTATCGATATGTTCCGATGGAAATTCGCGCAACATCTCCGCGGAGAAGATCGTTTCTTTATCGTGGATGTACTGGTCGATTTCGATCCTGCAAACATCGCATACTTGAACATGTTTTTCGTATTCTTCCGCTTGCGAAGCATCCATTTCCCTGGAAACGTACAATAAGCCTTCTTCCTGCCACTTATTACATTCCATTGAGACCGTTCCTTTTTAATTCTTTACGAATATTTTTTAAAGCCAATCTCATTCTCCCCAACGCGGTATTTATAGGGCAATTCATTATTTGCGCAATTTCTTTAAACGAAACATCTCCGACCTCTCTCAGCAGAAACACCTCGCGTTGCATTGGATCCAGAGTCTTAATCGCGTCATTGATGAGCGATTTAAGCCGCAAATTTGAAAAATGAACGTCCGGAGTGTCCGGTTCTTTTCCTACCGACCTGTCCGTGTCCGCTATGTGTTCATTTTCAACTTTAACATGCCTGAAATAGTCAATCGTTCGTTTATGCGCAATCCCAAAAATCCAACTTAAAAAGTTTCGTTCGCGATCAAATTGAACGGCATTTCGCATTGCCGCCAGAAAGGTGTCCTGCAAAAGGTCTTCGGCAATTTCCCTGTCGCCCGTCATCCTGACCAAAAAACCGAACACACGATTCTTGTATCGATCATAAAGCCCGGAAAATCCTTTAGGATCTCCCTTCATCCATAAATCGAACAGGCCCTGATCTTCCTTCTGGTCCTCTTCTGATCTGATAAATTCATTCATAAATACGATTGTATTATTTGTATTATTGCAGGGTTTTTATAAATAAGTAAGATTTCTAATTTTTAAAAATCATTTTTTTCAGGCCCAAAACCTAAATCATGCATGGCCTGTAAATATAGGCGCTTTTTAAAATCAACAATTTTGCTCAAAACTTGAGTCGCCGATATCCATTGAAAGGCATCGAACTCAGCCGGTTCGTGTAAGAAATTGATTTTTGAATCATCCGAATCCAATTCAACGAGTATCCATTGCTGTATCTGTCCGACGAAGCCGGGATGATGGGTTTGAAGCCCTGGTGGAAAATTATAGGAATAAAGTCGTGAGGAAATTTTAAGGACCGTAACTTCATCGGTCCCGATTTCTTCCCGTAACTCCCGTTTCATTTCGGACACCAGGTCGGCGTGTTTATCGATCCCTCCTTGGGGAAACTGCCATCCGGATTCGGCGGGAAAGGCCTTTCGATGGCACATGAGGAGCTGGTCGGATCCTTTTTTCTTTATTGCTACACATACGTTAGGGCGATATCGGGCCTCGGCCATACATTACTTTTTTGCCTTTTTATATTCGGCGCTTATTTCCGGATCGTTGGGATCCATCTGGTAGGCCTTTTCCAAATGTTCCATGTAAGCCGTCTGGTTCTTTTGCACTTTGAAGAATTTTGCAAGACCCAGTTCGGCCAGAGCATATTTGGGGTCCGCCCTTAGAGCCCTGTCGTAAAATGTTTTCGCCCATTGTGGCTTGTTCTGCAACAAATGCACTTCGGCCCGTTCGAAAAGGGCGGGAGCATAATTAGGATTGATGTAAGAAATTTCTTTATAGGTTTCAATGGCGGCATCCAGCTTTTTCTGTGACTTTTGCACATCACCGAGGATCATGAGCGCTTCAATATTTTCAGGTTCAGTGGCCTTTATGTTCTCAATGACTTCCTCAGCTTCTTTATACTTTCCATCGGTGGCAAGGCCCTTGGCATACATGATGAGGATTTTATTGTCCCTTTTGATCTCAACAAGCTGTTTCATCTCATCCAAGGCCTTTTTGTCCTGGCCCGTCTTTTTATAGAGGTCCACGAGTTCCATGCGAATTTCAGGGTCATCGGATTTTAACACCTTGGCCTTTTGCAGCACGTCGATCGCATCTTTGAACCGGTTGGTCTTCATGTACCCCTTTGCAAGCATCGTTAGAATATCAGGGTCTTTTTGCGACAGGGTATTCGCCATTTCCAGGTAGACCATAGCATCGGTCGTAACATTATTTTTCATGAGGATGATACCGAGCCGCTTATTTGCCTCGAAATTCTGCGGGTCCATTGTAACGAGCTTTTTGTAAGCGCTCATTTCTTCTTTTTCATTGCCTAATTTTTCGTAGACCTGCGCAAGCTCCAGCCACATCGTGGGGATAGTGTCCGCCAGGCTTCCGGCCTTTTTGAGAAGAGTGGCCGAACGGCCAAGGGTGGTTTTGTCCTTGGCGTAAATGATGCCTAACCGTAAATAGTTCCGGTAATCGTTCGGGAAGGCGATGATATTGTCTTCATAGATCTTT
>JBAVGL010000406.1:0-10718 GCA_049684795.1 Chitinivibrionales bacterium | reverse complement strand
GAAATAGTCATGGCTTCGGCCCTCAAGTATCGAGATAAGGACATGTTTTCAATCATAATGAAAGAAACGAACCTTGTACCGACGATTGAGACTATTGATGGAACAAGAAATTACAAGTTCCTGGTCACTCCTAAAGGCAGGTATTTCGGCTATTCATACCAGGACATGGGAGCATACGCCCGTGAAAGCTGGCTTACCGCGTTAACGCTGGTCATGGATTCGGCGTCACACCGGGCAAACGAACTTATTCTGCAAAAATATGCCCGGCAGTTTGAGGTGACTCAAGGGCAAAAACCGCCGGTGGACAGTTTTTTGACCACATATTCCTTCATGTACTGGGCTTTCGACGGAGTCGTGCTTCCGTGTGAAATGAAACTGCGGGTAAACGGCGCGCCCATGCTTTCCGTTTCAGCTTCGTACCGGGTCCTTGACGGAAGATATAGAGTGTTTGACACAAGGAAAATATGTTCTTCGGACCAGGACAGCGCTTCGTGCCTTTCCATGCGGTATGGCGAGTATCGGATGCATGAAATACCTTTGGCCATACGGAAACCCCCACGGCCTTCGGCCTACGCGAAAAACCTGGAACGGGCCGCACGGCTTTCGCGCGACGCGCTGACCTCACTGCGAGAGGGGAACATTGAAACGTCGGTCCGTATATGCAAAAAAATCGTCGCGCAGTATCCGGAAACGCCCCAGGCCGTCGAGGCCCGTCATTTATTGTCGGGATTGCCTGGCGGAAAGTAAAAAAAATGTGGATTTTTATGCGTCAGTATTGTAGATTTTGTAATAGGCGTCGTAACTGAGCTAAAGTAAACGAGTTATATATTTTCTAAAAAGGAGCACGTATGTGCGGCAATAAATTTTTATACGTTTCTCTCATGGTTGTTCTTGCCCTTTTTCTGGGCTGTAGCAAAAGCAAAAATTCGGCCGCAAAAAGGACTGAGGTAAGCAAGACATTGCCTTCGACGGCCGATACGGCCGACATTTTCAAGGAATTTTACTCCGACGACACCGCGAAAAAAAGTGCTTCTAAAAAAACTTTCGGTAAATCCGCTAAGACCACTTTTTCTCCGGCCTCAGCGGCGGCGGCGGCGCCTTCTTCAGCCGAATTCCTGGAAAACGGACGGTATGTCGTACAGGTCTCGTGCGTGAAGTCGCAAACATTTGCGGAAAAAATGGCCGGAGGTCTCAAGGACAAAGGGTATCCCGCCTATGTAGCGGAAGTCCAGAACCCGACCCCAAACCTTTCGGGAACCTTTTACCGCATCCGGATCGGCGGATTTAACGCCTTTTCCGCCGCGAAAGGATTTGGTGAAAACACCCTTTCCCCGAATGGATACCAGTATTGGGTAGATAAGAAATCGAACGATAAAGTGGGAATGGAAGGATATGGTCTTGGTTCAGGCGCCGCAACCGGCAACGTTACAAGTTCATATGAAAATGCGCCCCTTGAACCCGCGTCCGCGCCGGCCCCGGCGTCGTCGTGGTCCGGTACGTCAACTTCGAGCCCGGGCCAATCATCGACGCCTTCCTCCGTTCCGTCCGCTTCTCCTGCTTCGTCAAGCAGCAGCGCCGCTTCTCCGGCCGTCAGTCCCGCGCCCGAGCCCGCTCCTGCGCCCGCTCCGGCAAAAGCGCCTTCTTCGCCGCCGCCGGCTTCCTCGAGCGCGGCAAGCGGTCCGTCACCGGCGACAAAACCGGCAAGCGCACCTTCCGCTGCAACGCAACCGTCAAACACTCCAGCCCCTTCGACAACGGCCGGAGGAAGCAAAAGTTCGGGCGGGTCCAGCGATTGGGGCGCCGATTCTTCCGCTTCGGGATCGGGTTGGTAACCGGTACATAAAGGTTATCATAATGCTTTTGAATGGGTTTTACTAAAAGTAAAACCCATTTTTTATCACTCTTTCACGTAAAACAGGAATTTAAAATACACGGCCATGTCCTTAGTAGCTCTTTGTAATCTGGGATGCAGCAAAAACCAGATTGATGGTTCAAACATGCTTGAATATCTGTGTCGCTGCGGCTACACGTATACCGACGATTTTTCGAAGGCGCACGTCATAGTGGTAAATACCTGCGCGTTTATCAAGGAGGCCAAACAGGAAGCCATTGACACAATATTGGAAATGGCTTTATTTAAAAAATCAGGCGCGTGCGCCAAGCTCATCGTATGCGGCTGTTTCTCCCAAAGGTTCCGCGGGTCGGTTGAAGAACAGTTTCCGGAAGTCGACGTTTGGGCCGGAATCGATGATTGGCCGCGGCTTTTTGAGCGGCACCTGGGAGCTTCAGCAAAGCCATCCTATGTACGAAAGCTTGAAAAACCCGTGGCGACCCAGTACGTTAAAATCTCCGAGGGTTGCTCGCACGCGTGCGCTTTTTGCGCGATCCCGCGTATCCGCGGGGAATTCAGGAGCCGCGCGGTTTCCTCGATCGTGGAAGAGGCGAAATGGCTCTACGGGCAGGGCGCGCGCGAGTGCATTCTTGTTTCGCAGGACACGTCGAATTACGGACGGGACGGGAAAAGTTCGCTTAACCGTCTTCTGGAGCAACTGCTCGCAGACACGGCTTTTCCCTGGATACGGATGATGTACCTTCACCCCGCGCTCGTCGGCGATGACCTGCTTAACCTGGTGGCCGGCGAACCGCGCCTGTGCCCGTATTTTGACATTCCCCTGCAGCACGGCGCCGATCCGATACTTGCGGCCATGAAACGTCGTCCATTGTCAAAAGGGAATAGGAGACTTGTCGAACGCATCAGGACCACCGTCCCCGACGCGGCGATCAGGACGACGTTTATCGTTGGTTTCCCCGGTGAAACCGAAGGGCTTTTTGAAGAGCTGCTTGCCTTCGTTGAAGAAATGAAATTTGACAAGGTGGGCGTGTTCCCGTTTTCACCGGAGGAAGGCACGGCTGCGTATGCGATGCACCCCCGGCCCCGCGACGGCACGGTGGCCCGGCGCTGCGAGGCGCTCATGACGCTCCAGCGCGAAATAAGCGAAACAATCGGGCTGTCGCGCGTCGGCAGGACCGTTGAATGCATAATCGATAATGAATCGAACGCCTCCGGCTTTGCCTTTGAAGGACGGACCCGATGGGACGCGCCGGACGTCGACGGCAAAGTCTTTATTAAAAACCATGCAACCGCTTCGGGCCCCATTGTGCGCGTCCGGATCACCGGGGCCGACGATTATGACCTGTTCGGGGAAATCGAACGGTCCCTCAAGTAAAGTCTTGAAAGCGTTCTCGTATCTGATGTATTTTTCAGTTGACCTGATCAGGATTAATCAGATTAAAAAGGTTATCCCGATTTTGACTATTGAAAAAGCTTTTTTATAATAGGGAGCGCTTAAGCTATGCCGACCTACGAATATGAATGTGAAAAATGCGGCCTCTTATTTGAAGAGTATCAAAGCATTTCCGATAAGCCGCTTACAAAATGCAAAAAGCCGGATTGCGACGGTCAGGTGAAACGATTGATTTCCGCCGGGGCCGGTTTTCTTTTTAAAGGCAATGGCTTTTATGGCACCGACTATCGATCGGATTCCTATAAAAAACAGGCAAAGGCCGACGCCTCTTCATCCGATGGTACGGCGGGGGCTAAATCGGATACTACAAAGACGCCCGGCTCCGGTACCGCTGTTCCGGCTTCTCCCGCCACACCCGCAAAATCCTGAATAAAAAAGATCAACGGCATGTTTATCGATGAAACGACCATTGAAATAAAAGCCGGCGACGGGGGCAACGGCTGCTTTGCCTATATGCGGGAAAAATTCAAACCGAAGGGACGGCCAAGCGGCGGTAATGGGGGAGAAGGCGGCAGTATCTGGATAGAAGGGTCCGCCAATCTGCATACGTTGCAGGATGCAAATTACAAAAAAAAGTATTCCGCGCCGCGGGGCGCCCACGGGCGGGGCGCCGATAAATACGGGAAAGGCGGGGAAGATGTAATTGTCCTTGTTCCCCTGGGCACCGTTATTTATGATACTGATACCGGTCAAATGCTCTTCGATTGTTTAGGGCAGGGGCAGCGCGTTATGGTGGCCAAGGGAGGAAGGGGCGGGCTGGGGAACGCCGCGCTCGTTTCCCGGAGAAACCCTAATCCCGATCATTGCTATCCGGGAAAGCCCGGCCAGATAAAGCGGCTCAGGCTTGTGCTCAAGGTCCTGGCCGACGTTGGCCTGGTCGGCCGGCCCAATGCCGGCAAGTCGACGTTCCTTTCGACCATTTCCCGCGCGCGGCCGAAAATCGCCGATTATCCCTTTACCACCACGCAGCCGTATCTGGGCATCGTAAAAACCGGCGAAGGGTATGAGTCCTTTGTCGTGGCCGACATTCCCGGCCTTATCGAAGGATCGCATAACGGTAAGGGGCTTGGGATAAAATTCCTCAAGCATATCGAACGCACGAAGGTCCTTGCCATCCTTGTTTCCGCGGAATCCGAAGATCCACAGGCCGACGCACGCATGCTCATGCATGAACTTTCCGAATACAGCCCGATACTTGCCGAAAAACCTAAATGTTTCATTTTGTCCAAGATGGACCTCCTGCCGAAGGACGCCGGAACCGGCCTGCCCGAGGGATGGTTGTCTATGTCATCCATCACCGGTTCGGGCGTCCAGGATGTCTGTGCGCTGTTCAAGAAGATGCTCGATGCCGTTACCGAACAATGACCCTGTCGAAATATCTATTCGTCAAGCGACGGTCGCCGACGCGGCGCAGATATGCGCCATTGAACGGGCGGCCTCGACCGTTCCGTGGCCGTTGTCGGCGTTTGAAAGCGAACTTTCAAACGACCGCGGGGCTAGTTTCGTGGCCATTGACAAAAACGGAAACGTTTGCGCCTATATCGTGAGCGTCATGGTTTCGGATGAACTGCATATCCATAACCTGGCGACGCGGGAACATTTCCGCGGGCGGGGAATAGCCGCGCGTCTTATCAGCCGGGCAACGGATATGGCGTTGAGTCAAGGCATACAAAAGGCCTACCTTGAGGTTCGCTCAAGGAACGTCGCCGCGATCGGCTTATATGAAAAGTGCGGATTTTTTGTCCAGTTCATACGGAAAAAATATTATTCCGACGACCAGGACGATGCTTTAATCATGACAAGGGACATCAGGAACGGGACCGCGGAAACAGCGACAACTTGAAAACCGGCGCGGTAGATGTTTATTTTAACTATCGGGACCCAGGCGCGCGGGAAAAACGCCGGAGCGCCCATAAACTCCTCCAGGATGGAGATGTTGCTTCAAATGCCTTTAACGCTGGCCAACAGGATCACCATCGCGCGGATCCTCTTTATTCCGCTCTTTATTCTTTTAATCCTCTATTACGATAAGAGCGCCCTGCGCGGGAACGCCGAAATCAACCTTCGGTGGTTCGCCACGGCGGTTTTCATCGGCATCTTTTTGCTGGACGCGGTCGATGGATATATCGCGCGCAGCCGCAACGAAATATCCAAATTAGGCACTTTCCTCGATCCGCTCGCAGATAAGGCCATGCTGCTTTCGGCCCTCGTCCTCCTCGGACGTCCGTCCCTTGCTTTTCAGACAAATTTGCCCGTCTGGTTCGTCTTGCTGGTCGTGAGCCGCGACGTCATGCTCATCGGGGGAGCGCTCGTCATTCAAAGCATCATCGGCAATGTGAACGTACGACCGCGCATATCCGGCAAGGCCACGACGTTCTTTCAGATGACGGTCATTATCTGGGTGCTCGTCGGGCTGCCCGGAAAAATTTTTGCCGGGCTTGTCTATGCCGCCGCGGCCCTGACTTTTCTCTCGGCCCTTCAATATGTTTTTGACGGTGTTCGCCAATTG
Source organism: Chitinivibrionales bacterium (assembly GCA_049684795.1). Taxonomy (GTDB): domain Bacteria; phylum Fibrobacterota; class Chitinivibrionia; order Chitinivibrionales; family FEN-1185; genus JBAVGL01. Next base: position 4,904 of record JBAVGL010000406.1, on the reverse strand, counting down.
GAAAAAGCTAAATAGCATGTATTTGTTCAATATTTCAGGCATATAAAAGCAAGGTCGTATTCCATGAAAAAAAATTCGGCGGGAAAAGCGAAAAGTCCGGCGCTGAAAATCCTTTTCTTCATTGCGGGGGGCTTTCTCCTGTATAAAAACAAGGAGAAAGTGCTGTCATTCATAAAAAACCAGAATTTTATCATCACGGCGGCGTATGCCGTCATTATTGCCTTCATCGCGCTCATGGCGCGCCTGATCATGGCGCTTAACTGGATGCTCCAGCAGGCGCGATAAAAAAAGGGCCTTTACTATATAGTAAAGGCCCTTTTCAACGGGCTTAGGTTCTGTAGGCGAATTATATACGCGTTTAGCGTAGATAATTACCCGTACAGAACCTTATCTGCCCTTAGGCAGGTTAGAGAGACTAAATTAAAATTTCTTTTCCTGGACGAAATCGGTCTGCATTTCGGTGAACGGTATCCATCGGTCCTGGCTTCCGTCCGTGATGATGGAATCGTACGTGGGCTCTTTTTTCAACTCCCAGACCTTTTTGCCGTTTTTGTCTACTTGATTTTCAAAGTTCTGTTTGACCGCGGCGAACCTCTTGATAAAAATCATTACGGTGTCGCCCAGAAAATCGTAGGTGCCGTGTGAATCGAATTCGTAGTCTTCCTTGAGCACCTGACTGCTTTGCCCCTTTTTCGTCTCGACAAGCTTTGCCGTGCCGTCTTTGTTGAACGTGAAAACCTTCTTTTCCACCGAATTAATCGCCTTGTTTTCGTCATTCTTTGTCTTGTTGGTGCATACCCATTCGCCGGGGAGACGGCTGCGCAGTTCGCGGGCGCGGGCCTCGTTGAATTTCAACTGGGGAAGCATGTCGGCCACGACGGCCTTTACATTGGCCTCGACCTGGTAGATCCAGTTTTTCTGGCTGAAGGACTCGATGACTTTCATTGCGCTGTCAAGTTTTTTCGCCTGAAGGCCCGTGAGTTCGGATTTTGCCTTGTTAATGACGAAAATGAGCGAATCCACGGTCGGCCGGAGTTTGATCAGGTTCTCGGAATACAGCGCCTCGGCCTGGGCGATCAATATGCGCATGGAATCCGCCGACAAATGGGCCAGGCCTTTATTGCCCCGCTGGTTCGCGTCCTTGGCTTGGTAGAGATATACCAGGGCCGTGGAGAGCGAGCTGTCGGGGACGCCCTTTGCCTTGAGCGCGTCGATTCGGCGCTGGGCATCGTCCAGGGAGCGCTGGCTTACGGAACATCCGCCTACCAGGGCTATAACGCTTAAAGCGGAAACCATAATAAAAAACGCTTTTTTCATACACCTTACTCCTCAAAAAAGAGCACTCGAAAATGTGAAGGGTACCATTGCCAAAATTACGATGGTATAGAAATAAAATATGTTCCGATAACTGTCAAGAGGAATCGAGCAGAAGATTAAAATTTTTGAATCCGCGTACCTGCCTAAGGGCAGGTACGTCTCTCTAAGCTTTCCGAACAACAAAAAATTGTCGTTCAAAAAGCTTAGAGAGACTATCATCACTTGAATTTAGCGGTAAATGCCGTGTAGAGCGTTGATTCGCCCCGCCGTATCAGGAACATGACATTGTCGCCGTTTTTAATTGCCTTGAGGGCCTTGGTAAAATCCTTGATGCTGGTAATCGGGTTTTTATTTATTTCCTCGATCACATCGCCCTCCTGGATGCCTTCGGTAGCCGCCTGCGAGGTCTGGTCCACCGAGGTTATGACGACGCCGCTCACATCGCCGTCGATGGAGTATTGCTGCCGCAGCGCGTCAGTCAAGGCGTTGGCCTGCAGGCCCCATTTTTTCATCTCGTCCGCCGAACTCTCGCCGCCCTGCGACGGGCCGCTCCCCGACGAAAGGTTGTTTACCTTTCCCTCGTCCCGTTCGACAAGGACCACGGACAGCGTTATTTCCTTTCCGTTCCTGAAAACCGCGACGGGCGTTTTTTTGCCGGGCGAGAGCGTGGCCACCGTATTGCGCAATTCATTGGAATTGGTCAGGGGCCTTCCGTCGATCGTCAACACCACGTCGCCCCGTTTGATCCCGGCCTTGTCCGCGGGCTGGTCCTTGAACACGTCGCTGATGAGCACGCCTTTGCGTTCGCCGAGCCCGAGGGAATTGCGCATGGCGTCGTTGATGTCCTGGATCTGGACGCCAAGCCACCCGCGGGTGACTTTCCCTTCGTAAATAATGTCCTCCATGGCTTTTTTCGCCATGTTGATCGGAATAGCCATGCCGATGCCCATGAAACCGCCCGACCGGGTGACGATCATGGTGTTGATCCCAATCAGGGCGCCGTCAAGGTCAACGAGCGCTCCGCCGGAGTTGCCCGGGTTGATGGCCGCGTCGGTCTGTATGTAGTTCTGATATAAATTGGAGTTGTCGACTTTTCTCCCGAGCGCCGACACGATGCCCTGCGTGACGGTCGAGGTGAGGCTGAATGGGTTGCCCACGGCCATGACCCATTCGCCGACCCTTAACTTATCGGAGTCGCCGATATAGGCCACGGTCAGGTTCTTGATGTCGCCCTTGAGCTTGATGACGGCCACGTCCGAGAGCGAATCCACGCCCACGATGGTGGCGTCGAAGGTCCGGCCGTCGGAGGTCTTCACCTGCAATTCATCGGCCCCGTGGACAACGTGGTAATTGGTGAGGATATAGCCGTCCTTGGAAACGATCACTCCCGAGCCCAGGCCCTGCTGCCTGCGGTATTCCTTCTTCATCGGCTGCTGCTGCTGTTGCTGGCGCTGCTGGTGTTGACGGCCCCTCGGCTGCTGCGGAGCGCCGAAAAACTGCTCGAACGGCGATTCCCCGCCGAAAGGATCTTCGCCGAAAAACTGGTAAAAAGGATTATTGGTGAACACGACCGTGTCGATCTGCGTGGGAATGACCGACACGACCGACGGCACGACTTTTTCAGCGATATCGGCGAAAATGGTCTTGAACGCCTGGAAATCAGGGGTTGTTTTTATGGCCGGCTTTTCTTTTGAGCCGAAGGTAATGGAGCCTTTTTCCGGGTGCTTTGCGTCCGCGAACGAGATCTTGCAGCTTATGAAATACGCTCCCGCGATGAGCATTAAAAACACCGAAATGGACGTTGATCTGCGTACGAAGTTTTTCATTGCCTTGTCCTTTCAAAAATGTTGATGATCATGGGTTTTCACCATGTTGACCCTTTTCACACAATTATTTCGATCAAGGAAATAAAAAATTGTCAGGCGACTAGGATTTACCCGATTAAAAAAATTTCAATTTATTCATATTTAGGAAGATCCTGGTCCAGTCTCATGACGTTACCCGTGCCGCCTTCGGCGAAGGACTGCTGGGACACCCGTGTCAGCAACGCGTTATCGGTGAACTGATTGAGCGTCACCGCGCCGGAATTGCACATCGTGGACTTTAATTTAGCCAGGGTGACGTCCATGATGTCCGACAGCGAGCCCACGACCGGCACATAGGCGTCGATGCCTTCTTCGAATTTCATCTCCTCGCCTGCGCCCATGTTGTAGCGCTGCCAGTTCCGGGCGCGGTTCGAGCCTTCACCCCAGTAGGGTTTGTACAATCTTCCGCCCAGCGACACTTTGGGCGTCGGGCTTTCGTTGGTCATGGCGAAATACCGTCCCATCATGACGAAATCGGCGCCCATGGCGAGCGCGATGATGATCTGGGTGTCGTTTGCCAGGCCGCCGTCGGAACACACGGGCACGTAGACGCCGGTTTCTTTGCAGTACTGGTTGCGCCGGGCCACCACGTCGACGAGCGCCGATGCCTGGCCGCGGCCGATGCCTTTCTGTTCGCGGGTAATGCAGATCGACCCGCCGCCGATGCCGACCTTGACAAAGTCAAGATCAGCCTCCTTGACGAGGTAGTCGAACGCCTCGCCGTCCACGATGTTGCCGCCGCCGATGATGATCGAATCGCCGTATTTTTTCCGCACCCACTGCACGGCGTCGCGCTGGAACTCGGTGTAGCCGTCGGAGGAATCGAAGCACAGCACGTCCACGCCCGCGTCGATAAGCGCGGGCACGCGTTCCCTGTAATCGTGGGTATTGACGCCCGCGCCCACGGCCATGCGTTTCTGGTCGTCGAGCATTTCGTAAGGATTGTTGCGGTGGTCGACGTAATCTTTTTTAAACACCAGCGAATGGAGCTTACCGTCCGCGTCCAGTATGGGCAGGCATTCCTTTTTGTGGCGGTGCAGGAGCGCGTTTGCGTCGTGGAGGGAAATCCCGATCCGCCCATACACGACGTTTTCCTTCGCGGTCATGTACGCGGACACCTTGCCTTGCAGGTTGTCTTCGAATTCCCAGAAATCCTTGTCCGTAAGGATGCCGAGGAATTTTCCGTTTTTTGCGCCGTCGTGGGTAACGGGAATCGTTGAATGCCCTGTTTTATATTGGAGCGCCACGGCGTCGGCTAGCGTGTTGTCGGGCCTGAGGTTTGAATCGCTCTGCACGAACCCGGCCTTATGCGATTTTACCTTTGAAATCATATCAGCCTGGCCGTCGATCGGCTGGGAACAATAGGTGAATGACAGGCCGCCCTTGCGGGCCAGCGCGATTGCAAGATCAACGCCGGAAACCGATTGCATGCTGGCTGAAACAAACGGGATGTTCAGCGTGAACGAGGAAGCGGCCCCCTTCTTAAACTTCGCGACGGGTGCTTTAAGGTCCACGTTCTCCGGAACATGCGAGGTTGCCGTCAGGCGCGGGATCAGCAGGAACTCGGAAAAGGTCCTCGAGACTTCATTGAGTATTTTTGCCACGATTGCCTCACTTTAGTTACTTCGCCGCTCACTGAGCGAAGCCGAAGTGAGCGAGCGTAACAATAGGTTCCCTTCGGCTTCGCTCAGGGAACGCAAGCGGATATTCCTTAAAATATAC
>JBAVGL010000405.1:0-4292 GCA_049684795.1 Chitinivibrionales bacterium | reverse complement strand
AACGACTTGGTCGACGCCCTGGGTGTGCTCTTTGAAAAAGGCTATTCGCGTGAAAAGTTCCTGCAAAGATTGTCAAAAGAGAGCTACCTTCATCGGAGTGTTATGCTCAGGATGCTGTACGAGCGTCGCTTCTCGCTCGAAAAAGAACACAATGATATGCTTCGAGAAATGGCGCTGGCCGAGATCAGGGCAATTTATTGTGATTGGATTTCGTTAAACACGCTCGATACCAGGGCCGAATTGGCCGGAATAAAACTCCTGCGCATGGCCATAATGGAAGAGAGCATCAATGAGCGGTTGCGTAACGTCGTTTATATTTCCTCGCTTCTCGACAAAAGCGGCCGGATTTGGGAGGTTGTCCCGCGTTTGTACCATTCCAACAGGCATGTTCGGGCGCAGGCGTTCGAGCTTCTCGATAACGCAGGAGATAATAAGATCAATCGCTGGCTGCTGCGGCTCCTGGACACAAATGACGTGGCCACGCACAGCAAAGAAGGCGCGCTTAGTTTTAAAATCAGGTCGAAATCCTTGATGGCGGTGGTATCGGAGTATAGTAAGGGGCACCATGATTGGTTGCGGGAGTGCGCTTCATACGCCGCATCCTGTTTGTTTTTGGCAACTAAAGATCCGCGCTGGGAGCGGCTGACTGTCTAAAGAAAAAAGCAGTTGACCGAACAAGGCTTTACAGAATGGAAAAAAACTCTTTTAAATCTTTTACCGTCCTTGAGAACGTGATCTTCTTAAAGAAGACATCTTTATTTGCCCAGGTTCAGACGCGGGAACTCAGGGCAATCGCGTCTATTGCCGAAGAAGTCACGTTCGAAACGGGAGAAGAGGTGGTGAAAGAAAGCGACGCCGGAGATTCGGTGTATATTATCAAGGAAGGCCGCGTAAAAATCACCAAAAAAACCCCTGATAATAAGTCGATAGACCTGGCGGAACTTGCCACGGGAGAATGCTTCGGCGAAATGACGCTTTTTGACGATGAAACGCGCTCCGCCAGCGCCTACGCGATCACGACCTGCGTGATGCTGCGAATAGCCCGTGATGACTTGATAGACGTTTTGGTGGAACATCCGCTCATCGCCCTGGAACTGCTGAAGATTTTTGTCAAGAGGTTACGGAAAGCGAATACCCGGATTGAAAGCCAGGGTTCGAGGGTTTATGCGAAATAATTAGAATATACGTATGTTCCCTGAGCGAAGCCGAAGGGAGCAAGCATGCAAATTCGTAAGAGTTCCCTTCGGCTTCGCTCAGGGAACGTGGGTAGTTACTTTTATGAAATATTTGTTTTGTATCATATGGTGTATCCTGGCGGTCGGTTGCGCCGCGCCGAGGCATTCCAAAATCCTCGTCCAGATGATCAAGGCCCAGGAAGAGTATTTCGGCAGTGAAATTATCTCCGTGTTCGACAAGGAAAACAACGCCGTGACCCAGGTCGTGCATTATGACAATACGGGGGAAATCAAAAACGAACTTGCGAAATATCCACGGCAGGTATCCCTCGTTAAAATACCCTTCGACAAGAGCCAGGCGCTGGTGCATGACAACGAGTTGTTGCCCCTCGATTCCTTTTTAACCGAAGGGGAATTGAAGGAGTTCAGGCAGACCTTCCTCCTTACTTCCCTTGGCGAAATCTCCGGGAAGCAGTACCTCATACCCCGGAAATACGAAACAAGGATAATGGTCTATTGCAAGAGCAAGGTCGCCGATGCCCTGGCTGTTTGGCGGACCTACCGGGATTCAATAAGCAATGAGCTCAGGAAAATGAACGGCTACGGCCTGCCGGCGACCTACATTCTTAAGGATGATCCGAACAAATGGGATTTCTATGACGTGTATGTCGTTGGTTGGATTTGGGCGCACACGCCGTATAACGGGAAAATAAAAGGCCGCATTGCGCATCGGGGAAAGCGCTATTCCGGAACGTCCCAGCGGATCATCGACAGGATTTTTGAGTGCAAGGGAGACAGCACTCAGGTGCTGACCATGAAAGGGGATGCGGTCGCCGACGCGCTGGCGTGGGAGGCAGTGTATTCGGTTTCCGTCTATAATAAAAGGATGTGGGAAGAGGCCTGGAGCGGCACCGATATCTGGAAGGGTTTCAGGGACGGCGAAGTGTTTTTGGCGTTCATGACCCAGCTCGATTGTTTTTTTATCCATGGCACCGGGCAGGACGGGCTCGATGGGTATCTTAAGGACGCCGCGGACATGGGCGTCGCGACCATGCCGCAGGGTTGCTCGCCGACCCTTGACAAAGACGGGACCGTCGAGCGCGAGGGATGCAAGGCGGTCACCACCGGCGGCTGGTGGTGGGGAATTCCCCGTGATTCGCCGGACCCGCGCCAGTCATACCGGTTGGCCAGGTATATCACCAGCACGAAAACACAACTCAAGGATTGCAGCAGGTTCGGCATGATACCCGTGCGGAAAGACATCTTAAGCGATATGTCGATGCTTTTCGGCGAAAGCTGGATCACCGAAATATACGAAACGTCATTCAAGCAGCTCATGAATAACGGGTCCGCCGTTCTGCCGGCGAACAGCAATATTGACAAAATAGGAGATTTATACCTGGACGCGTGGTATGATATTGTGGTGGGTAAAAACTGGTCCGATAAAGGGGCGTTTCCTCAATGGGACTACATTCATAAGCTTCTGGAAACCAAATATGTTCCTCAGGCGGCAAGGATTTTGGGAAATTAAGAAATTCCTATGCTTAAGCAAAATAAAACAGCCGAACCTTTCTTAAGCGACCAGCTTGAAGGCTTGCGCAGCGCCTACAAGGCCGATCCCGACAACGTGGAAACCGCCTCAAAACTGGCGCAGCTCTATGCCGACAAGGGCTGGTTTAACGAGGCCATGGAAGTGTACAGGGCAATCATTAAACAAAATGAAAACGATTATTCGCTCCTGCTTGAATTCGGCAATCTCTGCTTCCGCAGGCAGGATTTTGACGAGGCCCTGCGGACGTTTAAAAAACTTTCGGTGCTTAAGCCGCAGCGTGTCGAGGGTTGGAACAACCTCGGCATAGTCCAGCTTGCCAATCATGAAGATGAATCGGCGCTTGAATCATTTAAAAAAGTGCTTGAGCTGGAGCCCGATAACGCGGGCGCGCTTTTAAATCTCGGGAATTATTATGATAAGAAAGGAAAACCCGACAGGGCCCGCGAACTTTTTTTAAAGGCAGTCGCTTCGCGACCGGATTTTGCTGACGGATGGTTTAATCTCGGCAACGCCTATTGCGCAATGAAAAAATATCCGATGGCCATCGATGCTTTCGAAAAGGCCCTCAAATACCAGCGGGAATTCCCTTCCGCGCAGAAGAACCTTGGATTTGTCCATGAGCAGATGGAAAACCTCGACGAAGCCCTTGTTCAGTATCTCAAGGCGCTTGAGCTCAACCGGGCTGATGCCGGCTTGTACGTGAACATCGCCAACACCTATGCGAAGCAGAAAAAATTCGATGATGCGCGGAAATATTATTTGCAGGCCGTAACGCTCGCTCCCAAGGACATGGCCGCATGGATGGGCCTGAGGCATCTGGCGCTGCTCAAGGGCGATATCGACAGCTATGCCAAGGCTACGCTGGCTGTCGTTCAGCGCCTGGATCAGGAATCCATCGCGGAATCGCTCATGGTGCTCAGAGAACTGGGCCATAATGAAAAAGTCGATGAAATACTCTGCCGCGCCGACAACGCGGACGTTGCCGGAGACGATATCGACGCCGAGCGGCTTCTGGCCTATCAGCGCACCGATAGCTATCCGGGCAAGATCATCGCGCTCGCCAGGCGGCTCAAGGAACTACCGAAACCTTCAGACCACATTCTTTCATGCCTTGCGCATTATTCGTTCGACCTGGAGCAGTATACCGCTGCGGTGCGCTATCTGGAAAGCGTGCAAACCCATAGGATCGCCACACGGAGGCTGTTATGGCGCAGTTTGATCGCGCTTGAGGAAATAGACAAAGCCGAAAAACTTATCAGATTGTTTTTGGACGATAACCAGGACTGTTTCGACGCATGGTTGTATCTCGCAAAAATCAAGGCATCTCAAAATAACCTCGATGCCGCCCGCCAATTCCTCGTTAAGGCGTTGGAAACCGGGTTCTCGGAATTGGAATTAATTGAAGACGATCAGGGCCTAAAGAAGATCTTCGAATCGATGCGGGCGAAGAAGGAATAAAAATTCTAAAGCGCTTTAATTAATAAGAAAAGTAAAAATTCCTTTTTAGCCATTCTTTCTTTTCCGGCCCGTCATCTTTATTAGAACCACCCCAATTAAGGCCAACA
>JBAVGL010000404.1:0-1712 GCA_049684795.1 Chitinivibrionales bacterium | reverse complement strand
CTATATTGAATACCGAATTGGCCGGATATTCAGGTATCATTTGCAGCATAATTCCCGAAATGCGCGACTGGTTCGAAAAAGTCGGAGAAATTGACGTCGTTGAAAAAGAAAAAGAATCTGACCGTATTATCCATGTGTTGTCGGTTTTGTTTACAACTTTATGTAATGCTCGAAAACTGGTTGTGTTCATTGATGATTTCCAATGGGTGGACAGAATTACTTTTGACGTTATAAAACGTTTCCTTGAGCAAAAATCACCATGCCTGCTGATTTGCAATTACCGCACGGGTGAAAATGAAGACCTGCTCTATAGCTTCGGCTTTGATTTAAACACACTCGGTTTTGATAAATTGATCCATATTAAACCATTTACCAAGACAGAGACGGAAGAACTGGTATTAATGAGGTTTGCTATAATAAATAAGTCTGATGATCTGATTCATGCGTTATATACAAAAACCGACGGCGTGCCGTTTGTTCTTACGGAAGCAATCAGATATCTGGTTAATAACGGAATGCTGGTCATTGATTCAAAAGGCTGGTCTTTTAAGGAACAAAGCATTTTCAGCTTGCCGGAAAAATTCGACTCCGTTTCGCTTATTCTAAGCAAACTCAAGGTCCTGGCCCCGGAAGAAAAGAAGTTCCTCCAGTTAGCGTCTCTTATTGAGGGAAAATTTGACTGCGATATTATTGAAAAGCTTGGAGGGTTTCCTTGTGTTGCAGCGCGTTCAATTGCCGCGCGATTGGAGAACATTGGTTTTATTGCCATGCAATTAAAAGGTGGATTCGCCTTTATTCATGACCGTGTTCAGGAATCCATTGTTTCCGGGATACCTTCGGATGACAGGTTCGCTTATTATGAAACACTTGGAAAAATTTACTTGCATAAGGCAGAAACCGATAAAGAAAGCATTTTTAATGCCGCGGAATGCTATTTAAAAAGCAAGAACATGGCAAAAGCAATGGAAATTTGTTATCAAGCGGCAGTCTATGCTTCCGATAAAATCGCCTTTGATGTGGCGATTCGGTATTTCAAGAGCGCTGCGTTAATGGTTGACAATGCTGAAAAATCAATGGTAAAGCCAAGCATTGATTTGATAAAGTTCAACATGGCTTTTGGCGACATATTGGTGATGACTGGGGCAAATGAACAAGGATTAAAAGTATTTGGAAAGCTTGATGAAGATTTAAAATTGGATACTTATCAAAGATTAGAAGTAAAATATAAAATCGGATCAATTTTTCACAATTTGGGGGAATTTGAGAAAGCTTCACCTTGTTTTATTGAGGCATTAAGTGAGGCTGGAATTCGAATTCCTGAAAAGAGATTTAAAATATTTTTTACATCTTTTATTGGAGCAATTTATCAAATCATGATGTCGTTTGGATTAAAACACATTTTGATTAAAAAAAATGATTCCATGAGCTTGCTTAAGGTTCGCATACTAAACAAGCTATGTTATTCTTTATATTTTTATGACATGATCAAAGGATATTGTGTTCATTTTAAGGCAATGAATTTAGCTGATACACTTATTGACAGTTATGAAAAATCAGAAGCATATACTACTCATCAAATTCCTATTTATCAAACATTTTTTAAAAATAGAGCGTTTAAATATTTTAATAAAGCCACGAAATTATCACAATTTATTCATCGTTTAGATAGCCTTGCTTTCGCGCAATCTTTTGGTGGAGCTATACACTATTTC
>JBAVGL010000403.1:0-27670 GCA_049684795.1 Chitinivibrionales bacterium | reverse complement strand
CCTTGAATTTGCCATTAAACAAACGCATAATGATTCGACAATTTACGAAAATGCCGCGCAACAATCCAACCTGAATTCCCAAAAAATTCTTTTTGTTCAGCTATCATGCCGGAAAAATGAAGTGGCCAGCAAGCTTAAAATGCAACGTTCCGATTTGTCGGTCATGCATTCATCGGAAAAAACGGGAAATTTTAGTTCCCATTTCCCCACACTTAAAGAAATCGAATCCGAAGAACTATTAACCATCGAGGATGCCCTAAAATTCGCAATTCAACGAGAGTGCAGGACGTTTGAGCTTTACAAGAAGCTGGACAAAATCATGTTGAATGAATCAACAAAGGCCTTGTTTGAATATCTGGTGAATTCGCAATACACTATCATGGAATTTCTTTCCTTGCAACATTCCTCGGCAATAGCCATAAGGTGCTGAATTTCTTCCCCTCAAGTAATAATGGTTTAAAGGGGATTTTTTAGAAAGGAATTGGTTATGAAAGCGTCCGTTAATGAGGACATATGCATCGGTTGTGAATTGTGCGTGCAAACATGTCCAGAGGTTTTTAAGATGAATGATGATGGAAAAGCCCAAACAAAAATTGAAACCGTTCCCTTTTCGCAGGAACAGCTTTGCAAACAGGCGGCCGAAGAATGTCCGGTTGAAGCCATAAGCGTGGAATAAGGGGTTGCCCGACACTAGGCAATTGACGCGGGGCGTCGTTCGGTGTCCTGTCTGTCCACCATCCAGCCTGGATATTCGCCGGGCAACGCGCTTACGCCATCAAGTTCCTTTATGTGCTCCGGCGCGAGGCGAACTTCGCTTGCCGCAAGATTGTCGATGAGCTGTTCTTTCGTTTTCGCCCCTATGATGACGCTGGTGACGAAGGGACGCGTCAGGAGCCATGCGAGCGCGACCCGAGCAACAGAGATATTCATGCCTTCGGCAATGGAACGCATGGCCTTTAACGCCGATTTCGTACGAACCTTTTCAACTGGCGGAAAATCAAATGATGTGCGCCTGGCGTCCGCGGGACCGGGGTTCTCGAGGTCGAATTTACCTGACAGGAGCCCTCCTGCAAGCGGGCTCCAGGGAAGCAAGGCGAGTCCCTGGTCCTTAACCAGGGGTACTACCTCGCGTTCGATATCCCTGCTTGCAATGGAATAGTACATTTGAGCGCTGACAAAAAGAGCCAGATCATGAGAATCGGCATACGCGATTGCCTTCATTGCCTGCCAGGCCGGCAGATTGCAGAACCCTACATATCGAACCTTGCCGCTCCGGACGATATTGTCGAGGGCCCGTACGGTTTCTTCGATCGGAGTATCGCGATCGACTCCATGGATCTGATAAAGGTCGATATAATCCAGCTTCAAACGACCCAGACTTGCGTCAACCGCTTCTAAAATATGTTTACGGGACAGCCCAACCTGATTAATTCCGGGACCGGTACGGCCCCGGACTTTTGTCGCAACGATGATTTGATCCCGCTTACGCCCCAGTGAAGCGAGCGCGGCCCCGACAAGCTTTTCCGATTCACCTTCCGAATAAACATCGGCCGTGTCGATGAAATTCACGCCGGCGTCCAATGCCGTCCCTACAAGCGTTTCCACTTCGGATGCAGAAAGTTTACCTATGGATTCCCAAAAACCTTTCCCGCCGAAAGTCATGGTCCCCAGGCATAACTCCGAAACATAAAGGCCCGTTCTGCCGAACAAACGATACTGCATAAATAATCTCCTCTTCTGAAATGACTATAAAAATGCAATTTGTGTGCCAATAAAGAAATCTCCGCCAAACGGAGGCCCAAACTCTTCACGAACGGGAGTTTCAGTCAATAAGCAACACCGCGGCGCCTTCGATACCGCCGCTTCGCACCGCGTTGAGAGCTTCATTGGCTTCGCCAAGCGCGAAAACGGTTATCCTGGTTTGCAACGCGACGCGCGCGGCAATGTCAAGCAATTCTTTTGAATCTTCACGGGTGAGGTTCGCCACGGACCTTACCGACCGTTCCTGCCACAGCGCGCTATAGGGAAAAGACGGTATGTCGGACATGTGGATGCCCGCGCATACGACAACACCGCCCTTTACGCATGCGCTAAGGGCGGCGGGTACGAGTGAACCGACCGGCGCGAACAGTATGGCCGCGTCAAGTTCGACGGGGGACGCGGCGTTAGAATCCCCGGCCCACTTCGCGCCATAGTCGAGGGCAAATCGTTGAGAAGCCGTGTCTCCGGCGCGGGTAAACGCGTAAATCGATTTGCCCTGCCCCACCGCGATCTGCGTGATTATATGGGCGGCAGCGCCAAACCCGTAGATTCCGATGTTGCGGGCCTGCTCCGGGACCATCCGATACGCGCGGTACCCGATCATGCCCGCGCACATGAGCGGGCACGCATGCGCATCATCGTACCCTCCGGGCAGACCGAAGCAATATCGCTCGTCAGCCGCCACATACTGAGCATATCCGCCGTTCATCGTATAACCGGTAAAACGCGCATTGTCGCACAAATTTTCCCGGCCTCTTTTACAGTATGCGCATTTTCCGCACGTGCCGCCGAGCCAAGGAACCCCTACCCGCTGTCCTATTAATTTATTTTTCACGCCCTGGCCGGCAATAACAACGGTTCCCACAATTTCATGCCCAGGGATGAGCGGCAATGCCGGCGATTCAAGCTCTCCATCGACGATATGCAGGTCCGTACGGCATACCCCGCAGGCATGAACTTTTATGAGAAGCTTCCCCCTGCCCGGTTTCGGCACGGGGACTTCTCTTTCCCGTAAAGGCTTTTTGGGCGATTCCAATATCATCGCAATCATGGTGTCGGGAATTTTCATAATTCCTTCGAACCTATCCCCGACGATGCTCCCGTGATGATAACGGCCGTCGGGGTGCGATCCTCCGCGCGCATCGATTTATGTACCTCCAGCGGCAAACTACGAAAATAAATTTTTCGTTCCATGCGCGAGTATAAAGCAAAATCCGTGCCTTTGGGTTCATTTTCTGAAAACGAGGACTTATTGTCCAATGTATTCGATTGGAATGATATTTGCTGCTAAAACCGTTGTGAAAGCGTCAATGATCTTCAGAAATCCCGGACAAACTCTGGCAAGGCCCGCCGGTCGCTCCATTGTTGATGAGCAAACATTGCAGGCCGCGGGTCGCGCCCTTGATGGACATGGCAAGAGGGGCCTCAGGCAGCTCCTTCCCTTTCTGGGCCCTGCGTTTATCGCCAGCGTGGCTTATATAGACCCCGGCAATTTTGCCACAAACATACAGTCCGGTTCCGAATTCGGGTACATGCTTCTATGGGTCGTTGTCGCGAGCAACCTCATGGCGATGCTCATTCAGACCCTGTCAGCAAAACTCGGCATTGCCACGGGAAAGAACCTGGCGGAACTTTGCCGGGAACGCTTCGGGAGCAAAACGGTCATATTCATGTGGATGCTCATGGAAATCGTCGCCATGGCCACCGATCTGGCCGAATTCATCGGCGCGGCCATCGGCTTCAACTTGCTTTTCGGCATATCGCTCATGTGGGGCGGCGTGCTTGCCGCCGTCGCCACGTTCCTGATCCTTGGACTGGAAAGGTTCGGTTTTCGTCCGCTTGAGGCCGTTATCACGGCCATGGTCGCCACGATTGCCGGCTGCTACCTGGCGGAAACGATACTTGACGTACCGGATTTCGGCGCCGTTGTCCTTAACTCATTAACGCCACGGTTTTCCGGACGCGAAAGCGTCTTGCTCGCCGCCGGGATACTGGGCGCAACGGTGATGCCCCACGCGATTTTCCTGCATTCGGCGCTCACTCAGGGGAGGATTGTGGTGAAAGACGCGATGAGAATGAGGAGGCTTTTCCGTTTTGAGGTCGCCGATGTCACCATCGCCATGACCATCGCCGGATTGGTCAACATGGCAATGCTCATTATGGCGGCGACAACGTTTCATGCCCATGGGTTTACTTCCGTCGCGACCATTGAGGAGGCGCACAAGACCCTTCAGCCTTTATTGGGAAAAGCGGCGGGTTTCATCTTCGCCGTGTCGCTTCTTGCCAGCGGCCTGTCGTCTTCCACGGTGGGCACGAGCGCGGGCCAGGTCATCATGCAAGGGTTCGTGAAACGCAAAATTCCCGTCTGGGTGCGAAGACTTGTCACGACCGCGCCGTCCCTGATTATTATCGCAATCGGCCTCGAACCCACGCGCACGCTTGTAATCAGTCAGGTCGTGCTCAGCTTCGGCCTGCCCTTCGCCCTGGTCCCGCTTCTTCTGTTTACCGCAAATAAAGCGCTTATGGGCCCTCTGGCGAATCGAAAAATAACAACCGTGGCCATGACGATTATTACCGGTATGGTCGTCCTGCTTAATATGTTTCTCGTGTTCCTGATAATAAAAGGATAGGGCCATGTTTAAACACCTGTTTGTCCCACTTGACGGATCTAATCTGGCGGAGGCCGCGCTGCCCGTGGCGTCGTATTTTGCCCGGTGTTTCGGCGCGCAGGTCTCGCTCGTGCATTTTATCGAAAAGGGCCGGCCGCAAACCGTGCATGAGCAACCGCACCTGCATGACGAAGCCCTCGCGGCGCGCTACCTTGCCGCGAAAACTTTGACTTTTTCTCCGGGAACGGCCGTGGATTATCATGTGCATGCGGAAGAGGTGAATCACGTGGCCCAAAGCATCGTTGAACATTGCCTCCTTGAGATGCATGCAGACCTTGTCATCATGTGCACCCACGGCGACGACGGCGCGCGCAAGTTTGTTTCGGGCAGTATAGCTCAGCAGGTCATCGCGCGGGGCACGATACCAGTGCTTGCGGTGCATGCCGGAAAAGACTCTCCGCGCGATTTTGAGTGCGGAAAAATCCTCTTGCCCATAGGAGGCCAGCGCGACCATGGTGACATTCTCGATTTTGGGGGGCGATTCTCGCAATGCTGTGGATCGATTGTGCGGCTCGTTTCAGTTGTTCCGACATTTAACACGATTCCGGGAAAATGGTTCCAAGTCGGCCGTCTTCTGCCTGGCGCCTCCAACGAGATGCTTGACATCGAAGCGGAAGAAATGACAAGGCTGCTCAATCTTCAGGCCGCTGAACTGCGTGAAAGGAGCGTTATTACAGAAATCAAGGTGCTTCGGGGCGCTCCCGGCCACTTGATCGCTCTTGACGCGGAAGAATCGTCCGCGGCGATAATTGTTATGGCCACGCACGGCAAATCCGGAATGTCCGCGCTCTGGGAAGGAAGCGTGGCTTCCAAAGTTTTCGCGGAGACCAAAAAGCCAATTTTGCTGTTGCCGGTGGGCAAAACGCCTCAATAATGTTCTCAGATTTGAGAACAGCGTTTTACAAATTTGAAAATTAAACGTTTTGAATCAGTATATATTTTATTGGTATTATTATTGCGTATAGAGTGTGAAACGGTCTTTATTTTCAAGCGGGAGTTACAATGAATGAGTATGTTCTTCCAAGTTCTTTTGACGAGCTTATTAATACTTCAGACCGGCCGGTACTTGTCGATTTCTGGGCGGAATGGTGCGGTCCGTGCCGTGTAATGGGACCGATTATCAAGCAAATCGCGGGAGAATATTCAGGCCGCCTCATCACCGTAAAAGTAAATATTGATAAAAAACAGGACATCGCCAATAAATATCAGATAGCCAGCATACCGACCGTTATGATGTTCTGGAAAGGCCAGGATCTCATGCGGATCATAGGAGTGCAGCCGATTAATGAAATTAAAAAACAAATAGATTCACAGCTACCGAAAATATAAACCCCATAAACGTTTGAACAACTTGCGGTTTTAATGCGAAAATGTTATTTTAGCGTCGCTTTTGTTCGCAGTTGCCTGCACATATCCAGAGCGGCCCGCGCAGCCTCGTAACCCCGGGACATTTGCACGTTTTCCAATGTAAAGAGAGATCCATGAACCCGCGTTTTATCCGCAATATTGCCATCATCGCGCATGTCGACCACGGGAAAACCACCCTGGTCGACGGGCTTTTCAGACAGAGCGGCATGTTCCGCGACAACCAGGTCGTGGCCGAGCGCCTCATGGATTCAATGGACCTTGAGCGGGAGCGCGGGATCACCATTTCAGCGAAAAACGGCTCCTTTAAATACCGCGGACACCTGGTGAACATCATCGACACTCCCGGACACGCCGATTTCGGCGGCCAGGTGGAACGCGTGCTCAAAATGGCCGACGGCGCCCTGCTGCTGGTCGATGCGCAGGAAGGCCCCATGCCGCAGACCTACTTCGTCCTTAAAAAGGCGCTCGCCCTGGCCCTGCCCATTATCGTGGTCATCAATAAAATTGACAAGCCCGCCGCGCGGCCCGTATGGGCGGTCAACCACGTTTTTGACCTTTTTGTCAAGCTTGAAGCGCCCGACCATGTCCTGGATTTCCCGGTGATTTACGCCTCGGCAAAGGATGGCTATGCGCGAAATGACCCCGACGACGACAGCACCACGCTGGAACCTCTTTTCGCCCGGATTTTGTCATACATCCCCGCGCCCACGGGCGATCCGGATAGACCTTTACAGATGCTGGTAAGCTCCATCGATTACTCCCCCTATCTGGGCCGCCTCGGCATCGGCAAAATCACCGACGGGACGCTCAACATCAACAAAGACATTGCCGTGGCGCTCCGTGACGGTTCCCTGGTCCCGGCCCGTATTACGAAAGTTTATCGCTTCGAGGGCGTGGTAAAAGTCCCGACGGAAACGGCCTCGGTCGGCGAGATCGTCGCGGTGGCCGGAATGGAAGAAGTTACCGTGGGCGTCACTTTTACCGATCCGTTGCAGCCCAATCCGCTGCCGCCCACGGCCATCGACCCGCCAACCATATCCATGAACTTCATTCCCAACGATTCGCCATTCGCGGGCACCGAGGGACGTTTCGTGACCTCGCGACATCTTCAGGAACGTCTTCAGCGCGAAACGCTTTCCGACGTCGCGCTGGTGGTTGAAAACCTGCCGGATACCATCGGCAACAAGGTTTCGGGAAGGGGCGAGCTGCATTTGTCAATTCTCATCGAGCGCATGCGCCGGGAAGGGTATGAATTCCAGGTAACCCGTCCGCAGGTGATCATGAAGGAAATCGATGGAAAACTTTACGAGCCCTATGAGGAACTGATCGTCGACGTTGACGAAAATTACGTGGGCGTGGTGATTGAAAAACTGGGCCGCCGCAAGGGACAAATGCTTACCATGGACCAGCACAGCGGCATGACGCGCCTTTCTTTCAAAATCCCGACGCGCGGCCTTCTTGGATACCGTTCGGAGTTTATGACGGACACCAAAGGAATGGGGACCATGAACTACATATTTCTCGAATACGGCCCTCACGCAGGCGAACTTCGGACCCGCTCCAACGGCGTCATGGTGACGAAAGACCCATGCACAACCGTCGCTTTTGCACTGTGGCATTTGCAGGATCGAGGCGTTTTGTTTCTGCCTCCCCAGATCAAGGTGTACCGCGGCCAGATCGTGGGCGAGCATGCTCGGGAAAACGACCTTACTGTCAATCCCGGCAAGGAAAAGAAACTCTCCAATATGCGTTCCTCCGGCGCCGACGAGGCCGCCGTGCTCACCCCTTATCGGAACATGAGCCTCGAAGACTGCATCGCATATATTAATGAAGACGAACTTGTTGAAGTAACCCCGTCGGCGATCCGGCTGCGCAAGCGCTGATTACTTTCGAATGATCTCGATTCCGCTCGATTTTGCGTTGTTGATGACGCTGTTGAAATTAATGACAATCCTTCCTTGACCGTCCGCCGTTGCGGTAAATTCACGCACTATCGCCTTGTACCGCGCGCCGGTCGCCGCGTAAATATCGTAATTGGTCAATACCGTCGTTCCGTTTATCACGACGTTGAAGGTGCGCTGACCGCTTGCCGTAAAGTAAATTTCCGCCAAGTGAAGGCGCACGGTATATTGGGCCGCGGCCACCAGGCCCGGCAGGGTATACGAGAACGTTCCGTACCGTTCCGTCTGGTATACCGCCTGCGGCGCGGGGTTCGTTACACCGGTCGTTGTAATGGCGCTTGTGGTAGAAGCGGCGGTTCCGCCGGTATAATACTGGTCGGCAATAAACGGGGAAGCCGCGCTTCCGCCGCTGTTGAGCTGATAAACCGGCATGGACGCCGAAACCATAACGCTTGCGGCGCCGCTGAGGCTGCCGCTTTTTGCCGTTATCATATACGGCCCGCCCGCGGTCGTGCCTGCTGTAAACAAACCGCTTGCATTAATTGTCCCGCCGCCGCTTACGCTCCAGGTAAATACCGGTTGCGTTGTCAGGTTGGTCCCGAACTGGTCGCCTTCGGTCGCGGAGAACTGCTGCGTGGCCGATGTGTTGACCGTTGCGCTTGCCGGAGAGACAATGATGCTGGTGGGCGTTTGGTTGACTGTAACGGTAATGGCGCTTGTAACGGTAAGATTACCCTGGTCTTTCACCGTTACCTGAAAATTGTAGCTGCCCACCTTGGTAAACGTGGCCGTGGAGTTTTTGGCGGCATTGGTCCCATTTGCGCTGAAGGTCACCGCTGCCGGAGGCGTGCCGGTGGTCGCCCAAGTATAAGTCAGATTCGCCTCGCTATTGTCATCCGCGCCAAGCACAGAAAGCACCGTGGTCGAAGCGGTGACGGGGTTCGGAGTTGCCTTGGCCGCGGTAGCGATCGTCGGCGCATTGTTTGGGGCGGTTACTGTTGCCGACACATTTTTCAAAACTGTTGTGCATAATGTCCCGGCCAGATGGGAACAAACGCACAAACCCGCGTAAAGGGGAGATGCCATTGTTTGGGTCAGCGTGGCCGCCTGGGTCCAGGTCGCGCCGTCGGTCGAACGATATGCCGTGAAAGTGCTGCCCGAATGCACCAGTTTTAACCAAATTGGCGCCGTAATGCCCGTGCCCGCCGCAACGGTCGTGCTCGTGCCGCCGGTACTCGCGCGGTACTGAAGGTTGACACCGTTTGACGGCGTTACCACCACCGTGACGTGTTTTGCCCCGGCCGTGAGCGCTTCACGGAACATGATGCCGCTTTTGGCCCAGCCGTTCGAATTGCTCTGAGATGCCACGCGGGCGACGACCGTCGCGTCGCCGGTAAGCGATTGCGAAACGAATTGGAAGGCGTCGGTCGATCCCCAAATGTCCGCTCCGGATCCCTTTACGGTAAAGGAGTCGGCGGCCCAGGTGGCGCTTCCCGCGGGGTTTACGGCGCCGATGTCCTGCGTAGACCAGGGCAAAGGAAGAGACGGCGGCGGCAAAGCGCAGGTGTTCACGTTACTTCCATTATAGGACACAACGCAGTCGGGATTGGGGGTAATGGAGTCGGCCATTCCATGTCCGCTGCTCACGAAGACAATGTTGAAAATGCGGTTTGTCAGCATTCCGGGGAACGTCCCCATGCGGTTTCCGATGGTCACCACCCCGCTCGTATTATTATACGAAATCGGAATGGTCGCGAAACTTCCGGACTCGTAGTTGTAATTGTCCCCCTCATCCTCGTATAAGTTAAAACTGCCGTCGGCCCCGGGGTACACCCTTAGCTCAATAGTATCGGGCTGCTTCTGGTTGGCATACTGGATTCGTGGCCCCATGGGAATGATCGCGCCCGCCCTGGCATAGACTGGGATGGTTTGGATCGGCGAGGAGGCCGTAATGGTCCTGCCCACGGTATTGGCATTCGGCGCGCCGGTCCAGAAATCATACCAGGTCCCGGCCGGCAGATAGACGCTTCGGCTGACGGCGCCCGCAACGGTAACGGGGTTTATAAGGAGCGCGGGGCCGAACATGAACTGGTTGGCGATGTTTCTCACCGCCGTGTCGCCGGGGAAATCGAAGGGCAATGCGCGGGTCATGGTATAGTTCTCATTAGTCACTTTCCAGGCGAGGGAATAGATATAGGGCATGAGGCGATAGCGCACTTTGCTGAACTCGGTGCAGATCTGTTGCGTTTGCGCGCTGTAATTGTAAATTTCCGTGGGGCGGGTGCCATGAACGCGGAAAATGGGGAAAAACGTTCCGGCCTGGAACCACCGTGTCATGATTTCCTCGCACGATGCGATGCCGGGACTGCAATTGTTCTGGAACCCCCCGATGTCGGAACACCAATAGGCGTTGCCCGCCATGCAGGAATTTATTCCTCCGGCCACGGTCATTTTGACGCAGTTGATGCTGTCGGCGTTGAGATCGCCGTTCCAGTAGATCGTTCCATAGCGCTGCTGGCCAGCGTAAAACGACCGGGTGAGATTGACGACCCGCTTGTCGGTCGATACGGCGCGCTGCTGTTGGTAAACATTTTTGCTGGATGCGAGAGAATACGCGTTGGAATAGAGGTCGACCATTCCGAGGTCGGTGTTAAACCCGGTAAGCTCCGGGCATTCCGGTTCGGTCGCGTCCATCCACCATGCGTCAACGCCGATACGAAAGAGCGCGTTGTTCATATAGCCCCATAATTTCCTGGCCCCGGTGGTATCGAAAATGTCAAGGGCCGTGCCCCCCGTTCCAGAGCAGTTCATCAGATATGGCTGTATATCGGGATAGGTGGGCGCCTGCGGGGCGAAGCTTTCCCAAACTGAAATGGCGAAATGACAGTTGTTTGAATGCAGCGTTGTCAATAGCTGCGCCGGATTGGGGTAATTCACCGTGTCCCACTGAAATGAGCCCCAGCCACTATTGCCTCCCGCCCACCACTGCCAGTCTTGCACGATACAGTCGAGGGGAATGCCCCGCGACCGGAAGTTCGAGACGGTAGTCGTCAGTTCATTCGAGCTCATATACCGGTTTTTACATTGCCAGAACCCGTATGCCCATTTGGAAAGCATTGGCGCCGGGCCGGTCAGAAAGCGGTATCCCGAAATGATCGTGTCGAATTGCGGGCCGTAGATAAAGTAATAGTCCCAACTGTCGTTGAGAAGGAAATCCGCGGTAAAATTGAGCGGCGACGTTTTTGTCGCATGGCAGCAAAAATTCAGGAGCACGCCGTAACCGCGGGTCGTCATGAAAAACGGTATGACATCGTACCAGTTTACCTGCCGCATATCGATGTTGACTCCCCGCAGGTTCAGCGCGCCGCTGTTTTCCGGGCACGGTATATCGTACCAACTGCTGCCGTTCCAGGCCGGGGTGGCGCATTGGACATTGCCGAACCCGTAGACCCCTTCGTTTGCTGGTGAATCGAACGCCAAGGTCCCCGAAAATCCCGGGGCGCCGCCTTTAGTCACCGCCGTCAGGGTCCTTCCTCCTGCGAGTTCCGAGCAGACCGTTGTTCCGGAAGCGTTTGCAAATGAAATGGCGCCATTGGATTTCGTGACCGAGGCGCTTACCTGCGGCGTCGTCACGACGATGGCGGTACCGTTGTCCGTCGCGTCCCACGAGCCCGGATCAAACGAGGACTTCACGACGACCAATCCCTGCGGCGAGGGTATCGTGGTCCGGTTTGTATACACGACGCGAATGATATTTCCCGCGCACACCTGGAGCTTGAGCAGGGCGCCATTGGACATTTGGCAAAGGGCCCCATCGGATTCCTTGGAGAAGGAAGTGACCGTTTCCGCCCGGCCCTCTGAAAAGTTTGCCGCGCCCATACCGACAAGGGAACCGAGGAGAATCGCCTTAGAAAATAAATTTCTCATTCACTACTCCTTATCCGGCTTTGAAACCGGCAAAAAATTGCTTATTGCAAAAGCGGACAGAAAAATAGATATTTCCACGCATTTTGTCAAAAAGAAAAACATCGGTCTGAAGATTTTGCAGCAATTTATTTTCTTCCTATGCGTTTTACCGAAGAACAGGAAGCAATACTTTCAAGCGCCGGTGATATAAAAATCAATGCCGTTGCCGGGAGCGGGAAAACGACCGTGCTCATCGAGTATGCCAGGCGGCAAAAGCCTGGTTCCAGGATCCTGTATCTTGCCTTTAACCGCTCGGTACGGACGGAGGCCCAGAAACGTTTCGCGGAGCGGGGCCTGTTTAACGTCGATGTCCAGACCGCCCACTCCCTTGCTTTCCGCCGCATGGCCGCGCCCCTTGGATATCGCATTTCAACGGGATACAAAATCCACGATGTAGTTGAACTTCTTAAAATAACGCACATCGGACGCGACATTCATTCAGCGTATCTCATCGCAAGCCATATCATTAAATTCAGCAGCATGTTTTGCAATAGCGCCGGGCATAAAGTCCGGGAACTGGATTATACGTCGACATTATCGGACAAAAACGCCAGGGCCGCGGTCAAACGTTATTATGATCATATTGAAAAAGGGACACGGCTTTTTCTGGCTATGATGGACAGAAAAGAAATCCCGTCCAGCCACGACTTTTACCTGAAAAAATTCCAGCTCTCCCGGCCGGACCTCGGCTATGACGTCATTTTGTTCGATGAAGGCCAGGACGCTTCGCCGGTCATGCTTGACATTTTCATGCTTCAAAGGGCCAAGAAAGTCATCGTCGGCGACGTATACCAGCAGATTTACGGATGGCGACACGCGATAAACGCGCTTAAACAGGTCAATTTCACCACCTATACCCTCGGCACAAGCTTCCGTTTCAACGCGCACATCGCCGATTTGGCCATGGAATGCCTGAGGTGGAAGCGGCTTCTCGGCGAGGACGTCCAAGTCCTGATCAGGGGCGTCGGCGCCAACGCCAAAATCAAGTCCCGCGCCACCATAGCCCGCACCAATTTAGCGCTGCTTACATGCGCCATTGACGCCATGGAACATGACCGGTCCATGAAAAAAATTTATTTCGAAGGCAATTTAAATTCATATACCTATGCGGCCGACGGCGCGTCCATTTATGACGTCCTCAACCTGTATCTAAACAAAAAGGAATACGCGCGAGACCCGCTGATCCGCGCCATGGGCTCTTATGCCGAGCTCGAAGAATACGCCGAAGCATCCGAGGACATGGAACTGCGGATGCTCATCGATATCGTCGGCGAGTATGGGGCCCGGATTCCGGCCCTCTTGAATAAACTATCTGCCCGTCATGTAAAGGACGACCAGCGGGATAATGCCGACATGATATTTTCCACCCTTCACCGCTGCAAGGGCATGGAATACGACTCGGTGATTTTGACGCAGGATTTCATGACCGAAGATCGCCTCAAGAAGCTGGTTGCCGCGGGGAACCGGGAACAGCCCGTCGACCGGGAAAAACTTTCGGAGGAAATTAATCTAGTCTATGTGGCCGTGACGCGCTCGAAAAACTTCCTGGATTTCCCCGATGCGATGTTCCCCCGGGCCGATAAGGCTTTATTCGCCGAGAAAAACAGACGCGTGCGCAAGCCCGGCCGGGAAAAATGGGAAACAGCGTGGAAGCTCGCACAGCAACGCAGAAAATTCGAAAATGCCTATAAACCCTGGTCTTCCGACGATGATGATCGGCTTATATTATTGTATGGTAAAGGAATGTCGGTAAGCAAGCTTTCCCGGTTTTTTGACAGGAAACCAGGGGCCATTATTACGCGCCTTAAAAAGATTGGAATGGCCGAAACTTTTGAAACCTAAGATCGCTCGGTGTTAACGCCTAAGTCCCATATTTATTTGACATATGAAATGGCGTAATTTATCATTAAAGATGTATGCAGGAGTATTCTATGGTATCTCACGGGAATAAAAAACCGTCAGCGCCTAACCGCAAGCGCAAGGTTGGCGCCGTGGAGGCCCTTCTGGCCGACCCGGTCGACCTGTCAACCACCAAGGCGGAGAAAACGGCCATAAAAAACTCGCTGACCCGCGGCCGCACGTCATCCGTGGTTTCGGCGATCGTTTACAATGCCCGACAGACCATTCCCCTTCAAAATCCGGCAAAAACCGACCGCCACTCTAAAAAAGCGGGCATGGTCGCCGCCTCAGTTTTTGCGTATCAACCGCTGACCTTGACATTCACGACAAAGCTCCGGAACGTCATTTCCTATGTTTTCGAAAGCCTTCGTGACGTGGTGGCCTACTCCACTCCGCCGTCCGCCGATGTTGATAAAAGCCTGCGGGAAATGCGCGCGCTTAATGGCTCCTCAGAAAACCGTTTGAACGAAGAAATCAAACGGCATTTAAACGAATTAATTGAAGAAACCGACGCTTTCCTCCGTGGCGAAAAAACGGGCCTGACCGGCATTCCGGATTTTCAAAGCGCGCTGCATTATCGCCATTATGTCCGCATCGCCTGGCTTTCAAATTTCATTCTGAGCAATCTGGCCGGCCCGGTCCCTGATCGGTCAGGGCAAAGTCCTTCCTCTGATTTTCCTTCGAACTCTTGACCCAAAAAGTATTTTGACAGTTTAGGTTCTGTAGGAGAATTATATACGCGTTTAGCGTAGATAATTACCCGTACAGAACCTTATCCGCCTTGCGGGTTGGGCCCTTGAATGTATTTCACCCGCGAAAGCCCGACAACGTATGCCTCAACCGGTCATAGCCCTGGAACATGTCTATAAAAGTTTTGCTAACGTCGCCGCCGTACAGGACGTTAGCTTTAGCGTCCCCGAATCAATATGTTTTGGACTTTTAGGGCCTAATGGCGCGGGCAAAACCACGCTTTTAAAAATGCTGTACGGCGTTTGCATACGCGATACCACGCCTTCGGGATACATTTCGGTGTTCGGGTACGATCCGCAAAAGAACGACCTGGCGATAAAATTCCTTTCCGGTGTTGTTCCGCAGGAAGACAATCTCGATGAAGAGCTCAACGTGCAACAGAACCTGAACGTGTATGCGCGTTTTTATAATATCCCCCGCCTGCAGGCGGTGCGACGTATTGACGATCTGCTGCACTTTATGGAACTTTCCGACAAGCACACGGCCAATGTCCGTCATTTGTCGGGAGGAATGAAGCGGCGGCTGATCATCGCCCGCGCATTGCTCAATAATCCCAGGCTTTTGATCCTTGACGAACCGACCACCGGCCTCGACCCGCAGGTGCGTCATCTGATCTGGGAAAAACTCCGCGGCTTGAAACGGGAAGGCATGACCATCGTGCTGACGACGCATTACATGGAAGAAGCCTTCCAGATTTGCGACAGGGTCATGATTATGGACAAGGGAAAACACGTCATGGAAGGCGGCCCGCGGGAATTGGTGTCCGATAACATCGAACCGTATGTGCTGGAAATCTTTTCCAAAGAGGCCTTTGCGGCAGTCCAGCACTCTCTGCCCTCGCATTGCACGACGGTCGACGAGTCCGCCGGGAGGGTAAGGGTTTACAGTTGCGATGAATCCGGGCTCAAGGACCTCACCCGCCCGCTTAAACCCGGCGAATATTTTATCCGCCAATCGAACCTCGAAGACCTGTTTTTAAAAACAACGGGGAGCATGCTTAATGAACGACAATAATTTCCCCGCCTATCCCCCGTTCATCGTCCGCGTCTCAGCCGTGTGGCTCCGCCATTTCAAGGTTTATTCGCGGAGCCTTTTCAGCAACAGCCTCCCGCCGTTTCTGGAGCCGCTCATTTTTCTTGCCGGAATCGGTCTGGGCATGGCCGGTTATCTGCCGAAAATGGCCGGCATGCCGTATCTGACCTTTCTCGCAACGGGGCTTCCCTTGACAGCGTCGATGTTCGTCGCCGCCTCCGAATGTTCATACGGCACCTTCATACGCCTGGAATTCGATAAAGTGTACGATGGCATGCTTGCCGCGCCGCTTTCAGTCTACGATATTCTTATTGGTGAAATAGCCTGGGCCGCCACGATCGCCATGTTTTTTTCCCTTGTGGTCGTCGCCGTTGTCGCCTGCTTCGGCCTTGTGCCCATGCCGGCCAGCCTGCTTACGGTTATAGCGGGGTTCCTCACCGGCGTGATGTTTGCGGTAGTTTCGCTTCTGGTGACCTCTTTCGTGCCGAGCATCAATCAATTCAATTTTTATTTCACCGCTTTTCTCTCTCCGATGTTTTTCTTCTGCGGCGTGGTGTTCCCCATAGGAAACCTTCCCCGCGTCCTGCGCATTGTTGCCGAAATCTTCCCGCTCACCCATGTTGTGAGGCTTGCCCGGTGTTTTGACACGCTTACGTTGTCCCCTGTTTTATTATGGGACCTGCTCTTTATCGTTGTTTTCTCCCTTGTAATCGGCTGGATCGCAATTAACCGTTTACGCGCAAAACTGATCCAATAAACCCTGTTTTCCCGGTTGGATTTTAATGGAAATTGTAGATATATGACAACCGAATATTTATATTAATCCGTTGATTCTCACTATCAATACAAAGGAGTCTTCGTAATGTTGTCTTGGAAAGATTTAAGAAGCGGCCTTATGCATTATCAATTTTCCACTGTATTGGCTGTGTTTCTATTAGCAGTTTCCGTCTCGTATGCGCAAAATGCGACCCATAAGACTGCTCAAAAGAAAGTTTCGGCCTCAACTTCGACCGGGCTTGATTCAAGCGGTGAACAGATGAAGCCCCTTGCTCCTGAACCCGTTTCCGTAGCGCCGGCGCCGCCTAAAACAGCCGCCTCTATTTCCGCAGTGGTCGATACGATGCAGCCCTTTTTAAAAACCATCAACTTCGATATTCCTGCCGGAACAACGCAAGGCAATATCCCCATTACGATACCTGACGGCAAGCGGCTTGTGATAGAGTATGTGTCGGTGAGGGCACAGGGCCCGACCGGACAAAAATTTATCGCGCAAATCCAGACCAATGTCGCCCATACCGAAAGTTTGCGCGGAAAAATCTGGCTCGTGTTTTTTTATCAGGGAACGTTTTCAGGAATTGACGTTTTTACCGCCAGTCAACCCATGCATGTTTACGCGGAACCGAGCACGCCGCCAGCGTTGTTCGTCGCCACCCGCACGGACATCATCGGCAGCGCGTTTATTGAAGCGACGATTTCGGGATATGTCGTTACAATGCGGAGATGACCGCGGGAAAAAAATCAAATAATTTTTTCTTTAATGTACGGGGCCACATCGACGCGATACGCCCGCGGATTGAGGGACACTTCAACGGTGTAAAGACGACCCTCGCCTTCTTTCTGTTTCTTTGACAAATCATATTCAACGGGGTGATCGAGCCGGGTGCCCGCGGCATCGAACAGAATAAGTACCACAGGCGAAAGCAAGTTGCCCCTGTCGATTCTGATAACCACGCCCATTTCACCGGAAACCAGGCGTACAAAACTGCCGACCGGATAAATGCCCATCTGCTTGGTGAACCGTTCCACTATTTCGCGCGAATATTCTTCATCGCACCCCTGGAAAATGACCGCAAGCGCCTTCTGAGGGGTCCATGCCGCCCGGTAGACCCTGTTCGAGGTCAAGGCATCATAGACGTCGGCTACCGCTCCGATCAACCCTATTTCGGCGATTTCCATGCCAAAAAGCCCGCGGGGATAGCCTTTCCCGTTAAAACGTTCATGGTGCTGAATAATGATGGCCTTTGAAAATTCGCTGATGTTTTTTTTCCCGTTCGCGATTTCCAGGCCGTACTCGGGATGTTTCTTCATTATATTAAATTCCCATTCGGCATATTTCCCCGGTTTGTTCAATATGCTTTCAGGCACCCTCATTTTGCCGATATCATGCAGCACGCCGCCCACGCATACCTGAAGGAGCTGCTCGTGGTTGTACCCCAGAGAATACGCCAGCGATGTTGCCAGCACGCTGACATCAACGGAATGGGTGTACGTATATTCGTCGTAACCTTTTATCTGGCAAAGGCTGATAAGCGCATCGGGGTTCCGGACAATGCTTTCGACGATGTCCTGCGCGGCCTCCTCAACTTTCGACACCGAAAAAGGGTTGCCTTTACGAATGGAATCAAGCACGTCCCTGGCCGTTTCAAGCGTTTTGCGCTGCACTTCCTTCGCATGTTCCAATTCTTTATAATATTCGACTTCCCTGGTGGGAGTGTCGACTGCCTCAGCGGCATCGCCGATCTTTTGAGGAACATCCTTGCCTTTTCTGGTGTTGATATAGAGGCTCGTTACTCCCTGTCGCCTGAGCACCGATATTTGTTCGTCATTTTCGATAACGCTGTCGGCGGAAAGGAGCAGGACGTCTTCCCTGTTGAAAACATCCTCGACAAACATTCCCACGGTAAGGTCTTCAATGGGAATTTTTTTTATGTAGGCGCCCATAGATCCCCGTTTTCAGATTTCCATTTATTATACCACGTAAATAAGAAAAAATAAATGTAAAAAAAAAGGCAGTTGTCCGCGAGCATGTTTGAAAAGTGGAGTTTTTTCCCTAAAACGACGTTTGTTGCAATTGCGCCGAAGCGGCGTTATCCAGATACCAGCCAATGAGCGCGGTCCATAGTCCGCCGCCAAGGTTCCCCATGAACATCTGCCAGACCCCGACAAAGATGAATAAAAAAGCGAAAAAACGACCAACATGAGCTGCAATGAGCGTGGCCCGACTCATGTTCTTCGTAATGGCCCAGATGATGGCGCGAAATACGCGGCCGCCATCCAGCGGATAGCCGGGAATGAGATTAAATAACGCCAGCGACAAATTGATGTATGCGAGATATTTAGCAAGGCCCAGAAGCGGTCCGCTGCCGGCAACCCCCGGCTGAATCGCCCAAAAGAGAAGGCCCAGGAAAAGGCTTACAAGCGGTCCTGCGACCGCGATAAAAAACTCGGCGATGGCGCTGGGCGGTTCGGCCCCTATCCGCGCCACTCCGCCAAAGAGGAAAAGCGTGATGACGCGCACCGGAACTTTGTATCGCTGGGCCACTATCGAGTGGCCCAGTTCATGCAACAACACGCTTCCGAAAAGCAAGACCGCCGTCACCGCCCCCATGCCCCAATACAGCGGCGCCGGCCAGTTCTTGAACTCCCCAGGAAAGTAACTGGTGGCCAGCATCCAGGTAAGGAGCGTAAAAATCAAAAACCATGAGTAATCCAAGCCAACAGGTATACCGAACAGCTTGCCGAGTGGAATAGTGTGTCTATTCATAGATTCCTTTTTGAGTGACCGTTGCGATCGGTTGATGACTCGGACGGCTCATTTTAATGCCTAGGCTACCTTCACATCAACGGTTTTCGTTTTTGCTCCGCACAAGACTGAGATTTAACAATCTGCCTTGCTGAGTCTTTCATATGGTACGCAGGTTAAGCGCCAGCGCGATCCATGCCCAGCCAAAAAACACAAGATCGATTCCGACGAAAAGTCCGATCGCCCACAAGCCTGAGACCGGCCATTGCACAAGGACGAGAACTCCCAGCACGCAGGTGACGATTCCGTTCAGCAGGTACCAACCCCACCCCGGCAGGTGAATCATCAGCGCGCTGACCAATTGAAACAGCCCGGAAATCAGGAAGAACATGGCCATGAAAAGGGTCGCGACCTCGGCGCTGATCACCGGTCTCTTTACAAACAGAAAGCCGGTTACTCCGAAGAGAACCGCGGCCAGCAAATGCAGGAATACGCCTGCCCACTTGCCGACCAGAAAAGCCTGCACAACCTCGATAGCGGCCGCAATCACCAGCAGCCATCCGAAGAACGACATCGAGATTACCGTGGCTTTCATGGACCGGATAACGGCAACGGTCCCCAGCAGCGCCAATCCGATTCCGAACGCCAGGAACCACCCCCAGTTGTGAATAATCTTGGATGGAATCCCGATCATTAAAACATCAAGCTCATTCATTGCAAAATCTCCTTTAATTTGTGTTTGGTAACCGCAGACAAAGTGCTGAATACGTTCAACTCGTACACATGCAGATGTTGATTGCTCCTTGACTTTTTACACACTGCGCTTAAAGAAACCTCGAATGCTGTAAATTTTCTTATTTCCTCCTTTCATATGTACAATGATTTCGTCCCCTTTGATTTCAGCGTCTTGGGCGCCTGCGCAAATGACACGCTCGAACACGCCGTTTTCCTGGTAAAGTCTCAGTACCGTGTTTTCTATTTTTATGATATATGGTTCATCCATGTGCTTGCTCCTGTCAAAGCATTATTGCACAATCCATGCCATTACGATATTTTTGTGTAAGATATTGATATTTCATATTATCTTAATTATTTTAAATTTGATGAATCAGTCATTTTGAATGTTTACAAAGTCATTTTGACAGGACAGTTTTTTTGAAAGCATCAAATCTTAATATTGCCGAATTAATCCAATTCTCTCCCGGATTCGTCGGTTTGGAAGGCAGACGTCTGCTGATCCACGATCTTTCGGCGCTTGGTCTATTCCACCGGGACCTGATGGAAATGGTTGGCGAAGAGATGACGCGCCGCATTCTTACTCGTGAAGGCCTGTTCTGGGGCCAAGAGGATGCAACGGGAATGGAGCGGTTGTTTGAATGGGACGACAAAGAAGAACTTCTTAGAGCCGCATCCTCGCTTATAAAGATTTCGGGCGCGGGATACGCGGAAATAACCGGCATTAAACTCGAAGAGGCGATCGGCTCACTTACCATGGAACTCACCTGCGTTGATTCCGCGGAAGTGGAACTGTATCGCAATGAATTTGGGAAAGCGAAGGGCCCGGTGTGCTGGGTGCTGACCGGATACTTGAGCGGCTATGCGTCGTATTGTCTTGGAAAAAACGTCTACTTTTCCGAATCCAGGTGCCAGGCGGCAGAGGATTCGAAGTGCATTTTCATTGGTAAAGACACGGACGGTTGGGGCAAGGATTTCGAAAAGGACCTTCCCTATTTCCTTGCAGCCGACATTCAGAAAAAAGTCCAACAATTATCCCTGAGGATCCGCGAGCAACAACGCGCGCTTGCGTTGCATCGAAAACGTCTCCAGGCGGCCCGTGTTCCAATACGCCTGCACGGAATCGAAACGCGCAGCAAGGCCTTCGGCAATGTGCTGGAGCTTGCCACCAGGGTCGCCTCCTTCGATACAACGGTCCTTATTACCGGGGAAACCGGCACGGGCAAAGGGGTCCTTGCGCGTTACATCCATGAAATCTCACCCCGCAAGGACCATCCGTTTCTTGCCGTCAATTGTTCGGCCCTGCCGGAAACGCTCCTTGAAAACGAGCTCTTCGGCCATAAGGCCGGCGCGTTTACGGGCGCGCACAGCGACGAGACGGGGCTTTTCAAGGCCGCACAAAAAGGCACGATATTTCTTGACGAAATAGGCGATATACCCCTTTCGATCCAGGCCAAGCTTTTGCAGGTGTTGCAAACGAAGGAAATACGCCCGGTCGGCCACACGCAATCGCAGCGCATCGACGTCCGCGTCATTTCGGCCACGAACCGCGATTTAAACGCACTCGTCAAGGAAGGCCTGTTTCGCGAGGATTTGTTGTACCGCCTCAAGGTCCTGCATATCGCGGTCCCGCCCTTGCGTTCGCGCACCGAGGACATTCTGCCCCTTGCGCGCCATTTCCTCGATAAGCTCCGGCGTAAAATGAAAATAAGCAATCTGCGCCTTGCCCCGGCGGCGGTCGATGCGCTCCTCCGGTATTCCTGGCCGGGAAACGTGCGCGAGCTGGAAAACGCCCTTGAACACGCGGCCGTGCTCTGCATTGACGGAATAATCACTCCCGACATTTTGCCGGGGTCCATGACCGGACGCCTTGCCGCGGTTCCGCCGCAAACCGGCCCGCAATCGCTCGAAAAAATCGAATCCGATTATATCCGTTCGACGTTGGAATTGACGGGAGGCAACAGAACGGAAGCCGCCCGGCTCCTCGGGATAAGCGAATCGACGCTCTACAGGAGGCTTCGGAAACCCAAGGACTGACGCACGGGAACGCCTGAAATGTGTTTAAACAGAATGAATTTTCATTTTATTTCTCAAACAACCCGCTAAGCATCGCTTTGGCGTTTTCAAATTGCAGTTTAAGCCTGTTCATCAGCTCTTGCGGTGGAATACTATCAAATATTTGTTCATCGGGTTTATGTCTTTCCTTAAACTCGCGGAGCTTTTTATCCAGTTGCGTCAGCTTCGCTTCAAAGGCGGCAAGACGCCTGGACTGCTTATCGGTCACCTGCTTCTGGAAATTTCCAAATTCATATTCAATAACCTCCGTCTTCAGCTCTCCTTTGAAAATCCGGTGCAGCTCGACCTGAACATATTTGTTGACCAAAATGGCGCGCCCCTCCTTTTCCAGCCGACGGACGCTGACGCTTATCTGGGTTGAGTCCAACACGCGAAGCGGCCTGAACCGTGATGCACGTTTCACGTAATCATGGTCTTCCGCCATTGTTAACGACTCGTCGAACCCGCCGACGCGTTCAAATAAACGTTTAGCGGACAATATGCAGAATCCCGCCGCGTGGGGACTGGTATATTGCCCCATTCGTATGGACAGGTTGGCAAGGCTATGCAAAACCCTATCAACGCGCAGGTCCGACAGCGGCATTACTTCACACGTAGATAGATCAAGATAGCGCTCCTGCATTTCATCATGCGCATGTTGTAAAAATTCCCCAGGCAGAACGACATCCGCATCTAGAAAAAAGAGGAAATCGCCATGAGCAACTCGTGCGCCGTTGTTCCTTCCTCTTGCAGGCATACCTCCGTCTACGACTTTTGCGCCAAATCGCTCAGCTATGCGAACGGTAGTATCGCGCGAATGCGCATCAGCGACAATAACCTCATAGCCTTTGAATGATTGCTTCTGAATACTGCTCAGCAGCAAAGGGAGATAGTGTTCTTCGTTAAGAGTTGGAATAATGATACTGATTTTCATATATCCTGCTTGGCCGTAGGCTGATTTTTAAACTGGTATGTTTTATATCCGCCGCGTTATAATTTGAATGCCCCTTCAGACCATATAAAACGCTCAGGTATATTTTAACGAAACCTATCATAAAATGGTTTTTTCATGTTGGTTTCGCACCTCCCAAAATTTTGTATTTTTTTTGGGGAAATTGAAGGGCTGACGCGGGGAAACATCTGCGCGTACTAAATTTTATTTGACATCGCAATAGGAAAAATGCAATTTTACTGGGAAGAGGCTTTTTACCCTATTTTCTCTGCAATCGGACGTCACCTGTTTGAAAGGACGGCCTATGAATTCGACCGAAACCCTGCAGCGGTTTATGGAAGTTCAACTTCAACTATGGGGACGCCGAAACCAGGAACCGAAGGAAACCGGGCACGGACCGGTGATCGCGATCGCAAGGGAACCGGGAAGCAACGACGAATCCATTGCCAAAAAGCTTGCCGATGAATTAGGGTTGGTTCTGTATGATTGGAAAATAGTGGAAGAGATAGCGAAGGACGCCCACGTGAGCGAACAGGCGGTCGCGACGATGGACGAGAATTGCCAGTTGGATCTTGAAGATTGGCTGGCCGCTTTTTCACCTGAACCCGTTTTTACGTCTTTTCAATATTTGCAGTCTCTCAGAAAAGTCCTCTTCACGATCGCCAGCCACGGAAACGCGGTAATTCTGGGCAGGGGTGCAAATTTGCTGCTTCCGCCGGAAATGATAACGCTCGGTCTTCGCTTCGTTGCCCCGCTTGATTTGAGAGTGAAAAACGTCATGCGGGAATTACGACTGACTCAAGAGAAGGCGGCAAAGCATATTGCCGTCACGGAACGCGAGCAACGACTGTGGGTCAAAAGACACGGTTTTGGAGACATAAATGACCCCGCTCACTACCACATGGTCATCAACACCGTCCTGGTCACGCCGGAAATCATCGTTCGCATAGTGAAGGAAATTATCAGGGCAAAATCGTGAACAAAACGCCGCGATTCGTCCGGGGGAAGTCCGCGTCGGACGGCATTGTGATGGGCGCGGCCGTTTTTCTACCGGGGACCGACGAAACCCCGACCATGCGTCCCGCGAATGTCAATACAACGCTCACTCTTGAAGATTTTCTGCGCGCCGTCGCGCAAACGCGCGAGCAACTGGTTCGGTTTCAGCGCAGCATTCAGGAGCGCATGACGGAGACCGTTTCGCAGATTTTCGCCGCCCATCTCGCGATTCTTGACGACGCCGGGTTTACAGGCAGGATTCGAACGAAGATTGAAAACGGGACGCCGGTCGTCGAAGCGGTCAACTTGGTCGTTAATGACTACGAATCCATCCTTTCTCAAAGCCCCAATCCCCGACTCAGGGAAAAAGTGCAGGACCTGACCGATCTCACCAATCGTATTTTGTCGAATCTCACCCGATCCGAAGGTTCGGACATAAGCGCCGATTATCATGGAAAAATCCTTATCACGTCATCATTATTGCCGTCCGACATTCTTCGGCTGGTGGCCCAGAAAACCGAAGGCGTGATTCTTACCGTCGGCGGAATCACCGCCCACATTTCGGTGCTTGCGCAAAGCCTCGGGATACCCATGGTTCTCGTCGATGCGTCGGCCCTGGGCGACATCGCCCCCGGGACGCCTCTTTTGATGGATGCGTATGTGGGCACGATTTGCGTGGACCCCGATTCCGCCGTCCTTACCGGTTACAAAACCCTCCTTGAAACGCGAGGTCAGGTTCTTCCCGTCGAACGCGACGTCCTGCCGGAGACGCGCACGAAAGACGGCCGGCGCATCC
This sequence comes from Chitinivibrionales bacterium, assembly GCA_049684795.1. Taxonomy (GTDB): domain Bacteria; phylum Fibrobacterota; class Chitinivibrionia; order Chitinivibrionales; family FEN-1185; genus JBAVGL01. Next base: position 3,267 of record JBAVGL010000403.1, on the reverse strand, counting down.
GTCTTCTGGCCGCAATCGGCCTGGTAAGCGAGGCAAAAATCGCGCGCGAATTACGGGCGGAAGGCATTGGCCTTTACAGAAGTGAAATGCCGTTTTTGCTCCGCGACGGTTTTCCCTCGGAAGACGAACAGTACGCGATTTATCGAAGCATCATGAAAATTGCGGACGGCCGCGAAATTATTTTCCGGACGCTCGATATCGGCGGCGATAAAATCCTCAGATACTGCCCCGTAGGGGCGGAATCAAACCCTTTCCTCGGTCTGCGCGGCCTCCGATTTTCCTTCCGCCATCAGGAGATTTTCAAGACCCAGGTCCGCGCGCTGCTACGCGCGGGGTTTGATCGCCCGGTAAAGATCATGTTCCCCCTCGTGGCGTCGGTTGACGGATTTCTTTTTGTCAAAGCCGCCGTGCAATTGCTTGCCGAGGACCTTAAGTCCCGCGCAATCCCGCACCAATCCGCGCCAGAGATCGGCGCCATGATCGAATTGCCGTGCGCCGTGGGAATAGCGGACGAATTGGCCGCGCAAACGGATTTTTTTTCCATTGGGACCAACGACCTTGTGCAATACATGCTTGCAATCGACCGCACCAACGAACAGATGGCGGACTGGTATGTTCCCTGGCATCCGGGGATTTTGCGGGCGATATCTGCCTTAGTGCAAGCGGCCCGAAAGCATGACAAGAATGTTTCGTTGTGCGGGGACATGGCAAGCGCCGGGGAATTGATACCCGTGCTTATCGGAATGGGAATATCCGCCTTCACGGTCCCGCCGAGGAATATTCCGCGCGTTCAGAAGTTGATCATGGGGGTTGACAGTGCGGAGGCAGAGAAACTTTCCAGGAAAGTTTTAGACAGTCCGACCGTGGCCGACGCGGCGAGATTGATCGGATTGAAATGGAAGCCGGCGTGGAAGAGTTAAATGCCGACAGTGAAGAACCCCGCAGTAAGCTGCAAGGCATCTGGTGCGCCAACTCACCCCTCCTCGCTTCGCTTCGATCAAGCGCCTGGCGCCGGCTCGCCGGCCAACTCGCGGAATTCGCCGGCGTCAACCATTTCCTTGTCGAGGAGTACGGCGGCGACCTTCTCTATGGCCTGTTTCTTCTCCGTTAGCAGGGACAGCACGTGCCGGTACCGTTCATCGATGATCCGGGCGGTCTGCTCGTCGAGGTACTGCTGGGTCGATTCGGCGTATTCACGCGAAGTCGCGCCCCCCTCGCCCAGAAATGAAGGGCTCTTCTGGCTCCGCAGGACCATGTTGCCGAACTTTTCGCTCATGCCGTAGTCGGTGAGCATGCGCCGGACGATATCGGTTGCACGGTCGATGTCGTTTGAGGCCCCAGTCGAAACTTCGCCGAAAATGATTTGCTCGGCCGCCCGCCCGCCAAGGAGCACGTCGATCTTGCCGAGCAGATCATCCTTCGTCATCAGGTAACGGTCTTCGGTGGGCGTCTGCATCGTATAACCCAGTGCGCTCAGGCCGCGGGGAACGATGGATATTTTCTGAACGGGGTCGGAGCCGGGAGTGAACAGGGCGGTAAGCGCATGGCCCGTTTCGTGATGCGCCACGATGCGGCGCTCCTTGGGATTGATCAATCTGCCCTTTTTCTGCAAGCCGGCCACAGTCTTTTCAATAGCTTCCATAAAATCGGGCTGGGACACTTTGGTTCTCCCGGCGCGCACCGCCATGAGCGCGGCTTCGTTGACGATATTGGCGAGGTCAGCGCCGGCAAAGCCCGCGGTATTGCGCGCGATGACCGTGAGGTCAACGCTCTCATCGAGATGGACACCTTTCGAATGGATCTTTAAAATCGACTCGCGTCCCTTGAGGTCGGGCTTGTCGACAAGCACCTGCCGGTCGAAACGGCCCGGGCGCAGCAGGGCGGCGTCGAGCACTTCGGGCCGATTGGTGGCCGCAAGGATGATCACGCCGGTCCTCGAATCGAACCCGTCCATCTCCACCAGGAGCATGTTCAGGGTCTGCTCCCGTTCATCGTTGCCGCCGGCAATGGGCGACCGGCTTTTGCCGATGGCGTCGAGTTCGTCGATGAAAATGATGCAGGGCGCTTTTTCCTTTGCTTGACTAAAGAGATCGCGAACGCGGGCCGCGCCCACGCCCACGAACATCTCGACGAAGTCCGCGCCGCTCATCCGGAAAAAAGGCACCTTCGCTTCGCCGGCGACCGCCCGCGCGAGAAGGGTCTTGCCGGTCCCCGGCGGGCCAACGAGGAGCACGCCCTTGGGTATCTTTCCGCCGATCTCGGTATACTTGCCCGGATTCTTCAGGAAATCAACGACCTCGATGAGTTCTTCCTTGGCCTCGTCCGCTCCGGCAACGTCGTCGAAAGTCGTTTTCGTATCACCTTCAGCTACCAGGCGGGCCTTATTCTGGGCAAACTGCATGACCCCGCCGCCTAACTTACCCATCCGGCGGTAAATCAGGTTCCAGACTACGATCATGATCACGAAAGGAAGGATCCAACTGAGCAGGAAATTCATCCATGACCCATCGGACTGCGGCACGGCATAGTACTGCACGCCAATTGAGTCCATTATGCGGGCAAGCGTGGGATCGGCCACCGGCACGGTGCGGTATATGCCTTCGCGGGCCAGGGCAAGCTGGTCGCCCGGTCCTTTCTGAATAGCGGCCTGCGCCTTCTCCTTAGTATACGGAAACCCCTTGAGGGAACGCTCCGACATTTCAACGCGCTTGATCGTGCCGGAACGGACCAGCGATTTGAACTCGCTGTAATCCACCGAGTTCTCGCGCGGTCGAAGGATGTACTGGTTGGCGATGCTCAGCAGGAGGAGAGCGGCGACGAAGTACCAGATCGAGAAATTGAACTGGTTGGGGTTAAGGAAGGAGAAGGGGCCGTGCTTCTTATGTATCCCGGCCCGGTCCTTTGAATCATCGATTTCCCAGAATTTCTTCCGACCGTCTTTGTCCGACTTTGACTCCAGGAGATCAGCCATTGAGGACTCCTTTGCAAACGATAACCGGGTGAAGTCCTGCCGTTGCGGGCGAAATCACCGTTTCTTTGGATTGGTTTTTTTTATGGATTCCGACAATTGATCGATGGTTGATTTGAGGACCTTGAACGCTTCGGGATTTACATATTTGACAAGGTTGGCCTTCTGTTCTTTGAACCGGTTGACGGCGTCTTCTATCTTGTTGCCGCCGATAAGCATATATATTTCCTCCACCTGCTTCTGCGCGGCGTCGGCGGGCCCCATGGCCGCCGCGCCCGCAGGCGGTGCGGCGACGGGAG
>JBAVGL010000402.1:0-2664 GCA_049684795.1 Chitinivibrionales bacterium | reverse complement strand
CCTATAACCTTTAATTCGTTTTGAAGGTTATTAAAATGAGAATTTCTCCAAATTTCATTTTTTGCTAGCTTCAGTACCTTATCGCTTTCCTTAGTTTCTGTTTTAAAAAGATCCGTCATATATGCTCCACGATATTGGCTTTTGTCAAACAAAAACCGCAATTTCCTATCATGTTGGGGATTTCTCCCTGCTCGCTCTTGGGTAAGATGAAAATTGGACCATTTTTCGCACTTTGTAGAAATATTTAATCCGAGGATGACAATTTCGTTTAGCAAATTTTGTGGGTTAGTCTCAATTTCCTTTTGAGCCCAACATAATCTTTTATTTGTATATGGGTTACAAAACGCTTCAATATTATGTTGAAAATCATGATTATCTTCTTTTGGGTCCCATATAGCCCAACTTGCCCAATCGTCATAGTGTTCGTTGGGTTCGTTCTTTAATTTTTGAATTTGCTGATTATTAATTGGCATTTTTAGACTCCATTTTATAAGTATGTTCTTTTTTTAAATATTACACCGTAAATAGTTCCTTGTCCTTCACAATCTTGACCCTTGAAAAATACTTCGAATACTCCCCAGGCTCCTGAGTGTGTATCGGAACCAGAACCTTCGGCTGGAGCCTTTCGACCATTTTCTTGAGCGCATCCAGCGTGGCGTGGCCTCCTGTATGGATGTTGTGCCACGAAACGCCGCGATCTTTCATATACAGTTTGAACGCCTTGATATACGGCTGTTCAAGGTAGCCTTCCCACATCGAATAAATAAGCGCCCCGCCTTCCAGGCCGTCAATTTTTTCAAGGTCGGTTTTTATTGATGGCCGAACAAGCAGGCATATCCGTTCAGGATGAGCGGCGATGTCTTCTTTGGTGATTTTATAATTTTTGAATTTATACATGATATTTTCGTTTCCCTGCCACTTGAGCCGATCGCATTGCCATCTGGTGAAAAGCACTTTAAGCTTTGAATATTGCTTTGATGGATAAGGCACCTTCGAGTATTTCTTCAAACAGTCAAGGATCGTTGCGGTATACACGTCAATGACAAACAACCGGCCGGTTTGCAATACTGCCCGGTAAAACGTCACAAGCCGGTCGATATTTTGCGACGAAGAATAGGCCAAAACAATTGAATTGCCGGTCCTTTGTATTCTGTCGATACAAGCCCGCTCAATATCGCTTTCGGTGACCGCCGTTATCCTGCTGCTGCCGAGGACTGTTCCCTCCATAAGCAGGGCGTCAACGCCGGTCGGGCCGCGACTTACCAGCCAATCGAACATTTTCGCCTTGCGGCCATGTGAACGAAAATCCCCAGAATAAAAAACCCGCTTGCCGCCCGATTCTATCAGAAAAGCATATGCGTCGAATGCAGAATGGTCCATCAGGTACGGCGTGATTATAAAATCGCCTATTGTTAATCTTTTTCTGTGCTGAATTGCAATTGCATTTTTCGGCACGTTTTGCGGGAATGATGTGAAAACAGATGCCGTTTGTATCAGATCTTTTGCGGCTTCACCCATATAAATGGGGACCTGGTCTTTTAAATATTTGATGAATCCGTAATGATCAAGATGCGGGTGCGAAAGCACGACGGCATCGATGGATGATGAGCGTTTGTCCCATGCATAAATTCCTTCAATATCCGGAAGCCATCCTTTTTTCAGGAGCTCCTCACCGGACAGTTTTTCAAGTTCACCGTCGCCTGAGTCGTTGTTCCCGACGGTAGTAAGTGGCAGGCCCAGGTCGACAAGGATTCGGTTCCGGTCAGACCGTATTTCCACGCAACTGCCGCCTATTTCATGACTGCCCCGATGGATGATGATATTCATAAACCCATTATACAATCCTATACTCCCGAAAACCCCATTGTTTTCCCGGCATTCGCGTTCTTGGCCCTGATCTCTTCCCGAAGGGCGTCGATAATGCGGTTGTGGGAGAGATCTTTCTTATCAAGAAACGAATATTTCTGGTACACGACCTTGAAATCCCCCGGCGTAAGCGAAGGAATGCAGCCAATTGCCGCAGACTGCTGGTCTGAAAGGGACGTTTCAACCAGGTTTTTCATAAAGAGGTTGTAAAAAGTGACGGCGCCTTCTGGCTTGAGATAGTCAAACTCAAGTTTGATGTTAAAACGCCTGATTGCCGCTGAGTCTACGATCCTTTTAAAATTCGTGGCACAGATTAGCATACCCCGAAAGTTTTCCATGTTCGTGAGCATCTCATTGACTTGGGTGATTTCCCAAGATTGGCTGGCGCCCTCACGAGCGCCCAGCAAGGAGTCTGCCTCGTCGATAAAGAGCACGGCCTTATCCCTTTCCGCCTCACAAAACGCCTGGCGTATGATTTTCTCGGTTTGGCCTACCCACATGCTGAGAATGTCACTGGCGCGTTTGACAATTAAACGCCGTTTCATAAGCCGCGCGATGTGCTTGGCGAATTCCGTTTTCCCGGTCCCGGGCAGTCCGTACAAAAGAAGGTTCATGTTGCGGATTTCCACATTTTCGCTCGTTGTGGTCCAGTAATCGTTGAACTTTTTAATGATCGAAATCGTGCCCTGAACATCACCTTTGATATTCAGGCCATCGAGGCTGTAATCGGGCGCGTTCGCTTTTTTGACATTTAATCCTATCTTGTCCGTGTCAAGAATTGTCAGATGAGCTTTCATG
>JBAVGL010000401.1:0-1882 GCA_049684795.1 Chitinivibrionales bacterium | reverse complement strand
GGGATGCCATGTATTTTATTAAAATATAACATCGACCTTTGTCGGTCATTAAATAATTACTCGTTTAACTTCAGAGTTTTTTTCTATATTCATCATGAATTTCATTCAGGATTCTTCGTCTCCGCGGGAGAATAATTCCGGCATTCCTCCCGCGCCGCTTAAAACTCAGGGGAAAAGGATCGTTACCTTCCTGCTCGCGGTACTCATAGGCCTTTCGGCCATGACCATAGGCGGGGCCTGGTTTTTATACCGGATGTATCAGACCTTGCCCACCCTCGACCAACTCGAAAATATTGAACCGCCGCTTTCATCGAAAGTAATGGGAAAAGACGGCGCCCTCGTGTACGAGTTCAGCATTGAAAAACGTTCGTGGGTGCCCCTTAAAAAAATCCCCGAAAACCTGGTCAACGCGGTGCTTTCCATCGAAGACAGGAAATTCTACGATCACTGGGGCGTTGACATTAAAAGGATTTTGGGGGCAATGATCGTCAACCTCGTGCGGGGCCATTATGCCCAGGGAGGGTCCACGCTTACGCAGCAATTGGCGCGCAACGTCTATCTTTCCTCACAGACCTCGATGATCCGGAAAATCCGCGAAGCCATGACCGCTGTGCAAATAGAATCGTATTATACGAAAAAGGAAATCCTTGAGTTGTACCTGAACCAGGTCTATTTCGGGGCCGGGGTCTACGGCGTTGAAGCGGCCTCCCGCTGTTATTTCAATAAACCGGTCTCCAAACTCGACGTGAACGAATGCGCGGTGCTCGCGGGCATTATTCAGCTCCCCGAACGGTACCGGCCGGATAAAAAAATAAACCAGAAGCGCATTGTCGCGCGCCGAAGCGCAGTGCTTCACGCAATGCTCAAGATGCGTTTCATCGACGAAAACACCTTTGAAACGGTTTCACAGTCTCCCGTTTCCTGCAACCCGCAAAAGGACATTTCCCAGCACGCCCCGTATTTCGTCGAATTAGTCAGGCAATATGCCGAACAAAAGTACGGAGACGACCTTCTCTATAACGGCGGGCTCACCATTTACACCACGCTCGACCCGGAAGCGCAGGACTCAACGGAGAAGGCGGTTGCCGGCCACCTCCATGATCTCCAGAAAAAAATGGACAACACGTTTTTATGGAAGTCCGGCATCAATCTGCGCCACCACCTGACCCACGACGCCTTCATGGCGCATTTCGATTCGCTGTATAACGTTTACAAAAAAGAATGCGACGCCCTGCCCGATTCCCTGCACCTGCGGGTACTTCAAGCCGCGGTCGTCGCGCTCGACGTAAAAACCGGGGCCGTTCTCACGCTTATTGGCGGACGGGATTTTGCCGAAAGTAAATTTAATCGCGCGATACAGGCCGTTCGGCAGCCGGGTTCTTCCTTCAAGCCCTTTCTGTATACCGCCGCCATGGAACACGGCTTTGCTCCGTCAAGCCTCGTCATGGACCAGCCTATCACGTTACAAACTCCCCAGGGTGAATGGCGGCCCGAAAATTATGAGGGAACATTTGAAGGCCCGGTAACCATCCGCCATGCCATCGAACACTCCCTTAATCTTGCCGCCATCCAGACAATAATCCAGATCGGCCCCGATACGGTGGTCGAGTACGCCCGCCGCATGGGACTCAAGCAGCGCCTTGAGGCCGTGCCGTCGCTCGCAATTGGCTCGTGCGAGGTCATTCCCATGGAAATGGCGACCGCATATTCGATTTTCCCCAACAAGGGCGTTAAGGTCGCGCCGTTTTTTGTAAAGCGTATTATCAACAGAGACGGCAAGATACTGGAAGAACACGAACAAAACGAAGTCCAGGTTTTATCGTCGGCAACGTCCTACATTATGTGCGACATCCTTACCGGCGTCGTGCGCAGGGGGACCGCC
>JBAVGL010000400.1:0-1592 GCA_049684795.1 Chitinivibrionales bacterium | reverse complement strand
TTGAACAAAAAAGAAACATCAGCATGAACATCAATAAACAAACTACGGCGTTCCGCTTTGCCATACTTTCACCTGCCATCAACCAACCGCGAAACTAAAAAATCGGGCATTTTTATTTTCCGCATTTTATTCTGGGTTTTTGCTATGTCATAGGCAACGCGATGGTAAGAAAACAGTTGCGCATCCGTGTCAAGAATGCCGTAGCATGCTTTTGAATTACGGTCCCGCGGTTGGCCCACGCTGCCGACATTAATAAGAAAGCGCGCCTGTTTTGTTTCGGAATATTTTATTTCGTTGCTTTGATGAACGTAGACTTCTTTTTCATTTTCCAAAACAATAATTATAGGAATATGCGTGTGACCGACGAAACAAAAAACGGTCTCGAAAAATTGAAAATTAAAAGCGGCTTCTTCAAGAGAGGTGATATAATACCACATATTCGGCTCATAAGGAGTAGCGTGGACAAATGTGTGGGAATATTTGTTTTCCTTAAGCGGCAGCGACCGTAAAAAAGATTGTGCGTTTGCGGTGAGGTTTTCGGCGGTCCAGTCGATGGCAATTTTTGCATGGACGTTGAAATGATCGGTAGAAAGAATGCCGATGGCGGCCGCATCGTGGTTGCCCAAAATAATAAGAGAACAGGCGCTTTTTACAACCTCAATACATTCATTCGGGTTGGCCCCGTAGCCGACAATATCGCCCAGGCAGATGATTTCATCCGTTTCTTGCCGTTTTATATCGGCTAAAACCGCCTCCAACGCCTCACTATTCGCATGAATATCGGAGATGATGGCCACTTTCATTGCATTTATCCATTTTCCATGTAGCGGAACAAACTTGAACCGATTTCAATCCGGTCTTTATGCCGTAGAAGATGGTTTTTCTCTTTCCTGCCGTTTACCCGGAACTTTCCCATGAATTTCTGTGAACGGATCCACAATTCGTTTTCTTTACGTTCGATTTCCACATGTCCTTCTCCAACCATGAACCCCGAAACGAAAATATCGTCATTTTCGGACGCGCCAAGGGTGATGAACGGCTTGTCAAGCTTGTAAACGACATGTTTATTGGTTTCAATAAGCACCGATGAAACCGCGCCCGCGGCCGTGGCGCCGTCTTTGGGTTGCTCCGGTGAAATTGATGTTTGTTCTTTTGCGGTAACTTCTTTTATTTCATTTTCCGCGGGAACCTCGGTTGATGGTCCCTTGATCAAGGCTTCCGCGGTCGCGCTTTTTTCATCATGCCCGCTTTTATCATCGGGTTCAAAAATAATTGTGTATTTGCCTATGGTGATCGTATCGCCCCTCGAGACGACCGTTTTTGAAACCTTTTTATTATTGACAAACGTGCCATTCAAGGAGCTGAAATCGGTAAGCGTGAAATTACTGCTGGAGTCTTTTTCCAGCTTTGCGTGCCGCCGGGAAATCCCCATGTTTGAAATGCAAATCTTGTTTTCCGGCAGCCGTCCGATTGTAATAACCGCATCTTCAAGCTCATAGGTCTTGATGATTTTGTTGTTATATGATACACTAAATTTAGCCATATGACAAAATATACAATGTACGACTTCATTACCGCAAAGTTTGTAATAT
>JBAVGL010000399.1:0-9320 GCA_049684795.1 Chitinivibrionales bacterium | reverse complement strand
TATGCGCAATGGCTGCCCGGCGCAGGGAGCCTTGTCTTTACAAAAGATGGAATCAGGCGCTTTCTCCTGCTTGATATTGCCGGTGTGGCCTTTAATTTTTGCATTCAAGCCGGGGCGGTTAATGCGGGCATTTTTTGCATGAGTATTGTGTTCCTTGGATTTGCAGCATGTATTTTTAGGATTGAAAAGAAAAAAACCTTCGGGAGATGCTTTAAAATGGCATGTTTTGCTGTTTCGCCAATATTCTTAGGCGTAAACTTGCTGGCTTTATCGGGGACGCATTTTCCCGTGGGATGGCATATAATGCTTATTATATCGACAGTGGTCCTGATCAGGGGGATTAATGCCGAAAGAAAAGCATTGTCCAATCTAGACAAAATCGTTTAGTCTCCATGGGCGTTTTGGGAGAACAAGTCATGCTGCTGGGCATAGAACAGAAAAAAGGGAACAAAGATCGTCTGGATGGCAGGTGTACGGTCTATGCCGTTCTTGATATCGACCCGGCCGAGCTCATTTCGATGAAAAATAATATTGCTTCAATGATCTATGACAAATTCCTCGTCGCGCAGGGAAACTACAGGGACCAGAACAACCTGCGCGATTTCCTTAAATCGGAAATGGGTATTTCTCTCGAAGAAGGGTTGGAGGAATTTCTGGAGAAATTAGGAGGGCTGGAATCGGCTTTGGACCCTCAGAAACTGCGCGACAAAATTGAAAATTTCGATGAAATGGAAGATTTCATCCCGACTCCCGCGAAAATAGTCCCCTTTCACACGGAAACGGAGATCCTGGATCAGGAAGGCGACGTGTTTTTTGCCGGCACCTTCAAAAATATCGGTAACGCGATCTTAAGCGTCAATTCTTTTCCCATCCTGTATCAGGCGCAATTCAGGGAACAGGAAATCGAAAAGGTCAGAAATGAAATAGAGCAATTGATTTCCCAAATTGAAAAAAATGAACTTCCCGAAGTCACTTATTCATCCCGCGGCGTCAATCTGGAGGATAAAATCATCAAGGAATTTATTCCCAACATGCTGTATTGCAGAAAAGACCCGAAGATATTTTCGGCGGCGGAAAAACAATTCAGGACTTTCATGAAGGGATATCAATTCAAGGACGATGTGGACACGATCGTTTCAATCATCGCCAACCAGAACGTATTGACGACGAAATATTTTAAGCTCCTGGAGCTCTATGCAAAGAAAATTTCGGAAGTGCGCAAGGAAAACTTCAGTGAGGTCGAAAAGCTCCGTCATGAAATTGAACACGTAACCATGTCTTCCTGAAACGGCGCAGTATTCATAGAATGATTCGAACCCTTTCTCCGTCCGGCAGGTTGATCTGCGGATTATTAGTGGCGGCCCTGTGCGTATCTTCACGCGCAACACTGCTCGAACAAAAGCCTGGCGGGGCGGTCAATGACTTTGCAGGGGTCCTTTCGGACGATACCAAGAGTTCTTGTGAACAACTGTCACGGGCCTTGCTGCAAAAAACAGGCGTGTCGCTTGTTGTGGTGACGGCCCCGTCACTTGACGGGGGCGATATTGATGATGTCGCGAACAGGCTGTTTAAAACATGGGGAATAGGACGTAAAGGGACCGATGAAGGCGTCCTGGTCCTGGTGGCGCTTGCCGAACGGTCTATTCGCATAGAAACCGGTTACGGTGCGGAAGGATATATTACCGACGCACAGTCCAAACGGATCATCAGGGACATCGCCACGCCCTATTTGTCAAAGGGCCAGTGGGACCCCGGGATTTTCAATACGCTTCTTGCTCTCGGGGAACTCGCCGCCAGGGCGCATAATACGTCGCTTAATGATCTTATCGGCTATGAACCGCCATCATCCGGACCGGCCGGCGGTCAAAACGTAAAGCTGAACCCAGTCGTAGTCGTTTGTGGCGTGCTTCTGCTTTTGTTCTTGGTCGGTACCCGTGTCGGCAGATCGATTCTTTTTATGCTTATACTGTCTTCCGTGTTTTCAGGCAGCAGGTCGGGATACGGTTCTTCAGGATTTGGCGGAGGCTTTGGAAGAAGCGGGGGTTTTGGAGGTTTCGGCGGAGGCATGAGCGGCGGCGGGGGAGCGAGCGGACGGTTCTAAAAGGATGAAGGCGGAAGAATGAAAAAGATAGTTAACCCGAACGATATTGTCGAAGAATTCGTGACCGATTATCGCGGACTTTTTGGCGACGAGCTGGTTAGCGTGATCATGTATGGAAGCGCGGTCACGCATGAGTACCGGCCAGGTGTTTCGGATATAAATACGGTGATTGTTTTGAAAGACTATTCAATTGAGCGCATGCAGAAGTGCCTGAGCGTGGCAAAAAAATGGGCCGGGCGGAAAGTTACGGTACCTTTTTTCATGACGAAAGGCTTCATAGCGTCTTCACTGGATTCATACCCGGTCGAATTCCTTGACATTCAACTGAATTACCGCGTCCTGTATGGCGAAGATGTGTTTGCCCAGCTTGATATCAAACGTGATGATATGCGGTTGCAATGTGAAAGGGAACTTCGCGGGATATCAATCCACTTGCGCAAGGAATTCGTGTATTGCAACGGAAATGCCGATACGCTTTCCCGCCTTTTGAACGCTTCGATAAAAAAGCTTCTTCCGGTCTTCAAGGCTCTTTTGAGGCTTAATAATAGACCGGTTCCAAAAATGAAAAATGATGTTATAATGGCCGTGGAGGACCTTTATAATCTGGGCGCTTCGGCTTTATCGGAAGCGCTTCAATCAACCCGCCGTGTAACGTCCAGACATGCTTTTGGGTCTTTATTCGATACCTATCTAAAAACCATTGATACGCTCATCGATCAAATCGATTCGGCAAACAACGAAAGGGTAAATATATGAAAATCGGGCCTCTGTTTTCGCGCAAAAGCAACGCAAAAATACACCCCGCGGCCCTGACCGCTCTGATTATTGTCGCGGTTATTATCGTGGGCGTATTGTCGGTCTGGGGCTGGTATATGAGAACATACAATCATTTCGTCAGGCTTGACGAACAAACAAAATCTGCCTGGGCCCAGGTTGATAACCAGTTGCAACGCAGATACGACCTGATCCCCAATCTGGTCAATACTGTCAAAGGCTACGCGCAGCATGAAGACAAAGTCCTCACCGAGGTCACGGAGGCCCGCGCGCGGGTCGGTTCCGCGCAAACCGTTAATGATAAAATCCATGCCAACGGCGAACTCACTTCGGCGCTGGGCCGGCTGCTTGTTGTCGCGGAAAATTATCCCAATCTTAAGGCCAACGAAAATTTTCTGGATTTACAGGCACAACTCGAAGGGACTGAAAACAGGATCGCCGTTGCCCGAAGAAGTTATAATGAAGCCGCTCAAATCTATAATCAGGCGATACGCGGTTTTCTCGAACAATTTGTCGCTCAGCGTATGAAGCTGGAGCCAAAAATCTATTTTGAATCGGATAAAGCCGCGCAAAAAGCGCCGGAAGTGAAATTTTAGAAACTCTGTTCAAATTATCTATGCATTTTGCATTGATAATTTGAACTTAGAGTTTCTTACCTGCCCTTAGGCAGGTTAACAATCAGACATCGAGGTATTGCCGCAGCCGTGCTCAGATTTACTTTTAGCAATTAGGAAGATTTCTATAGCCTATGTTTTTCAAGCTGAAAGACCACAAAAATATCCAGGACGACATGGTCCTGATGACGCGCATCGTGGAATTGACCCCGATAAGCATCGTCGTGACTTCGCTCGAGGGGAAAATCCAGTACGCCAATGTTTGCGCGGAACATGTATTAAAGTTTGATCGCGAGAAAATCCAGGGCATGAATTTCAGCGCCCATTTTTCCGATACCGGAGGCGGAACGCCCTATAGCGAGCTGCATGACCTCTTGATGCGTGAGAAATCCTGTGACAAAAGGGTCTCCATGGTTTGCAAGAACGGCAGCGATATCATTTGCATGTTAAGCGCGTTTTATATCGCAAACAATGAAGTCTTGCCCGACGTGCTGGCGTGGGTGTTTCGCGATATAACAAGCGATATCTTGACCGCCAAGGAAATTGACAAGAAAAATGTTGAAATGGCAAAAATGAATTCGGAATTGATCCTTTCGGTGACCGAATTAAAAAGAGTAAGCAACCTGAAATCCAATTTTCTCAGCATCGCCTCGCACGAACTTAAAACGCCGCTCACTTCCATTAAAGGCTACTCGGATATTATTATTGACACAATGAAAGATAAGATAGACGCCAATATTTATCGCATGATCGAGAGCATAAACCGGGCCGCCGACAGGCTCCATCGCGTGGTCAATAATATCCTCGATGTGACGAGAATCGAGCAGAAAAAACTGCGGCTTAAGCCCGAATTCATTGATTTAGGTGCCATTGCCAGGGAATGCCTCGACGAGTTGTCTCATTTCGCCGTAAACCGTAAAATCACTTTCGATTGCGTCTTCAGCGACGGCCTGCCCAAATTCTTCGGGGACAAAATGCGGATGCAGCAGGTGTTCACCAACCTTTTCAGCAACGCGCTCAAATATTCCCCCGACAATTCGAAGGTCGAAGTCAGGCTTTTTCTGGAAGACAAGGATCATTTGCATCTTGTCCTGAAAGACAACGGGATCGGGATTGACAAAGCCGAACAAAAGAAAATATTTGATCCTTTCTATGAAGTGGGCAGCACCAATCGTCACAGCTCCGATTTTTCAAAATTCATGGGCGGCGGGACCGGTCTCGGCCTGTCAATTGTCAAAGGGATCGTAGAGCGTCACGGCGGGCAGATATGGGTGGAGAGCGAAGGCGCCATGGTCGACAGCAGGTTTCCGGGAAGCGAATTCCATATTGTTCTTCCCGTCGAGGCAAAGATCGAGTGGGACGATGATGAAACAAAAGGAATAATCCTGAGGCCCGACGACAAAAATGACGGCGGCAGGTACACGGCGGAAACGCAGAATATTGACAAGAAACCAACCATTCTTTTTATCGATAGCGACCGGGAAGCGGTTGAAATCGCCCGGATGGTGCTGGATAACGTCTTTGACGTGCTTGTTGCCGAAAACGGGGAAATCGGTTTAATGACCGCATTCAATACCACGCCGTCGATAATACTTCTGGATTCATACCTTCCGGGAATGGACGGATACCGTATTTGCAAGATCCTCCGGAGTCAGGAGGAAACCAAAAACATTCCCATCGCGTTTTTCTCCGCGGGCACCCAGAATGATGAGATAAAAAAATGCTTTACCTGCGGGGCCGATGATTTTATCGTCAAGCCGTTTGACGGCAAGGAAATAGTCGATAAAATCTGGCGGCTGCTGATGAAGAAAAAAGAGAAGCAGAATTTGAAATAATTTAAATCCTCGTTGAACCTTCATGGAAGAAATAAAAAAGGGAATGCACTTTTGTGCGCATTCCCTTTTTTATCGCGCTATCGCGTTTTTTCGCTACTTGACCTGGCGTTCGACGGTTTCCTTGTCAACGTTTTCCCTCAAAGCATCGGCGAACGAACGGTCGAGCTTGATGGGGTCGGCGTTAGGGTTGTCAGCGTCGATAATGTAAACCGGGGTGGGATTATCAAGGTATCCGATAACCTCGGCGTCATCGAACACGAAGGTCTTGCTTTTGCTGACTGTAACGACAAGCCTTTTTTCGACCCAGCCGGTTTCACCGCTGGCGGTTTGCACTTTGTAATTTTGTTTGCTCGACGAAATGATTGACAGGCGGTCGTTCGAGCCTACCGTGAATAGGGGCTTTTCGTAGAGTTCACGGACATCGTTTTTATAAACGCCCACATCGTCTTTTGTAGGTTGGACAAATTTTTTGGTATCTTTATCCGCTGCCAAGGATGCAAAGGTCGCAAACGCCAGAAATGCCATGCTTAACCAGGAAATGTTTTTTAATCGCATAACTATCTCCTTTTAAATATTATTATAAACAAAAATCCAATTAATTCCTCTTCTATATAATAATTCATTTATCTATAAAAAGCAAGCTTTCACAAAGTTTCTAACCTGCCTAAGGGCAGATAAGGTTCTGTACGGGTAATTATCTACGCAAAACGCGTATATAATTCGCCTACAGAACCTAACTGATTAGTCGCGCATAGCGCCATAAAGGTTTAAAAAAAAATTGGTCATTCAATACTCCTGACTATAAAAACGCGCAATCCATGTCCCGCGCGGCCTTGACCTCATCCAGGCGGCCTACAGGCGTTGTTATGGGCGCGGTATGGTTTTCACCCGTTTTTCCCGCGATCGTCTTCATAGCGCCAATGAAAAGGTCCAGCGTTTCCTTGCTTTCGGTTTCGGTAGGTTCAATCATGAGGGCCTCTTTGACGATAAGCGGAAAATATACCGTGGGCGGATGAAAGCCCATGTCGATCAAGGATTTTGCGATGTCCAGCGCACTGGTTCCGCGCGCCATCTGGTTTTTCGCCGAAATTACGCATTCATGCATGCATGTGCGTAAATAGGGGACATGGAAATGGTCTTTAAGCGAGTGCATGATATAATTGGCGTTTAAGACCGCATTTTCGCTTACCTCGGTAAGTCCTTTGGCCCCGAGCATGAGAATATAAGCGTAGGCTCTCAGACACACCGAAAAATTACCATAAAAGGGCGCGATATAGCCAATGGATCTGGGGTAATTATAATTCAGAGAATACGTGCTGTCGGAACGTTTGACCACTCTTGAAATCGGCAAAAACTCTTCAAGGCGCTTTTTTACGCCCACGGGTCCCGCGCCAGGACCGCCGCCGCCGTGCGGCGTTGCAAAAGTCTTATGCAGATTGACATGCATGACGTCAAAATGCGCGTCACCGGGGCGGAACTTCCCGAGTATGGCATTAAGGTTGGCCCCGTCATAATAAAGCAACGCATCAAATGAACGGGCGCACAGGGAGATTTTTTCTATCTGTGAATTAAAAATGCCGAGGGTATTGGGGTTCGTCATCATGACCGCCGCGGTCTGGGGCCCGATCATTGACTCAAGCATGGCCACGTCGATCATCCCGGTTTCGGTATTGGTCGGAACGGACCGGACGGTGTATCCGGCGATGGCCGCGCTGGAAGGGTTTGTTCCATGCGCCTCATCGGGGATGAGTACCTCATTTTTCCTGTTCCCCTTATTTTTATGGTAAGCGGCGATCAGCATCATTCCCGTAAGTTCACCATGGGCGCCCGCCATCGGCTGGAGCGTGAAAGCGTCCATTCCCGTAATTTCGCAAAGGAGCCGTTCAAGCTCATAAATCACCGCCAAGGCCCCCTGCGTAAGCATCCCGCCGCGTCGCAATTGCGGCAGAAGAGGGTGGAGCGACGAAAAACCTTTCAATTGTGCGATTTTTTCGCAAACCTTCGGGTTATATTTCATCGTGCATGAACCAAGCGGATAAAAATTAGTGTCCACGCCGAAGTTTTTCCTCGACAGATCGGTAAAATGCCGCACGACGTCAAGCTCCGAAAGCTCGCACAGTTCGGGTCCCATGGAACGCCGGTATTCCCGGGGAAAATCGGCGGCAAGCGGCACGTCGAGCTCGGGGAGAAGGACCCCGCGCCTTCCGTTGATTGACTTCTTAAAAATGATCGTCATGAAAATTCGGCCCTTGATGATGTGGTCCTTAAAACATGTTCAAGCGTTTCCGCGCAAACGCCGATTTCATAGCGGGTGCGTTTTTCCGTGACCGCGACGAGCAGATAATTTTCCATGCCCTGATAATAGCGTCCCAGGGGAAAACCGGGCGCAAAGCCATGCTCGATCATTTTCCCCACCACCTCGGCGGCGTCCATCGGAAGACGAAGGGTGAACTCGTTGAACGTCGGGGACGATTCCATGACCTTGACCTCAGGGATTTCCTTGAAACGTGCCTTTGCATAGAGGGCCTTGTTTACGCAAAGGCCGGCCACGTCCTTGAACCCCTGCGTGCCGAGCAGGCTTAAATACGCGTGGACGCGCAGCGCGCACAGCGCCTCGTTGGTGCATATATTTGACGTTGCCTTCTCGCGGCGGATATGCTGTTCCCTCGCTTGCAAGGTGAGCACAAAGCCTTCGCGTCCTTTATTGTCAATTGTCCGTCCGACGATCCGGCCTGGCATTTTCCGCACCAGCTTTTTTGTCGTGGCCATAAAACCGATGTACGGTCCCCCGAATGAAAGCGGTATTCCCAGCGATTGTCCCTCGCCGGTGGCAATGTCGACGCCGATTTCGCCCGGCGGTTTAAGGAGCGCCATGGCAATGGGATAGACCGATTGGATGACTAAAATGCCCATGGAATGGCATTTTTCAACGATGTCCGCGTGATTGTCGATGACGCCGAAAAAATTCGGGTTTTGCAGGACAACCGCGGCCGTGTTTCCGTCGAGCGAGCCGAAGACCTTTTCCCGGTCGCTCTGCCCATGCGACACGGGGATTTCGAGGAAATCGATTGAAAGATTGGCGGTGTACGAATACAGCATTTTACGGTAAATCGGGTTTACCCCTCCGTCAACGACCACCTTCGGGCGTTCGGTGGCGTGGATCGCCATCTGGCAGGCCTCGTACAGCGCCGTGCCGCCGTCGTAGAGAGACGCGTTGGCCACTTCCATTGAGGTCAGGCGGCATATATCGCTCTGGAATTCGTACATCGCCTGCAGCGTGCCTTGCGAAAGCTCCGGCTGATAGGGCGTATAAGCGGTATAGAATTCGCTGCGCGAGGCGATCGCGTCAACGGCGGAAGGTATGAAATGGTCGTAAAAGCCTCCGCCCAGAAAATTGATAAGATGAGAATAATTCTGCGATGCGTAACGTTCCAAAATCTGGTAAACCTCAAGCTCCGATTTGCCCGAAGGCAGTGAAAATGAACGGGGCCTGAGTTCGTGCGGAATGTCTTTGAAAAGGTCCTCGATGGAAGAAAGGCCGCACACGCGCAGCATTTCTTCCTGCTGGTCCCTGGTGTTGGCGATATAGCTCATGCTTCGGAACTCACGAACGCCTCGTAGCTTTTCGAATCCATGAGACCATCGAGGTCGGCCTTTGAAAAATCCTTGATGGTGAAGATCCAGCCTTCTCCGTAAGGGTCTTTGTTGATAATTTCGGGCTGCGATTGGACTTCCCGGTTAACCGAGGCGATTTCGCCGGAAACGGGGGCGTTGATATCGCTTGCCGCCTTTACCGATTCAATGACGCAGCATGCTTTACCTTTTGTCATTTTTTTACCGACCGGAGGCAGTTCCACGAAGGTGATGTCGCCGAGCGAATCCTGCGCGTGGTCGCTTATTCCCACAAAGGCGTGAGCGCCGTCGATTTTTACCCATTCATGCGTTTTTGTGAATTTACGGTCGTTGGGCGTCATAATGGTTTGTTCTCCTTAACAT
>JBAVGL010000398.1:0-6709 GCA_049684795.1 Chitinivibrionales bacterium | reverse complement strand
GTGGTATTCTTTTTTGGGGGGCTTGAAAAGATGAAGCAGCGATGAAATGTCCTTGAATTCACTGAATTCTTTTCCCGTGTCTTTTTTATCGGGAGTGACCACGCCGGCCGACATGATAAGTTTCATGGCGGTTTCCATTCCGATATCGACCTCCGTGACCTTGGATTCGGGCACGTAAAACAGAAACCCGGACGCCGGGCTCGGAGCGTGCGGCAGAAAAACGCTGATCATCTTTTCACCCGCGGATTTTGAAATCTCCCTGTTTTCCCGCGAAGTGACAAACGCAAGACAGTACGAGCCTTTATGCGGGAACTCAATAAGCACAACTTTGTCAAGTACCTTTTTTTTCGGGTTCGCTATGGCGTCAACCACCTGTTTAATGATACCGTAAATCTTGTTGAAAAACGGGATCTTTTTGATAACTTCGTTCCCTATGCCCAGCAGTCTCTTTCCAAGGTAGTTTCGCGCGACAAGTCCCAGGGTATACGTCGCCAAAATCAGCGCAACAACACCCATTCCCGGCAGGATGTCGCTCCGCAGGGACTGTGGAATGACCAGATAAATCCACGAATCCATCCAGTGAAACAGTTTTAAAATGATGAATATCGTGACCAGTAACGGCAACAGGAGGAATGTCCCGTACAAAATATTGGACCGGGCCTGTTTTACCATATGCATTAATTTGAATTTAAGTTTAAACCATAGCGAAGACATGGCGGTCATTTTCCTTCAATGAATTTATAAACCTTTTCGTTTTTTCCGGCCATTCCCAGCTTTTCGCGCGCTATTCTCTCCATGTAAAGAGTGTCCGTTTTTAGTTTTTTAATTTCCGTGGTCAAAGAATCCATTTCCTTGCGTTTTTTCTGGATTTCCCGCTCTTTTTTCTTTATATCAAGGTGTGATGAATATAAATTAATGATACTATTGTTCCCGGTAAAAAGGAAAGACAACACCAGCGCAACAACGGCAACGACGACCCATCTGCCAATTTTTTTTATTTTCATATCAAACACGCAAATACTGCTGGCCAGACACCTGCTTAATAAAACCCTTGAGTTCGAGCGAAAGGAGAAGATCGAACATCTCGGAAATAGATTTCCCGGTTTTTTCCGCGATCGAATCAATCCGCATGGGGGACTCCGCAATGCCGTCCAGCACTTTCTTTTCGGAAGAAGACAATAAGTCAAGGGGCATTTTCATTGCGCCTTCGAGTCCGCGAAACGCCTTTGGAGGATCGGCTATTGCTGAGTGTCTGATGACCTGGATGCCGTCAATAATATCGCTTGCAGACATTACGGGAATTGCGCCGTCTTTTATCAGATTAAAGGGCCCCACGCTGCCTGCGGAAAAAATTGATCCCGGCACGGCAAACACATCCCGTCCCTGCTGCAGCGCGTAATTGGCGGTAATAAGACTGCCGCTTTTGAGGGGCGCCTCGATGACCACGACGCCCGCCGAGAGGCCGCTGATGATTCTGTTACGCCTGGGAAAATTAAAGCTTTCCGGCTGCGTCCCGAGGGGAAATTCGGACACGACGGCTCCGGCCGACATGATGTGCCGTGACAATTGCTCATTTTCTCTTGGATAACAGGTATCGATGCCGCACCCCAGCACGGCGATTGTTTCCCCTTTATTTTCCAGGCACGTCTGGTGCGCAATCGTGTCGATCCCCTGGGCAAGGCCGCTTACGACAACCAGATTCTTCTGAACAAGTTCTTTGACCAAAGCAATGGTGACATTTTTTCCGTAGGATGTATATCTGCGGGTACCGACGATGGCAATTGAATGCTTTTTAAAAACCTCGCGCGATCCTTTAACAAACAGCACGGGAGGCGGAGCATAGATTTCTTTTAGATGCAGAGGATAGTCCTCGTCCGCAAGCGTAAGCACGCGCACATCCAGTTCGCGGGCCCGAGCAAGCTGTTTCCGCGCCTGTTCTAAAAGTTCCTTCTTATCAACTTCCAGGCCCTTTCCCGTCAGTGCCGGGAATTCTTCGGACAATCGCTCAAAGGCGGCTTCGGCATTACCGTATTTCTCAAGGAGCGCTTTTATTTTTACCGGCCCTAGCCCTTTTACTGAATTGAGCGCAATCCACAGGTGGGATGTATTTTTATTCATTACTAGGCCCTTAGGCGCTGCCGCTTCGGTAGGTGGACGACTTCGCTCAATGAGCGGTATATTGCCGATGCGTAAGCAAAATAATTTCCGCCCATTGTCCGCTTACTGACTTCTTCCCCTTGAATAATTCACGCAAGGATGATATTGTATTAAAAGAATTATATATCTTTTTCCACGGTTAAAATCATGATAATCCTGTTTTAATCAGGTAAATCCTGATCAGGAAAGGACCGTTACCGTGAAATGTTACGAAATTACCAAATGCTCACAAAAAGAGCGCGATGGATGTTATGTCTGGAACAGCTTCCGGGAAAATCCCCAAGACATGGAGAACATTAAATGCTGGATCCTCAAAGGCGTTTACCAGGAGGAAAACAAACAGCTTTATAAAAAATGCCAGCAATGCAAATATTACCTTATGATGAACCGGGATTCCGGGATAGTCTCGGATTATGATGCGGACCTTGCGATCATTACCTGCGAAGGAACGATCAATAATGACAGGGCGCAAGCCTTGGGAAAAACATGGGACGCGATTAAACAGCATGGTAAAAGCAACGTGCTTCTCGATCTTTCGCGGGTAAACAACATTTACTCGAGCGGCCTCGGCGCGATCATCACCATTCACAAGGAAACGCAGACCGCTAAGGGAATAGTAATCGTCATTTGTCCCGAAGGTTACGTTAAAAACCTGTTCCAGGTCACGAAACTATCGCGGCTGTTGAAAATAGTTAAGGACCAGCGCGAAGCGCGCGACGCCTATGACGTCTTCAAACAGGAAGAGACGAAAAAGAAGGCGCCCGCGGCGGCCGCTCAAGTGAAACCGGAGATCGCAAAACTAAAACCGCCGAAAGAACGGCCGCAGTGCTATGTTTACTGGAAAGACAAAAACCCCCGCAACGCGACGGGGTGCGAGGAGTGCACCAAGAAAATAAAGCCTTCAAGCCAACCGTGCTGGATCGTGGAAGGCATGATCGAAGGCATCTCTTTCCAGTATGTCAATGAAGACTGCGAAGACTGCCCGTACTACGCGGAATTCGGGGCCGCTTAGTAGTCGGGCTTAATGGGCCTGTCTGTCAAGCGATTCGTACGCCTGAACAACCGATGTCTCAAGCATGGCGAATGCCTCTTTATCAAGAAATTTCTCCAAGGGCCTGCGGACCTGCATAAAGCGTTTATACGCCGCTTCAATTTTATTTGCCTCAATAAGGTCATAAATCTGCATGATGACCTGTTTTGCTTTTTGCCGGTCCGCATCGGAATTTTGCCCCGAACCGTCCGGGCTTTGGGCGCCCGTGGTTGCTGATTTTGAAACAAGAACCAGCCCGCCGGTTTCATTTCTATCGTTACGCTGCCGAGGCGTTCCCGAAGCCTGTGCCACCATTTCTTGGAGTTGCCCGTAGGCGTCCTTGCTTAAATATTTTTCCAGGTCTTTCCGGGCCGAAATAAATATTTTATGCGCCTCCTCCGTTTTGTTTTCTCCAATCAAGGTATAAATGTCCATCGCGCGGTTGTTTGCTTTCTTTTCATTTTCCAGAAGGGCCTGTTTTTCTTCAACCTGTTTAGCGCTGTCAGCGCGGGCCTGTTCAACCTGGCGGTTGCGCGCTTTTTCTTCCTCCGCCGCATGAACGCTGTCGGCATGTTGTTGCGCTTTTTTCTTGGCGATCAGGCGCACATCCCCAAGATTAATCCCGCTGTTATTATTTTCCTGGGCGTCCGCGGCCTCAAGTTGCCGGTTCACGGCGGCATCGCCGATGTTTTTATCCGAACCGCCCGTGTGCAATATCTGGGCGTTGGTCTGGCCGATCTTTGCTTCGGAAACGCCGCAGGGCCTGAGCACATGTTCCAAATAGTCAAGTGCGGCGTCTTCCCCTTTTGTCTTGAGAACCGAGCGGCAGAATGCCACCAGGGAATCTTCTTTGCGGTTTATGATGCTGATAAGAGAATTTATTTTTGCTGTATAGGCGTCCCGGTCCTTAATCGGAAGGTCCGGCGCTATACGGTACAGTCTTCCTTGCAGGTCTGATATGCTTTTCCATACGATCCCGATCTTATTGTGCGAAAGGAACGGTCCCGCAATATTCAGTTCCCGATCGAGTGATCTTTCTTCCTCAATAGCCTCGCTTTGGGCCTGAATTTTCATTGCAAACCAGTTGAATTTATCCGGAGGAATTTTAAGCACTGTGCGGTTTTTACTGCAATAGTCAAACTCTTTTTGCGACACTTTTTGATCACCGGCGACCAGCGCTTTTTCAATGATCATCTCGACTTCCCGCGTTATCGCAACGCTGCGCTGGTCCATCGAACGCTCCATCTCATTTTCTTTTATTCTATCCACGGCATTCATACCGTGGCAAATCATGGTGAGCGCGATAAAATCAGGACGTTTTTTCCCAAGCTCCTTGTTAAATTCGGCGATCTGAATATTTTCCTCTTTTTTCCCTTTTTGCGTTTTTTTCAGGACCATATCCCGTTCTTCGAGAAAAACCTGGTATTCAAGCTCGTTTACTTTCCACAAAACATATTTCTCGTTAGGGTCTCCCCTGGCCAAGGCCTTGAGCTTGGCCACGGTCTCTTTTGCGTCGATAACCGCCTGCCAATGCCGCGCATCGGCATCGGGAACGTCCGCGCCCGACGAGGCGTTTATATTGACAAATGCCTGTTGTATCAGCGTGTCGATGGTCGTTTGGGAAAGGTATTCTTTCTTGTTCGAGGCAAAACACATCAAAGGAACTATGCAGAAAAGCAGCATTCGTGTATAAATGGAATTGCGCATTGTTAATCCTTCAACTGGTCTTTCAATTTCTGCGCGGCCTTTTTTGAAAAGCCTTTTACTTTTGCTATATCCTCAACCGGCGCTTCCTTAAGCCCTCTTACGGACCCGAAGGCTTTTAAAAGCTCTATCGATTTTTTCGGCCCTATCCCTGGAATTGAGCTTAAAAGCGTCGCCTTAAATTGCCTGCCGCGCAACTGCCGGTGGTAGCCGATCGCCCACCGGTGCACTTCGTCGCGTATGCGTTCGACCAGTTTTCGGACCGGATGCGAGGCCTCGAGCCTCACCGGTTCCTTTAGATACGGCGAATGCAAAAGCTCCTCTTTTTTTGCAAGCGCAATCACTACTGGCGGATCGACGTATTCCTTCATTGGTTCCATTGCGGCATGCATCTGCCCCAAACCGCCGTCGATGAGCAGGCAATCGGCAAATGGCTTCCGCTCTTTACCGAGCCTCGCAAGCCTTCGAGTCACCGCTTCCATCATCATCGCAAAATCGTTCTGGCCTTCCACGGTCTTGATTTTATACCTGCGATAATTCGATGTATCGGGTAATCCGTCCTTAAATTGTACCATCCCGGCAACGCTGAATGCACCGCCGATGTTGGAAATGTCAAACGCTTCGATAACGCGCGGCAATTTGGGCAGTTTCAAGAGCGTCTGAAGGTCTTGCAAATCGTCAAGCGTATTGACCGTCAGCTTCTGCATGCAATACAGCCGGGCATTCTTTTCAGCCATTTCCACAAGCTGGCGTTTGATTCCTTTAATGGGAACACTGACCCGCGTCGGTTTTCCGAAGGTGGAAAGAAACCATTGTTCCATAAGAGGGCCGTTTATGTCCTCGTTTTCAGGTATAAATATTTCCTGCGGCGGTTCCTGCCGGGAATCCATGTAATATTGCATTAGTGCGGTTTCGTGGTTAGCGCGTTCAATTTCCCAGACCTGTCTCGTAAAAACGAACTGGCGCATTGAAAGGAGCAGGCCTTCCCTGAAATGCAAAACGGCAAGGCAAACCGATCTGTCTCCCTTATATATGCCAAAAACGTCACTGTTGATATCAGGCACGTTTAAATCTACTTTTTGAAGTTTTGACGCATCTACGATGAGTTGTATCTGATCGCGTATGGAGGCCGCGTCTTCAAAACGCATCTCACGCGACGCCTGCTCCATGGCCACCCGCATTTCACGGACGCATTCCCTGCGATAGCCCCGTAAAAATTGCATGAGTAAATTAACATTCCGACGATACTGTTCCTGGGTGATTTTTCCCGCGCACGCGCCGCTGCATCGATTGATGGAAAAATTCACGCAGGGTCTGGGTGGATTTTTAAGCGGAAGGTCTTTATTGCAATCGCGGATCTTGAAAATCCTGCGAGCGTATCCGACCAGGTTTCGCATGGCGCGCGCATCAATATACGGGCCGAAATACCGAGAGCCGTCTTCTTCTATTTTCCGCACTATTATAAGCCGCGGGAATTTTTCATTGACGGTCACTTTCAAATACGGATAATGCTTATCATCTTTAAGGTCAATATTGAAACGCGGTCGGTTCTTTTTAATGAGATTGGCCTCTAAAATAAGGGCCTCCGATTCGTTGTTCGTTGCAATCCATTCGATATGGTGCAACCGCTGCAGCATAACGGGAATGTGCGGCCGGTCGGTATGCGTATCGGAAAAATATGATTTCACCCGGCTTTTAAGGTTCAACGCCTTTCCTATGTAAAGTGGAAGGTCGCGGGCGTCTTTCATAATGTAAACGCCCGGGCTTTGCGGAAAGCGCTCGACCGACTCCAGAAGGTTTTGATCCATGATTGTCTCC
>JBAVGL010000397.1:0-4732 GCA_049684795.1 Chitinivibrionales bacterium | reverse complement strand
GGAACAGGGAATCGGCATAATCGAACTTTTGGCCGTCAAGACCGCCATCATTTCGTCAAAAGGGGAAGCCAAACGGCTCATTCAGAACGGCGGGGTTTTTATCAACAAGGCCAAAGTCGCCGATGGTAATGCCGTAATAACTGCCAATGATTTGCTCAGCAACCGGTATATCGTGGTGCAAAAAGGGAAAAAAAATTATTGTCTGGTTAAGGTTGTCTGATCGGTAGTTTCCTTGAGGGGATTTTAACTCAAAAACAAAATACTTGCAATATATCGACGCAAAGCGTCATGCTATTGCACTCGCTTCACTCCCTTCTGATTGTTATAGCGGCTTAAAAACTTTTTCCCGGCGCCTTCCCTATCCCGCGTTTTTCATTTTCATACCTGATGATGGGGTCGCATTTACCGGGGTATTTCTCGGTGACTTTATCGCTGCAACCGCTGGGCGTGAGTTTGTCGCAACTCTGGCACACTTTTTTAAACCATTCATCGGAAATTCCCGCGGGTTTATTGCCGTTTTTTCCCCCTCCCCCGCTTCCGACGGAATCAAGCTTTTTAACGATTCCCTGGGCCATGTGCGCCAGCTGCTGGACCTGCGCGGGTTGCATCTGACGGGCGACAAGCTGCAGGTAAACCTGCAGCGACTCTTCCACAAGGGCTTTTTCTTCATTACTGAGCGACATTGTTTTCTCCCGGTTATAAAAAACAAATGTTCATTATGAACCGTAAAAATAATATATTTAGGGGCTTTGCGCAGATTAAACTTTTTTAACCCGCCATAGGGCGGATACGCAGGAAATCGTGAATCGCGTAATTTTTGTTTGCACCGGCAACGTATGCAGAAGCCCCATGGCCGAAGGAATTTTGAAAGCAAGACTGGCCGCACACGACATCAAAGACATTGTTGTGTCTTCGATGGGGGTCCACGGTCTTGACCATAAACCCGCCTCCGAACTGGCCCAAAAGGTTTGCGCCGAAAATGGCATTGACATTTCAGGACATGTCTCGCGCCAGTTGGATTTTGACGAAATCAATGAAAGCAAACTTATTTTGACCCTGGAAATGGCTCATAAAGATTTTATGCTCCTTTTTTTCAAGCACCTTGCCGATCGGGTCTTCTCTTTAGGGTGCTGGCCCGGAGAGGATTCCCCAAAAGGCGATGTCAGGGACCCTATGGGCGGCACTATCAAAGACTACCGGAAGGCTTTTGAAACCATTGCCAGGCACATCGACCGGATCCTTCCGGACCTGCGCCACATGTTCGGGTAGGGATCGATGAAAACCATCCAGTGTCTGCTCGATAGCGATAATCAAAACTCCCTTGACGAAGTCACTCTCGGCCGGCGCGTTGCCAATTTACACAAGGAACATCTCTGGGAAGACCGGCGGGCCGCTTTTATCGACACGATCGTGATCCACTATGCAAGCGCCGCGGACATCGACCCGAAGCGGCGTTTTGACGCGCTGGCGGTAATGCGGATTTTCTGCGATCTCGGCGTCAGCAGCCACTATCTTATAGACAGAAAGGGGACGGTTTACCAGTTGGCGCCCGAAGGGAAAAAAGCCTGGCATTGCGGGGGAAGCGTCATGCCGGGGCCCGATGACCGGCAGGGAGTAAACGAATTTTCCATCGGCATCGAACTCATCGCCACAGGCGCGTCCGGATTCACGATAAAACAATATTCCAGCCTTGGGGCGCTCTGCGCGGACATAGAAAAACGATACGGAAGAAAAATGATCTATGTCGGACATCAGGACATCGCCGGTACAAGAGCGGTTGATTTAGGGCTTAGAAAAGATACCAAAACCGATCCTGGAAATAAATTTGACTGGAAAAAATTCAAGCGCTGTCGTGCGCTTAAAAAGGGAAAACGGTAATGGCCGTTGCTTCGTATCGGCATAATAATAACCGGATAAGGCCCTCCATGGTAGTTTACTTCCATGGTAGACACTATTTATATTTAGTATTCTGGCGAGATAGAAAACATACGGACTTTTGAAAGGAGCAAGCAGGTTATGATTACGCGATTTTTGGGTCGGATAGGGCTGCTGGCGCTATGTATTTCATGCGCTTTTATTTCCACGCTTTTTGCCGACGAGACGTTCAACAAAATGATCGCCGATAAAAAGTATGAAGAGGCGCTTAAATATGCCGACGACAAAATTCCGGCCGCGTCACGGGACGCATCGGTATGGTCGCAAATCGCGCGCGCCAACGAGGCGCTCGGACTTCCCGAAAAAGCGTTAGCCTGCTATATGGTCGCCTGGAGAATGGACCCGAAAGACTACGGCGCGTTAGTAGGCGCCGCGAAAATATACAACAAGCTTGACCAACCGGAAAATGCAATTACCTATGCCAACAAGGCCCTGGAACAGAACTTCACTCCGGAAGCCAGTTGGGAATATGCCCGCGCCTGCATCAAGCTCAACCGCGCGGCCGATGCGAAAAAAGCGCTTGAAAAAGTCATCGAAACCGACTCATCAAACGCTACCGCCAATCGGGAACTGGGTATCATATATTACAACGACAAGCAATTCGACAAAGCAATTCCACTCCTTAAAAAATCCTATGCCGTACAGGCCGACGCCAATGTTGCTTTTGGGCTTGGTAAAGCCTACATGGAAACAGGCAACACGGAATCCTCCATTGAATATTTCAAAGAAGCGCTCAGCAAAAATCCTTCCCTGTACGAGGCCAATCTGGACCTTGCCCGCGCCTATTATAAGAAAGAAAAATTTCTCGCCGCTGCAACGGAATTTGAGAAAATAGCACCTAAAATGGATTTATCCGCCATGGACCAGTATTACCGGGCCGTTTCCCATGAAAAAACAAACAATACCGACGGCGCCTTAAAGGCCTATCAGGCAGCGATTGAAAAGTTCGGTCCAGCAAAGGAGCCCGAAGCCATCAATTCGCGCTTAAAGGTCGGGACCGCTTTGCTTGAAAAGAAAAGTTTCGATGGGGCGCTGCCGCAATTCCAGTTTATCGTAAGCGCCGATCCGGAAGGCAGAATCGTGCCGAATATTTATTTTCTTCTCGCGGACGCCTACCTTGGGGTCAACAATCAACCTAAGGCGATCGTAAGTCTTGAAAAGGCGCTTGCCCTGGATAACAAAAACATTGAAGCGTATGCGCGGCTTGCGGATTTGTATGAAAAAAACGGAGCGTCCGAAAAAGCCAAGTTGATTTACGAAAAGATGATGTCGCTGTCGCCCAACGACCCGCATGTATATCTTGTTCTTGGAGAATACAATCTCAAGGCAAAGAAATACTCCGAGGCCCTCAAGGATTTTGAACGCAGCTATGTCCTCGATCGGGCCCCAAAAACGGCCGAAGGCATCGCCATGGCGGCCTCAGTGCTTAACCAATGGGAAAAAGCGCGCGATGCCGCGGAATCGGCCATCAAGATGGACCCTTCGCTCATGGACTCGCGCGTCGTGCTGGCGCGGGCATACCTGCGGGAAAAAAATTACAAGGGCGCACAGGAACAGCTTGAGTTTCTAACTGCCAAGCGTCCGTTCGAGTTGGAATTCTGGAAACAGCTCGCGGTGTGCTACGTTAATGTAAATGAGCCGCAACGCCTTGCTGAAGTGGACAGAAAGATCACCGAAATGGACAAGACCAGCGTCGAGTCCCGTCTCAGGCTTGCGCAGTACGCGCTCTCCCAAAAGGATACGAAACAGGCTTTTGATCTCTATAAGGAACTCGCGCAACTTACCCCGCAGAATGCCGTCGTGTTTAAAAACCTCTACGAAATAACTTTTCAAAGCGGGGACAAAAACGGCGCGGTCTTTTACGAGAAAAAGTACCTCGCGCTTAACCCCAGCGATGCCCTTGCGCAGAGGAACCTCGGAGATCTGCTCTATGAATTAAAAGATCTCGACGGGGCCCTGGCCGCCTATCGGGCCGCGCTGAAATTAGACCCGACGATCAAAGGGTTTTATAAGAGGTACGCGGAACTTGTCATCGCCAAAGGCCAGCAGGACGAAGTCATCCACGTATTGTCCGGCGCGATAAGTTCCGGAGAGGCCGACGTCGGCGCCTTCACGACGCTCGGCATGATTTACCAGAAAAAAGCCGCTTATTCCAAAGCTTTGGAAATGTATCAAAAGGCCATCCAGATGGACCCGCAGAACACCGACGTGCTCTCGGCTTTGGCTGAATGTCAAGCCAAGACGGGCGATATCAACGGCGCGATTATTTCCTATGAGCAGGTTATCATGATGAACCCCAAGGCCTCCGACGAATATAAAGACCTCGGCAATCTCTATTCCAAACAGGGCAAGGTCGACCAGGCGATCAACGTTTACAGAAAATACCTGGACAAATCCCCCGGCGATCAGGACGTCGCAAAAAAGGTCGGAATGTTTCTTTATGGTAAAAAACAATACCAGGACGCCATAAAATACCTTGAATTGACAAAAGAAAGGGCCGCGGACGATTTTAATTTCCAGCTGGCCTTGGGCGAATGCTATTTCAACGTTAATAATTTTAAGAAAGCCGAGCAGGTATACGAAGGTCTGCGCATACCGAAAAAGCCCCCTGTGCCCAATATCAAAAGCGTGCTGAGGCTGCTGGCCGAGGCCTACGAAAAAGACAATAATCTTGCCCAGGCGGTCGAGGTATACGCGGCCTATTCACAGCTTCCCGGCCCCAAAGACCAGGAGGCTTGCTACAAGGCCGCCTCGCTGCAGGAAAAAGTCAACCTGGCCCGCGCGAAAAAGATCTATG
>JBAVGL010000396.1:0-15996 GCA_049684795.1 Chitinivibrionales bacterium | reverse complement strand
GCGGCATTCCGTCGTTTATTACTCAGGTGGTTGAACATATCCTTCGGCTTGATCAGGAAAATCGCTTTTTCCAATGCTACAAATTCTCGCGTATTAAGCGTAAAACTTCTTTATTTCCCGTTTCACCCAATTTCAAACGCATATGGTACGGCAAGCGGTTTGTTTTTCCTCTCCGCAACCTTGATGCGTTTCATGGCATGGCGGAATGGCTCCCGCGGTCTTTAAAAATACCCAAAATCATCACCATTCACGACATGCGGGGAATTCGAAATGAGAAAGACATGGACGCGAATTGCGTGGACCAATACCATGCATTAAAGGACAATTCGGTGGCTATCGCGACTGATTCGCATTATATCAAATCCCAAATTTGTGAGCGCCTGCGTGATATTGAACCTTCAAGAATAAGCGTGATTCACCTTGCCTGCAGCCGGCATTTCAGGGTAATCGAAACGCTCGAAAAGAAAGACCAGATTTTGTATGTTGGTGTAATCACTTCCAATAAGAACCTTCTGCGGGCAATAACGGCTTTTGATGTCATTCGCAATCATTATAAGGAGACACGATTTATCGTGTGCGGCCGTGTTGGAGAAGAAAAATATTTTCAGGAAATCATGCGGTATATTAACGGCAAACCAGGCCTTTCAGAACGAATACAATGGCTGCATGCGGTGGACAATGATGCATTGGTTACGTTGTATAACGAAAGCCGTCTCTGCATTCTTCCTTCCGTGTATGAAGGCTTTGGCCTTCCGGTTCTTGAGGCCCAGGCCTGCGGGTGCCCTATGCTTTGTTCATCGATAGGGGTATTGTCGGAAATCGGCGCGCAGGGCGCGCTTTATTGTGACCCCGAAGATATCGAATCCATTGCCGAGGCAATAAAAAGGCTTTTGGGATGCGGGACCTTGCAAAAGGAATTGATTCAAAAAGGACTCAAGAACATAGAAAGATTTTCATGGGAAAAAACCGCGCGGGAGTACGTGGAGATTTACCGTCGCGTTTCTGGAAAATAGCGCCCTGTGATTTAATGCTTGCCGAAAATTGATATCTGTTCACTCCGTTCAAGAGGATTACAATGAAGTTTTCTTTAAAGTCAATTCCTCCGCAACCGCTTTTATACTGCTTTGTGGCTTTTTATTTCTTTCTCAATATTTTTCAGGCCGGTTTTACCGGGCTTACCAGCGACGAAGGATATTATTGGTATCTTTCAACGCATCTTGAGTGGGGGTATTACGATCATCCGCCGCTTTTAGCGCTTCTCATCAACCTCGGACGACGCCTGTTCTCCGGCGAATTGGGAGTGCGTTTTTTTAGCGTTCTCATTATGAGCGCGGGGCTTATTTTCCTGGCCGAGGTCATCGGTGAAAAGGAAAAACAAAAGTATTTCCTTTACTTCATGATTATTTCGATGCCTCTTTTGAACTATATTACGTTCATTGCTTTTCCCGATTCACCGCTTGTCGCCCTTTCAATCATCTACCTTTATTTTTATAAAAAGTTCCTCGAAAAACATAGCGCGAATGCATCTTTTTTTATGGGATTGGCATTGTCGGCAATGCTGTATTCCAAATATCACGCGGTTCTTATTCCCCTGTTTATCATTATGTCCAATCCAAAGCTGCTGTTGGATAAAAAATATTATTGTTCGCTCGGGATCGCCGCGGCTCTCTCTATGCCGCATCTTTACTGGCAATACAAGCATGATTTTGTTTCTTTCAAATATCACTTGATCGGCCGTTCTCATGGTTTTGCGCTTAATAATCTTACCGATTATTTGAGCGTGCAGGTTCTTGTTCTCTGTCCCGCCCTGATATTCGTGCCGTTTGTATATAAGACCAAAAATCCATTCGAGCGATCGCTGAAATTCATAATACTCGGCACCATGGTATTCTTTCTGGGCGCTACAGTAAAGGGATACGTGCATTTTCATTGGACGTCGATTGTGATTTTTCCGCTTATTATTCTCGGCTACGCCTATTATTCGAACCGAAGGAAAAAAATATTTTTTATCCTGACGATTCCAATGCTTCTCTTTGTTGTTTTTTTAAGGACGTATTTGGTGGTCAAAATCCTGCCGATGAACACTTTTAACGGGGTGGATTATTTTCACGGGAGACCACTATGGGCCGACGACATAAAGAACATTGCCGGAACCAGGCCCGTCGTGTTTGAAAACGCGTTGCGCGAGGCGCCTTTGTATTCATTTTATTCGGGCAGGCAGAGCGTTGCTCTTTATCCCGGGGACGACAAAAAATCCCAATACGAGGTTTGGGGAGTTGAAGATCAGTTGCAGGGCAAAGACGTCATTGTTTCCAGGGACATTGAATTCAAAGGAAGTTCAAAAATTTTCACGAGAATGGGGAAGGAATTTAATTACATGCCGCAAGGGAATTTCAGGTCGTATCAAAATATCAAAATATCCTTGAAACCGGCGGCCTTGCCGTTGAAACCGAGGGGAAATTTTCAATTGGAAATCATCAACCATCGGGATTGTCCGTTGACGTTCAACAATAACAGTCTAGGGCAAAAAATAAAATTGATCGGCTATGTTTCTTCCGGAAACGGCGCCAAAGACACCTTTTTTATCGTTAGGGAATTTTCAGCGCGCGACACCGTTGCGCTTCACGCAACGCTCCATATTGATGGGGAAATCCCCCCGCGATTCCGGGACCGGCAAGCACGGTATTCGTTTGGTTTTGACGACGGCATTTTTAGCCCGTCCGTAAATTCAATCAAATATGCTTTAGGGGGTTGAATGAGGCGTGAACTCCGGTGTTGCCTTAAACAAATCCATGGGTTCATAAATACTGGGAAATGCCGTTTTTGCAGTATTTATAATCATATTCATGGAGACCTTTTTTATAATACCAATCCGTGTCTTCGGCCGTTGGTTCCGGCCTGGGGTGATACTGATGATATTGCACGGCGATTCCTTTGACGGATTTCAATCGATACCCATAATTCCTCAAACGCAGAAACAAATCGCCGTCTTCTCCCCAGCGACCGGTCATTTCTTCATTAAATCCGTTTACACGGAACAGATAGTCTTTATATACCGAGAAATTCGATCCTAAAATATCCGGAAGTTTGTGATACCCCAACACACGACGGAGCGCCATGGAATTTATTCTGAAACTCCGATTGAAGTTTTTAGTGTCTTTTGTCAATGAGCTCCATGCAAGAGGCGCCATGCAAATGTTATTGCCGCCATTATTGAGTTTCCCCGTAATTTTTGGGCCCAAATAAACCCGCCTGCCCGATAAAAAACAGCCTTCCTGTTTAGATCGGAAATGGTCCAGGAGAAAATGTTTTTCAAGGATGCAATCGGAATCAATGAAAACTATATAATCGCTTTGTGACCGCATAATCGCTTTGTTAAGTATTTTGGGCTTGCCGAATCCGTCATGGTGTTGAGAAATAAATTGAATTTGAAGTTCGGAATGTTTTTTAATAACATCCAAGGTGTTGTCCGTTGACCCGTCATCGGCAACAATGATTTCAAATTCCTTGAATGTTTGTTTCGCAATTGAGTCCAAGGTCCGATCCAGAAAATTCGCATTATTGTAGTGAGCCAGGATAAGGGATAGTTTGATTTTATTTGAATCTGATTCCACGCGGGTCCCCCCGTGATAATGCCGGAAATACAGGCATGATTTGTTTGATTAGTCGTTTCAATTAAAGGTGAAGCCGCTAATTTTCACATGGTCCGCTTCAGCGTTTCCATGACATGTTGAGGTGAAATCGCCTTGATGCATTCACAGGCAATGACGGAAGAACATTTATTACATTTTTTATTGACAGCCAAATACGACGCGTTGATGCCGAGCGGTCCCCAGCGATGGGGTGAAATGGACCTTTTCGGCGCGTATAACCCTATTGTTTTTTTCCCGAGGGCCGCGGCAATATGCAGCGGTCCGGTGCTTACCGCGACCAGGGCATCGGCTTTACTTATAATGGCGATGAGCTGCCCCAGCGAGCAAGCGCCCACAAGGTCGATTATTCTTCCGGCATGGCGATCAAGAAAAGGCGTGAGCGACCGCCGTTCTTCCTGGCTACCGGTCACCAGGATTGAATAGCGCTCCTTTGGGAGAATAGAAATAAGTTCGGTAAAATTTTCAAGCCCCCATTCCCGCGCGCTGCCTTTCGAACACGGATGGAGGACCACCGAGGTTTTCTCGCGTGAAAAAAGGCCCTCAAAATGTTTTTCAAGAGCGGGAATCCTCGTTAATCCGAACGATGTTTTAATCTCCTCCAAATCATAATATTTACGGCCGCATAGCTTTTCTACTAATCGCAAATTATGCAATGCCTCATGCGTCCGGGAGTTCTTTCGTCGCACAAAAACAAGTTTGTTGCAGGTGTTCCAGTGAAACAGCCTGCCCATCGTGCCGATACGGAGGGGGATTCCGGCCTTGGCCATCAGACGCGCGATGTCGCGGCGAGGGTACAGATGGACGACGGCGTCCGCGTCATATGCCCGGATCGTTTCCAGTTGCTTGCTAAAGGTCTGCCGCCGTATATCCTCCCAGTCAAGAAAATAATCTATGGTAACGCAGGCGTCAATGAGCGGCCTGGTGTAGGCGCTTCCCAAAAAAACGATGCAGCACGAGGGGTTCGCTTTTTTTAGCGCGTAAGCAACGGGAAGCGACAAAACCACATCGCCGATCCCGTCGGTCCTGCTGAGAATGATGGTTTTCAAGGGAATGCTCATTGCTCACCGCTTTTTATCAACTCTCGCAGTTTAACATATTTGATGAATGTGGCAAAAGAAGAAATCACGGCAATGACGAATCCAAAATAGCCGTCTAGGAAACCCAATCGGAATATATAGCTTTTAATAAATTTCCAAAAAGGGTTAAAAATGATTTTTAAGAGAGAGCTTTTCATGCCTCCGGCTTGCGCGTCTTTTGCCATAATGTCGGTGAAATAATTCAATTGTTCAATATGGCGGCTAATTGACGTATACGAAAAATGCAAAATATCGCCTTTGCAACGGCCTACGGCGACCGTTGGTTTCGGATTGAAACCCTCATGAATCATTCCGCCCGTCCATGAACCGCAGCGACGGTCGAACAGCCTGATTTTTTTGTCGGGATACCAATCTCCGTGCAGGATAAATTTTCCGCAGTAGTTGGTAAGACGACTGCATAAATAAGCGTCAAACTCCCATTTTTGCTTAATCTCCTTTATGGTTTGCCGCAAATCGTGCGATACGGCCTCATCGGCATCGATTGAAAAAATCCGGGGGTATTGGGCCAAATCGGTCGCGTATTGTTTCTGTTGGACATATCCGTCAAACGAACGGACAAAAAACCTGGCGTTAAAACTTTTGCATATCTCTTCGGTTCGATCCGTTGAGCGGGAATCCACTACCACTATTTCATCGGCAATGTCTTTGACGGACTCTAAACACCGGCCGATGTTTTTTTCTTCGTTATACGTGATGACCACGACTGAAAGCGGCTCCATTATTTTTTCCTTTTCCATTTATAATACCGGCGGTACCATGGAGAGGTTTTTTTCCAAAGTTGAAAAAAAGAATCCTGGGGGAAAATACTGATCCGGAAAACCTGGAACCGGTCGTCCTCGATTCGCATACCGCCGGTATCGGTGGCCACTCCAAAAGAAAAACCGGCTTTCGAAACCAGCTTTTTTATTCGTTCGTCGCAAAAGCCGAACGGATACGCGAAAGAATCGACCGTCGCTCCGAATTCATCTTCGAGGGACTTTTTGCTTTGCCCGATTTCAGCCCCTGCTTGCGTATCGTCAAGCTTGGTGAGGTCCCGGTGGGTCATGGAATGCGCGCCGATTTCCCAGCCCGCTTTCCTAAACAATTGACGCTGTTGCAGTCCTGCCAGAGCATTATGAAGTTCTTTCCTGTTTGAGTCCCAGAAATTATGGCTTTTCTGGGCGTCTCCCAGCAGAAAAACGACGCCGTGGAAGCCGTAGGCGTTCATGAGCGGAAGGGCGTTTGAAACCGCGGTTTCATAGCCGTCGTCAAAGGTGAGAATGAGGGGTTTTTTAGGGAACGACGCCAGCGACGACGCCCCCGTTCCAAAATTATTATATTCTGAAAATGTCAATGCCGTAAAACGGCCGAGCTTGAAAAAACGGAGGTGTTGTTTAAACCTTTTTTCGGGCACGAAAATCCGGTGACTCGTCGTCGGCATGTCGCTGGTTACCTTGTGATACATGAGGACTGGAATTGGTCCTGAGTGCTTTTTAAGAATCCTGGAACGAACGTACACGTCCATGACCCGTTTCGCGACGGTATCGGCACTATAACGCTCTCGCACCAGATTGCTTATTGGCGCCGCGGCGTTTTGTCCATCGAGTATTGAAGCGATTTCCCGACCCAAATTTTCAAAGTCGATGGCGTCGGCTTTTTTGTCCGGCAAAATATCCCCAAAATTCGAGGCCGCCGCTTCTTTGAAATTCTCTTCGGTAACAAGGCGATTGCAGCATGCTTCACCCAGGGCGATCGTGGGAACGCCGAGCCAAAGAGCCTCGATGGCGACCCTGCCCGAACAAATTACGAGGGTCGATTCGCGCAGAAAAGGATCTATGTTTTTAACGAATCCCGGCGTTTCTATCCTGTTACCGAAACGCTCGTTGAGGCGCGCGATTTCAAGTGACGCTCCTTCAGGCAGTTTTCCGGAATCGCCCCCCGCGATTCGTATGACCAGATCAGGATATCTTTCAAGTAGCCTGGCGGCAGCGGTCTGGATGAACGACGCGGTTTTTGCCCCCTTGGGCCCGTTAACCCGGCCAATTATGGAGAGAACTTTTCCATTAGGCTTACGCGCCATTTCGCGGTTCTGCGCCATGTCAATGCCGTTTGGAATGATAATAATTTTATTTTCCGGCATGCCGACGTCGTTAATCAGGTGCCGTGCCAGGTTCTCGCAAACCGCGATCACCGATGTGCCATACACTGCATGGAACCTGGTCGAAAAATGGATGTGCTGACGCCCATGAACGGTAGATACTAGCGGGACATCGGTCCCTTTAACCGCCCAAAAGCAAACCCAGCTTGCCGCGCGCGAATGGGCGTGGACGACGTCGATGCCGCGCTCACGAATGACTCTGCGAACTGCGGCGATATTGCTCAAGCGCCGGCGAACATCGCGTTGATGAATAGGGGCCTGAACTATTATGGCATTGACCGGCGCTGTAAAGGTATCTGAAATAATTACCGTTTCATGTCCCTGTTTTTGATGATGGCGGGCTAATGTTGCCACGTAAAACTCGGGACCGCTCACAAAAACCTGCGACAGCACATGAAGAATGTTCATGCTAACCCACAAGGTGGATAAGGTTTCTGTACGGGTAAATTATCTACGCGTGTCGCGTATATAATTCGCCTACAGAACCTAATAGATATCTGATTCCTGTTTTTTGGAAAGGCATATTGGTTTTTCGCCTAACCTTTATTCCTATGATTTCCGTCATAGCTTTCCCATAAAAAATACAATTTTGCCTGTCTGACCAGAAAATACATGCCTTCAATCACGGCAATAAATAATCCCCATATGCCGTCTTTAAAGCCTTTCCTGCGAATGTAACTTTTGTAGAACATTGCGATTCCTGAAAAAAACATATATCCCGCGGAATGCCGGTTACCTTTTTTGAAAAGCTTCTGTGCATCCAGCGTCGTATAAACATTAAATTTATCAAACATGGATTCGAGGTTTTCAAAACTCTGATGCACTATTTTTTCTTCAACATATCCGATTTTTCCTGTAACGGCGGGGTATTCATGAACCTCCCCCACAAATCTGACGTTTGTTTTATTGAATAATTTGTCCTGATAACTTGGGTTCCAGGTGCCATAGTTTATTTCCCTGCTGACTAAATGCTCCTGCCTTCTTATTTTATACAATGCGCAATCCGGACCTTTGCTGAAAATGTCAATAATCCTGTCTCGCAATGCCGGCGTGACTCTTTCATCGGCATCAAGAAACATGACCCATTCGTTTTTTGCATTATCAAGGCAGAAGTTTCTCTGATCGGAAAACCCGGTCCATGCACGTTTGAATATTTTGTCGGTAAATTTTTCCGACAGCTGAATCGTCGCATCCGTGCTCATGGCGTCAACCACAATTATTTCATCAACCCAGCCTTTGACGCTTTCAAGGCATTTTTCAAGGCGCGCTTCTTCATTTTTTGTAATGATACAAAGCGATATTGGAACGTTCAAGAAATTATCCTTTCCATTTCATCCGGGTTAATAAACGATCGCATCAAGAATAGCGAGCACTTCATTAAGCAGAATTTCCTGGGATTTTTCAATGAATTGGGCTTTTCGGGCTAAAAAATCAACGGATTTTACCTGATCAACCATTACTACGCCGGTTAGGGCCGAAGTTTGAGGAATTTTAGCATGGAACGGTATTCCCCTCAAAGCATTAGTCACCGGGCAAACAATAGCCAAGCCAACTTTTTGATTGAACAGAGTGTTGCTGATGACAAGAGCTGGTCGGCGTCCTTTTTGTTCATGCCCCGCCTGCGGATCAAAGGTAAGCGAGATAAAATCTCCTTTTTCAGGGATGTATGCCGCCATTTACCAGGACTCCTTTCCCATTGGTTTTCCCCATTTTTCCTCGTGAATTTTATAGGTTGCAGGCATTTTTGAAACAAGGTCTTTGAGGAGATACTTTTTGCGTGACAATGAAACCGGTTTTACGACAATCTCACCTTTTAATACCTTTACATCAACATCGTCGCCGAGGGAAATATTCACTTGCCGCAAAATATCTCGGGGAAAACGCAGCCCCTGGCTGTTGCCCCATTTTTTAATTTTTGTGATCATACCGTCTCCTAATCTATATCTTTGTTCAGAAAAAAGGGTAGTCTGTCATGCATCGAATCTCTATTAGAGCGGTTCGGCTGCCCCTAATCTTAAAAGTAAAGTGTATATTCTTTCTAAAATATTTAACACCATCAAGTATATCCTAAGTATATACAATGGGCGGAGGGGAGATCAAGCAAAAAAGACCAGGGGCTGTTTTATTTCTAAGCAATTTTAACGCCAATACCTTCTATAATCCCTTTTCTTTAATTATATTTAAAAAGGTTTATTGATTATCCAGGGGAGAGATTGCAAAATTATTAAGGTGACAATGGCTGGTATGGATTTTGCTAATTTGCAACGCAATTATATTGAACTTAAGGAGCGTATTGAGAAAGCATGTCTTCGGAGCAGTCGAAAACCCGAGGATGTCAGGCTCATCGTTGTAACCAAAACCCATCCCGTTGAGGTTGCACAGGCGGTGGTTGACTTAGGAATCAAGGACCTTGGTGAAAACCGGGTGCAGGAAATAGAACAAAAAAGGACGTTATTAAAGGGCGATTTTTCCATGCACATGATCGGCCATCTTCAGACCAATAAGGCGGCAAAGGTATTACCATTGGTCGATTGGATTCATTCAATAGATAGCATCCGGCTGGTTGATAAAATCGATAACGTTGGAACAAAAAACAAAATCCCTGCGCTTGTTGAAGTTAACACCTCCGGCGAAGCCTCAAAATCCGGATGTGCGCCGGAGGAATGCATTGCCCTGTGCGAACGGATCAACGCGAGCAGCGTACTTGAATTCAGAGGTCTTATGACGATTGGGCCTCTCGATGGAACGGAAAGCGAGGTCCGGAAGTCCTTTGAGAAACTTCGTGTTCTCGGGGAAAAGTGCCGGCACTTTTCGCCTCATCCGGAACTTTCGATGGGCATGAGTTCGGATTTTGAATGGGCCATTGAAGAAGGCTCGACCATGGTGAGAATCGGTTCGTTATTGCTCGGCAATCGTGAAGGTTTTACCATAAATAAATGAGGAGATGACCTATGCGTATCACTCCGCTTGATATCAGGAAACAACCATTCAGAAAGACCATGTGGGGTTTTGATTCCGACGAAGTGAACAGCTTTCTGGAAATGGTCGCCAATGAATTTGAGTCCATTATTTCGCAGAACAATGAAATGATGACCCAGATCAAGAACATGGAGCTCAAGCTTGAAGGGTACACCAAAATAGAGAAAACGCTCAATGAAACGCTTTTAACGGCACAAAAGGCGACCGATGACGCGCGGCACAACGCCCAGAAAGAAGCTGAGCTCATCATAAAAGACGCGCAAATCCGGGCTGGCAAATACGAGGATGAATCACGCCACCGTGTGCATGAGCTCGAAAGTGAGCTTGTTTCGCTTAAAAACCAGCGTGACAGTTTCCTGGCGAGGTTCCGCTCCATGCTCAAAACGCAACTGGAACTTCTGGCAATAATAAGCGACGATCTGAAGGGCCAACGAAGGGAAGATATAAAATCGACCATAGAGACCATCGGCGACGAAGAAACCATAGCCGAAGTTTCGCCGCAGCCCAACATTTCGTCAATGGAAATGTAAGTGAAGACAAAAGGCGGTATTATCGGGGTCAGGCTGAAACCCGGCGCCAAACGGGAAAAGGTCGTTTCGGTTGATGAACGGGAAATATGCATCGCGGTGGCCGCGCCCCCGGTTGACGGAAAAGCAAACAAGGCGCTCATTAAATTCCTGGCCAGGGTACTCGATGCTCCGCAATCAACGATAGCTATTCGTCGTGGGGTGTCGTCGAGGATAAAATTAGTGGAGCTGTCGGGAATAACGAAGGAAACGGCATTTTTGAAAATTAAGGAAAATTACGCCCCCTAAATCATCTCAACCCGCTCTTCGAGCACCCTTCTCCTTAGTAAGGAGAAGGGCTGGGGATGAGGTAAAAAAGGGGGGCGTGAAAGTTAAAATCCATAAGAAATAAAGTAAAGGATTAATTTTATGGCAGAACTTTTAGACATGATCGATGAAGCAAAAAAGCATATTCAATCAAAAACAAAGATTAAGCCGGAATATGGGATCATCCTTGGCACCGGACTGGGCAAGCTTGTCGATTCGATCGACATCGACGCCGAGATACGTTATGAAACCATACCGCATTTTGCCGTGTCAACGGTCGAAGAACACGCCGGAAAGCTGATCCTTGGGACTCTGTCGGGCAAACCCGTCGTGGCAATGCAGGGCAGGTTCCATTTCTATGAGGGATATTCAATGGAGCAGATCGTTTTCCCGGTCCGCGTGATGAAATTTCTTCGTGTGCATACGCTCATTGTTTCAAACGCCTGCGGCGGCATCAATCCGCAATTCGTTCCCGGCACGATCATGGTGATTACCGACCATATTAACTTATTGCCGGGCAATCCGCTCGTCGGGCCCAACGACAATCGCATCGGCGGCAGGTTCCCCGACATGTCGGAACCCTATTCGCGGAAGCTGATCGAGGCAATCACGCGCGTGGCATTGGACAATAAAATCCCTCTTGCAAAGGGCGTTTACGCGGCCATGACCGGGCCTTCGCTTGAGACCCGCGCCGAATATCGGATGCTCAAGACCCTGGGGGCCGATTGCATCGGCATGAGCACGGTGCCCGAGGTGATAGCGGCGGTGCACGCGGGGCTCAAGGTGCTTGGGCTTTCGGTGGTCACCGACGCATGCCTGCCCGACGCATTGGAGCCAGCGGACATAAAAAAAATCATCAAAATCGCCAACGGCGCGCAACCCAATCTCGTGAAACTCATTGAAAAGGTCCTGCAATCGCTATGAACCGACCATGCTTTGAGCCAGTCAATGCGCATGTCAGTTTTCCAAAAATAGAGGAGAATGTTTTATCTTTTTGGAAAGAGACAAAAATTTTCCGGAAAAGTCTGGAATCCACAAGGGAAAACGACGCGTTTGTTTTTTTTGACGGCCCGCCTTTTGCCACCGGGCTGCCCCATTACGGGCATTTGCTTGCCGGAACGCTCAAGGACATTGTTCCGCGATACTGGACCATGCGCGGCAACTATGTGGAACGGCGGTTCGGATGGGACTGCCACGGGCTTCCCGTTGAAAACGAGATGGAAAAGGAATTCAAGGTCTCGGGAAAAAAGGACATTGAAAAGATCGGCATCCATCTTTTTAACGAGGCGTGCCGGTCCATCGTGTTGCGCTATACCGGCCAGTGGGAATCCGTGGTGAACCGAATGGGCCGCTGGGTTGACTTTGAAAACCAGTACCGGACAATGGACCCGGCGTTCATGGAAAGCATCTGGTGGGTATTCAGCCAGATATGGAACAAAGGCCTCATTTATCAAGGGTTTCGCGTGCAACCCTATTGCCCTCGCTGCGCGACTCCTTTGTCGAACTTCGAGGTGACCGAAGGATACAAGGAAGTGCAGGGGCCTTCAATTACCGTTTCATTTCCTCTTGCAAACGACCCGAAAACCAAATTCCTTGTGTGGACCACCACGCCATGGACCTTGTTTTCGAACGTAGCATTGGCCGTGGGCCCAAAATTAATCTATGTAAAAATACAGGACGGTGAGGACGTTTTTATCATGGCCAAAGACCGGATGGCCGCGTACTATAAAGACCTCTCCACGGTCAAGGTCATGAAGGAATTCCCGGGGACGGAACTTGTCGGCATGGCGTACGAACCCCTGTTTGACCATTTCAAGCGCCTCTCGCCCGGCTTTTTCAAAGTTACTGCCGCTGATTTTGTTTCAACCGAGGACGGGACGGGCATCGTCCATATCGCCCCGGCATTCGGCGAGGACGATTTCGGCGTGGGCGAGAAGCTGAAACTTCCGATCGTGTGCCCGGTCGACGACGAGGGGAAATTTACAAAAGAAATCCCTGAATTCGCCGGACAAACGGTGTATGACGCCGACGACGCGATCATCCGCCTGA
The DNA here is from genome assembly GCA_049684795.1 of Chitinivibrionales bacterium. Classification (GTDB taxonomy): domain Bacteria; phylum Fibrobacterota; class Chitinivibrionia; order Chitinivibrionales; family FEN-1185; genus JBAVGL01. Next base: position 3,248 of record JBAVGL010000396.1, on the reverse strand, counting down.
TAAAAAACAAATGCCGGCTGATGCACCGCGGCACGATACAGCACCGGTATCCCTTCTGTTACCGCTGCGATACGGCGCTTATTTACAAGGCGATAACGACTTGGTTCATGAAGATCGGGCCGCTTAAAGACAACATGCTCGACAACAACAAGCGGATTCATTGGGTGCCGTCGCATCTTCAAAACGGAAGGTTCGGAAAAGGCATCGAAAGCGCCCCGGACTGGAACATTTCCCGGAACCGGTACTGGGGAACGCCTATTCCAATATGGGTTTGCGGCTGCGGACACAAAGAATGTATAGGGAGCCTTTCCGATCTCCATCTTCTTGTCGGCGGCGGCAACGAAACGCTCGGCAAAAAGGCCCATCATGAAGCGGTTCGCGGCGTGCAGGAAGACATTCGAAAGAACGCGCGGAGAAAATTCGAAGAATTCAGCATCGATCCGACCTGGGCGGAAAAACTCGAACGCGTCGAGCTGAACGGCGCCGACATCCATCGCCATGTCGTGGATACGCTCACGATAAAATGTCCCCGGTGCAATGAAACCATGAAACGGACGCCGGAAGTGCTCGACTGCTGGTTCGAATCCGGGTCCATGCCCTATGCCCAGATCCATTATCCTTTCGAAAACAAAGAACGTTTCGACCAGTCGTTCCCCGCCGATTTTATCGCCGAGGGCCTTGACCAGACGCGCGGCTGGTTTTATACGCTCACGGTGATCGCCTCCGCCCTGTTTAATAAGGAGGCGTTCAAAAACGTCATTGTCAACGGCATCATTCTTTCGGAGGACGGAAAAAAACTCTCAAAGCGCCTGAAAAATTACGCGCCGCCCGAGGACGTGCTCGGGAAATTCGGGGCCGACGCGCTGCGGCTGTTCCTGATCAATTCACCGGCCGTCAAGGCCGAGGACCTGCGTTTTTCGGAACAGGGTGTGCTCGAAATGTCAAGGGCCGTTCTGCTGCCGTTCTGGAACGCCTATGCTTTTTTCGTGACCTACGCGAATGTCGACGGCTGGCGGCCAAAGGCGGTCACGCCGCCTGATACGCGCGTCGAACTCGATTCGTGGATCGTTTCGCTGCTCAACGATCTGATCGAGAAAGTCAACGCCGAGATGGGGTCGTACAACCTGTACAAAGTCGTTCCGGCAATCGTGGATTATATCGACAATTTGACCAATTGGTATATCCGGCGTTCACGCCGCCGATTCTGGAAAAGCGGCAACGACGACGATAAAGAGGCGGCGTATCAGACGCTGTACTATGCGTTGGTGACGTTCTCGCGGGTGATTGCCCCGGTTTTACCGTTTCTTTCGGATTCAATTTACCGTAACCTGACCGCGTCCCTGCCCGAGGACAAGAAAAAAGAAAGCGTACATTTGACGATGTTTCCCGAATGCGATCAAATCCACCATGACGAACCGACCATAGCGAAAATGGCCAAGGTCCGGCGGATCGTGGCGATGGGCCACAGCCTGCGCGCGCGTTTCTTACTGAAAAACAGGCAGCCGCTTTCCTCGGTGACCGTTATCATTCGGGACGATGTCGCAAGCGATCTTCTTTCAAACTCAAAAGGACTGATAGCGGAAGAGCTGAACGTGAAACAAGTGGTGTTCAGCAAAGACGAGGATTCCGTGGTGACGCTGTCGGCGAAACCGAATTTTAAAAAACTGGGAAAACTCCTCGGCGCCAAAATGAAGGAGGCCGCGAAAATAATCGAGGCCTTTGGTCCCGGCAAGATTCATGGTCTTGAAAAAGGGGAAACCGTCGACGTGCTCGGCGTTGCCATCGGCGTGGGCGACATCGACATCCGCAGGACAAAGCGCGACGGCGTCGTCGTGGAAACCGGCGGTGACATGACCGTCGCTCTCGATACGAACATCACCAAAGAACTTGAAGAGGAGTGCGCCGCGCGCGAATTCGTCAACCGGATACAGACCATGAGGAAGAACAGGGATTTCAACGTGACGGACCGGATCGCCATTCGCTGCGAGTGTGCGCCGGCGTTGGAGGAAGCATTGCGGCATTTTTCCGGGTATGTTTGCAATGAAACGCTTGCCGTTTCGCTTGACTGGAGCGGCGGGCCTGAATTCGGGCCAATCGAACCGGTGGAAATAAACGGCGACAAGGCCGGCGTGCAGATCAAAGTTGTCGGGCAACCGTGAGCGGCGCGGCGCGCGGTTTTATCAAGCGAAGAAAAAACGACCTCATCCTCGCGGCCGTTCATGCGGTTTTGTTCGTGCACCGGTTGCTGCCTCGAAGGCTGGGCCTTGCGGTCTTTGACATTCTGGGCGCCGTCGCGTACTATTTTCCTAACCGCGAACGAACGAGGACCGTTGAGCATTTGCGGTCAATATTTTCAGGCCAGTGGCCGGAAAAAAAAATACTTTCCTCGGCGCGGCGGGTCTATCGGGAGCTTGGGAAAAACGCATTTGACGCGGTCTACTTTGCACGGTGCAGCAAAAAGCGGATGGAGAAAAACGTCCTGTGCGACGACCTCGGCGAGTTTCGGCGGGCATATGCCCTTGGAAAGGGCGTTGTCGCCATTACCGCCCATTGCGGGTGTTTTGAAATGCTGCTGCACTATTTCGCCGCCCAGGGGTTTCGCTCATTTGCCATTGGTAAAGAAGTCTACGACAGGCGACTGGACCGTTTGGTCACGAAAATGCGCAGCGGTGAGAATATAACGTATGTACATAGTTCGGATAATCCCCGCGCGATCATCAGGCTTCTCAGGGAGGGCAGGCTGATGGGGGCGCTTATCGACCAGGACACCAGGGTCGACGGGGTGTTCGCGCATTTTCTGGGGAAACTGGCGTATACGCCTTCCACTCCTGTCAAGTTGGCGATGCGCTATGACATTCCGGTTTTCGTGGTGACCACGGCGCGGCAGGAAAACGGGACGCACCGTATTTTCGTCAGCGAGCGGATTTCCTTGCGGAAGTCCGGTGATGAATCGCGCGACCTGGTAAAAAATGTTGAGGCGGTCAATGGCCTCATAAGCGCGACCATTTTAAAATATCCTGCGCAATGGGTCTGGATGCACAGGAGATGGCAACGGCAACCTGACAATGAAGGATATAAGGACGTACCGAACATTGAAAGATATGAGAATATTGGAAAAAGATGATGCTAATAATTGTCAGGTTATGTTTCACCGTTTGACCTCACCTTTTCTCCCCCTTCCCCTCTTTCCCTCTCCCATGGGAGAGGGAAAGAGGGGAAGGGGGAGAAAAGGTGAGGTCAAACGGTGA
>JBAVGL010000395.1:0-1869 GCA_049684795.1 Chitinivibrionales bacterium | reverse complement strand
ATACTATAAAGTCCTGTGAATAAGCAAGATTCGCGCTATTTTGATTAATAAATTCATTTGCCTGAAAATGGCCTTTTCAGATACCTTATAATTTTTCAATATTAAAATAGTTTGTAATTACTCACGTTCCAGAGTCAATAAAACATTTTTTGTGACCAAGGGATCGAAGCACTTTACAAGATCATCAAAGACATTGTGACCATGTTTCCTAACGGTAGAGATATAACCCCGGATGCGGCAGAAGGCCTGGGCTCCGAGCAAAGATCGGAAGCACCCGGAGACTTTTTGTTTTACTTTGGACATGCGAAGGTCTCGTTCGGAAAGATTATTGTCAAAAGGTACATTAAAATCATACATGAAAGCCAACGTCTCGCTCGAGTATTTGGTCAAACGATCCAACAAATTGCGAGCGGGAGATTGTTTTTTTCTGCCGCGACGCCCTGGTATTTTCGGTTCAGTAATTGGATTGGCTCGGAAGCCGTTTGCAATAATCGCCTCGTATCGTCTCTGATATTTGGAAAGCGTTTGATGCGCAAGATGGCCTCTTCCCGCAGATTTGGCTCGATCCACGGTTTTCTTAATATGACAAAGCAACTTTACCATAGTAGTAGCCCAATGCTGCTCGCCTTGCTCCCCAATAAAAATCAATTCCCGAAGATGGTGTGCATTGCACAGCGCATGCAGACAGTCGATATCAAAATAGGACACCCAGCCGTCATGCACCAGCCTCCCGAAAAAGTTTTGCAGAGTTCCGTTTTCACGCAAAGCTATTTTGCCTCGATTCACATGCACGAAATAATAGGTCAACAGCTTGGTTCCCAACGTGTGTTGCCACAAGCGTTTCCCGCCTATGTAAATTCCAGTTTCGTCGCCATGAACAACCCACGCGATCATCAACGCGGCCCGGATAGCCTCTTCCGTAGCTTCCAGGCGATTATACGCTCGTTTTATTACAGTAATTATTGTTCCCTCACTGACGGCAACGCCAAACAGATCTACCATTGCTTGCGATATCCGTTTTTGCGGCAGCAATTGATATATGGAAAGATACAACAGGATCGCTCGGATTCGAGGGCCGTACTGAACCGGAGCATCAACTCCCGCTGGAAATTCAGCCGTATGAATTTCCCCGCATTGGCATCGTCGTATTTCCGCCTGATGTTCCGTAACTTCCAAATTCTGTGGCGGCACATCAAAGACTTGCCGCTTATCATGGCCAAGCAATGTCCCATCTTTTTTATTGCATCCACAGCTGCATCGTCCGTGCAACGCATGAAGTTTCGTATGATCCGGATCTGCAACTTGCCTCAAGCTATTTCCGGGGTGACCCGGTTGGCCGCCAGGCTGTCGCTTAGTTTTTTCAACCAAGCTTTTTGGTTTACGAAACCAATCCGTCGACGGAGGCTTGCTGCTATTATGGCTATCTTTAGAGCGTTGAGATTCCAATTTCTCGACTCTTTGCTCAAGAACGTTCAATTTTTCAATCAGCATCTCGACAAGAGCAATAACCGCTTCCTCGCCTTGTTGATAAACAGCCCGAATTTCGTCCCTGGACATTTTGATCGGCATGCAAATAAATTACTAGACGGGACTAGTGCTTGTCTAGTCTCATTTGTCAAGCTATGGTGTTTTATCACTAAATCACCTCAATATCTTGTGGTCTTAGGAACGTGAGTAATTACTTTAAATTAATCATTGGAATCATTCCATTACCTGCTTGAACCGTTGGCAAATGTCCATCCCATTTCTCAATCCATCGCAACTGCAATACTTCTGGTGTGACTTGTTGACGCTGCATACCAAGGGCTTGGGCCTCTGCTTGCGCTGTTGCCACTTTTTGCGCTGCTTCTATTTTTATTCTTTCAAGAT
>JBAVGL010000394.1:0-3026 GCA_049684795.1 Chitinivibrionales bacterium | reverse complement strand
CATGTGTGGAACAATTTTCGCCGATGAATATAATCATAAACTTGTAAACTGGCTTCAGGTGCCGCTGAATGGCGAGTTCACTTTTTCTCTCGTCGGATATAGTCAAACTTTTTCTGTAAAGCGAATAAAAGTAGGCGCTACTAACTATAACAGAATGTTTGACCAGCTTTTAGCTGCATTTTCTAAAAATGGCTATGTTTGGGTAGGTACGGACGTGGCCCCTGCCGCGACAGACGTTCTTGGCATTACCATATTGTGGCAATAATTAGGTTAAAATAGATTCGTAGAATAATGTCCGATATTACCAATTGTATTTATAAAAAGGAGCTATTATGAAAACGGTTGTAATGCTATTATTCGTATTTATCATCGGTGGAGCTGCCCGTGCAGCTGATTTGTCAGGCACTGTCTCCATGGTTTTTGCGTGCAATGATACGCTGTTCTTTATCCAGATAAACGACGGTTCTAATCAATGGTATTGTGTGCGGGAATCCGTCGTCGGGCCCACGAATATTGACAGGATGCACAGTCTGTTTCTTGATGCAATGGTATCGAACAGGCAAATCTGGATCGGAACAAGCGATACCCCCCTTCTCAATTTGCCGGGAATGCCGGCTGGCCGTACGGCGTATGATATTTTGGGGACATCAAGTTATTAACGTAAGCATTCTTTAAAGGCCGGGGAAATTTCCCCGGCCTTTTTTTGAAAGTGAAGAAAAAAATAATGAACTGGGAATTGGGGTCAGTGCGCAGTTAATCAAATTCTGGGCACCGACCCGGAAAATTGAAACCTTGCCAACAGACCTCGCCGCGAAGAAAAATCCCCCTTGTCTTATCACGCAGCGCGTTTTATCTTACCAACTGCGGGAAAACCATTTAGTAAATGGCGAGGGTGGAAATGAAAAACAGGGTCATGGTATTTCTTGCCGCTCTTATCGTGTATGCTTTTTACGCTTCCGCGCAGCCCGCGTCCGATATCTGGTACTCACCTCCGTTATTTAACGCGGACGACCCGAAGGGGAAACGGATGTCTTCGATTATCGATGTCGAACTGAGCAAATTAGCGATGAATAACAGACTGGGGAAATTAAAGAAATTGCCCTATGCCGTTGACACGGCCTTGCAGAGAATGTTTCAGCAGCGGTCATTACAAAGGGAAAACGATGGTTTTTTCAACTACGCGTCGGTTCAGCATGTCCTCCAATCATTCAACCTGCCCCTATCGCGCGTCCTGTTGATTTACGACATAACCGCGGACCAGGAAACCGCGACCAAAAAAAGCGACCTTGACAAGTATCCAACCCCGAACCCGGGAGGGCAAATCGCAACCTCGGTTATTTCGAATATCAATTTTGACAATATCGATTCCATTTGGTGCAGAGTATCATTGTTTGATTTCAACAATCCTTTGCTTTTGACGAACCACATTCTAGACGCCAACGATCAAACATGTAAAGGATCTTCCATCGATTGCGTTACCGAAACCATTCAAAATTTCGGCAGAATTGGCAATTCTCCAAAAAACGACAACTTTTTTGTGGGCTCTCCCCACGACCAACATTGGGGTAAAATAGTGGGCGGCTCATTATTGTTGGCCGGCGGAGTTACTATTCTCGCATTGGCATTGAGTTCGCAAAATGCTTCTCCCGCGGCGGTTGTTCTGGGGGGCGCAATGGCGTGCGGGGGCTGTACGATACTTACCATTGGAATTATCAAACAAGCGGACTATTCGAAATGGAAAAATAAACAATAAATGGGTTATCGAAGATAAAGGGGGGAAAATGAAAACGCTTATTGTCCTGCTTACGTTCGTGCTCTCCACCGTTGTCGCGAACGCTTTCGCGCAGGACGTCATCGTGCTCAAGAGCGGAGACGAAATCAAATCGAAGGTGATTGAAATTACGCCGACGGAGATCAAATATAAAAAATTCGACAATCTTGACGGCCCGACCATCGTTATCTTGAAATCCGAAGCGTCCATGATTAAATACGCAAACGGGACCGAAGACGTAATGCCCTCGAATAATTCTCCCGTGAGCGCGCCAAGCGATAATGCCGGGACGGTAAATCCGGCGCCGGTTGCTTCCGGTGGCATCAGCCTGTATGTGATGCCGTTGGGCTTTCTCGAATTCGGTCCGGTATTCGGGGCGGAATTTGCGCCGGTCCCGAATTTGTCCGTCGGCGTTCATGCGCGGATTGAATCCCTTGGTTTGTTGTCGTACGTCATAACGGAGAATGGTGACGGCTATGAACCCAATACGATAAGTGGAATGGGAATAGGCGCGGACGTGAATTATTATCCTCAAACGGTACGAAAGGGCTTTTACTTCGGCGGTCTTTTGGAATATTTATGGGGAACGGCAACGTATAATCAGGGGGATGTTGACGAATATAAAAACACCACCAGCTTTCTGGCGGCGGCCTTCGACGGCGGTTATAAATTTAGTCTATCCCGGAGTTTTTATCTGAGGACCGGCGGGACGCTTGGGGCCGCCTTTCCGCTCGACGCGCAGCCTAGCGTCCATCCCAACGCTCCAGGTAATACAAGCAATTATAATCAATCCAGCGTAACGGTATTCGGGATGATTGATTTGGCCATCGGAGTGAACTTCTAAAGGGGACCTCTAAAAATTAGCTTTTTTAAAAACCGGACACTGAGCCTGTCGAAGTGACCGGCCAAATTTGCATGAAAACAAAGGTTCACTTCGACAAGCTCAGTGAACGGTGTTGTTTCCGTGAATAATTAGAGGTGCCCTAAATACAAAGGCCCGCTTTTCCATCAGCGGGCCTTTGTATTTTTTAAACCCCGATAAACCGATACTTTACTTTGCGTTATTTTGCTCGGTGGCGGGGGGAGTTTGGGCTTTTTTGTGGTGTTTCCCGTGATGCCTATGGCATTTCTTCGGCGTTTGGGTATTGGTCGTCGGGCTTTGCTGGGGATTGTCCTGGGCCTGAACGCCCGCCGCGCCGACAAACAAAAATGAAGCCGCCACAATTGCCGTCACTAACTTTTTCATAAATCCCTC
>JBAVGL010000393.1:0-13004 GCA_049684795.1 Chitinivibrionales bacterium | reverse complement strand
CACCCGCACAGGCCGCCGAGGCAGTGGCTGTCAACGATATTCTGAACGACTTTGGCGAGAAATTAAGCAAACGCATGGGTATAGTCCTTGACCTGGAACAGGCGTAAAACCGCCCGGCCTTACCTGCTCTTGATTACGAAAATCGTATTTATAAAGTACGGTGTATTATTTTAGGGTATCTTTTGAAAACCGCTTTAATAAGGGGGATTGCACCCGGAATGTCGGGCCTTGAAAAAACGATTGCTTTGATTGAAAATGAACGGAAAAGCCATTAAAAAACTACGATGAATATTTCTACCAATCAGGACGCCCTTAACGTCCGCCGGGCCCTGAAAACATATCGTCGGGGCCATGTTTCTTCCCTTGTCCTCATGTTTATTGGGAAGGCCGCTTGTTTTCTGCTCGGTGCTCTCATAATTTTTCAGCTGGTTTTCGCGCTGATGCCATGGACGCTCTTGCCCGTTTTATGGGATGGTTCGATCGTTGCCTTCGGCGTGGCTGCCCTGTTTTTCTTTCTGTCCAAATGCGTTGTGCATAAACCAACTTTACGGGACATCGCGGTCCTTGCAGAAAAAAAAGCTGGATTTCCGCATCCCTGGCTTTCCCTGGCCATGGAACTTGACGGAACCGCCACCCCTGGATCAACCGAACTTAAAGATGACGTCATGCGCAGGGCCCGGGAAAGCCTGGCGCAATGTCCGCGAACAATTGGTTCTTCAATGCCGCGAAGATGGGCCTTTGCCGTTGTTGCACTCGCGGCGGCATGGGCCATCACGTTTGGGGCAATTGAACCGCGCTGCGCGGAGTTCTGGAAACTGCCGCTGTCGTTTGGCGCGACGCTTAAGGTCCGCATTTTCCCCGGCACCGTTTCCGTTCCCATGCATTCGTCAATAACTCTCCGGTGCGCACCGCCGGCGGGAATTTTCCCGTCCTGCCGCATTTTCCTGGCCGGACAAAACGATGGCTTCGAGCGGACTTCGCTTTTAAGGCCCGATTCTTCAGGGAGCTTCTCGATCAGACAAGACAGTCTGACCGCTTCTTTTTGCTATCGATTCGCACTTGGCAATACGACATTCGCGCCGGAGACTATTCGCGTAATACCAGTTCCTTCGATTTTCAGCCTGAATATTCTCCTTAAGCCGCCCGGCTATATTGGAATGGCGCCCGCGCTTCTGCAGGAGGGACAAGGCAATTTCATCGCGTATGCGGGAAGCAGGGCGAATTTTTCTCTTATTGCGACGGGCGGACTCAAAAGCGCCGCTCTCTACAGCTCAAACGGGGACACAATGGCCTTGACCGTCCGGGGCGCGAACGCGGAGGGTGAGCTGAAGATACAAAGAAAATGCAGCTACACGTTCCGGCTCGTGGATACGCTCGCGCAGGTAAACGATTCTCTTCCCGGTTATTTTGTCGACATAATTCCTGACATGCCCCCGATGGTGCGTATTTTGAGGCCCGGGAAAAACGCCGCGCTCACCACAGCGCTTAAGGAAACGCTGTGGGTCGAAGCGATCGATGATATCGGCCTCATGCGGTGCGGTCTGGGTTGGCGGAAGAATTCGGAGGCAAAAGACACGACCCATTGGCGCGACCTCATGCTTGGCGGTCGTGGGGAAAAAACAATCCGCAGGGTCGTTCCATGGGATTTGCGCGAATGCGACCTGTATCCCGGCGACACGGTATTTTACTGGGCCTTCGCGCGGGACAACTGGCCGTTCGATTCGACGCATTTCTCCGTGTCGGAAACGTTCTGGTTCAGGGTGCCGACGTTCGAGGAAATCCATGAACAACTTGCCGGGGAAGAACAAGCCGTCGAAGGCGCACTCAAGTCAGCGCAGGAAAAGCACAAAGACCTGCAAACCGAACTTTCGCGCCTCATCCAGTCCACCCGAGGCAGGCAATCGTTGACATGGGAAGAAGAACAGATCGTCAAGGACCTCAAGGAAAGCGTCCAGGCACAGTCCGACACGCTCACCAAGGCGGTCGAATCGCTTAAACAAACAATTGAAAAGATGAAGGAAAACGGGTTGTCGAGCCGGGAAATAACGGACAAAATAGACAAAGTCCGCAAGGCGCTCGAAGAGCTGGCTCGCCAGTATGGAGACAGCCTGCTGTTTAATCCGCCGCGGAAAAATGAAACGATCGGCATGCAGGACATAAAGGAGTCCCTGGAAAAATTCAGGACAATGCTGCCCGACCTTTCAAAAAGGCTTGACAACGCGCTCAAATACCTCGAAATGCTCAAGCGCGACCAGCGGCTGGCCGCTCTGGCCATGCAGGCGGAAAAGCTCGCCGAGCAACAGGCCGCCCTTGCCGCGTCTCCTGGCAAGGATGCGCGCGCAATCCAGCAGCAGAAGGAGCAGGACGGGAAAGTCGATGATTTCCTCTCCGAAATTTCCCGCTCGTCCGAGGAGGGTCTTTTTGCAAAACAATCGGCGTCGGCGCTTGAACGGGTGCAGTCTTTACAGCAATCCATGAAAAGCAGCTTGTCGCACAATACTTTGCCTTCGTCAAACGAGATGGACCAAATGAGCGGGGGCCTTTTTTCTTTGGCCGACAATCTGCGCGATTTGCAGAGCAGCGCCATGATGAACAAAATGAAAAAGGAAAAAGAAGCGCTCCTGGAAATGTCGCATGACGCCCTGAGCATGGGCCAATGGCAGGAACAGATCGCCTCCGAAGCCGGGCGTGCCGGCGACCGCGCCAGAGCGGCTCACCAGCAGGAAGCGCTCAAACACGCCCTTTCCAAAAGCGCCGGCAAGCTTAATTCCCTTTCAATGACCCCGCCTCAAATACTTGGCCGGCTCATGCAGGACTACGACAAGGCGGCACTGTCCGCGAGTAAATCGCTTGATGCATTGGAAAGCGGTGACAACGCAGCCGGCCAGATGGCGGGCAGCGAGGAGGGCCTCAACGCGCTTGCTTTTTCTCTTCTGGCTGCGGCAGGGTCCATGGACGGCGCCCCGGGGCAGGGAGAAGGCGAAAGCGGAATGATGGGCGGTTTCCAGAAATTATCGGGCAAACAGGCAATGGTAAACGGCGCGACGGGCGAGATCCTGCGGCAGATGCTCGGGGGCATGGACGGCGAGGGCGGTGAACAGGGCAAGGATGGCGCCGGCACCGGCAAAAACGAGCTTGTGGAAAAGGCAAAACAACAGGCGCAGGAAGCCCAGAAGGCGATCGCCGATGAATTAAACAAACTTGCCGAAAAATACGGCAAGGAAGCGGGCGGCTCAATGGACAAAAGGGCGCGGGACCTCGAAGAAGAAGCACGCAGGCTCGAGCGCATGCTCGAGAATCCAAGCCCCGAGCTCCGCGACCGTCAGGACCGTTTCCTGTCGCGCATGCTCCAGGCGTCGCTGTCCATGCATAAACAGGATGAGGGCAAAGAGGAAAGAAAGTCCCAATCGGCGCGCAACGTTTTTTCACTTGACGATATGAAAACAAGCCCCGCGCCTCTCAATGACCGCGACCTCTTTTTCTGGCTGCGCCAGAAAGCGTTTGCGGGCAATTTCCCCGAAAACTACCGGTATGCGGTAAAAAATTATTTCGATTCCCTCGGCGTGCTGTTCCTGAAGGAAAAGTAGCAATGGAACAATTCCTCATCGAGCTTGATTTTCCCGAAGGCATGGTCCGCTTTCCGCTTAAAAAGACGGAAGAACCCCGGCTTTTATGGCATATTGCCTATGATTTACTGCCGGTGTGCGACGTCCTGACCGACTTGGGGTCCGCAATCGCCGCGTCCTTCGGCCATACCGTATCGTGCCGGAAGGGCTGCGGGGTCTGTTGCCGCCAGATGGTGCCGCTTTCACCGCCCGAAGCCGCGATCGTCGCCGATGTCGTTGATCAATTGCCACCCGCATGGAAAAAAACCGTGCTTTTAGCCTTTACACAGGCGTTGGACGCGTTGGAGGCGGCGGGAATCAAGAACACGATTTCAACCATTTACAGTACCCATGCCGACAAAAAAGAGGTGCTGGAGATAAACCGAAAGTACTTCGAACTTGCCATCCCCTGTCCGTTTCAAGTCGAGGGCGCATGCGGCATTTATCCGCATCGGCCATCGCGCTGCAGGGAATATTCCGTCATGTCCTCCGCCGACTACTGCGTAAACCCGTTCGACGGCCGGTTAAGGCGCCTTCCTCTCACCATAAAGCTGTGCGAGTCTTTGTCGAACGCATGGGCCTCGCTCGCGGGAAAGCCACCCGTCATAATTCCTCTTGTCAAGGCCGTTGAATGGGTGCGCGGTAACGGCGACATACGTACGCTCAGCGTTTTTGGGGCGGAACACGTCGCACGGGCCGTGCTCGAGTCGGCCTGCGCAAGGGCCAACAGGATCGCGCTGGAAAAGATGGGGAAAGAGTCTTCAATACAAATCGAAAAAAACGAAATAATGCCTTGAAAATGCATTATATTTGATACCGCTTTAATACATCCGGGGTCAAAACCGGCCTCAAACATTTTCGGATTTAGGCTGCAATGTCCGATCCGTCGCCAGCATCAATCGCCTCAAAAGAAACGCCCGCGAAATCTTCCACTGCGGTGCTTGCTCTTATGGCATTGGGCATTGTATTCGGCGACATCGGCACCAGCCCTCTCTATGCTCTTCGCGAATGTTTTGTTGGGCCAAGCGGACTCTCATTGACCGAGCGCAACATCCTCGGCGTGGTTTCCGTCATGCTCTGGACGCTCGTACTTATTGTGTGCGTTAAATATGTTCTATTCGTGATGAATGCCGACAATCGGGGTGAAGGCGGAATTTTGGCTCTCATGGCCCTGGTAACGAGCCTGAAAGGAACTTTTCAAAAAAACCATTATGGGTTATTCGTCGTTCTGGGCATTTTAGGGGTCGCGCTCTTATACAGCGACGGAGTGATTACGCCCGCGATTACGGTCCTGGGCGCGGTTGAAGGTCTGGCCGAGGCCACCCCGCAATTTCAGCCGTTTATTATTCCCATCTCCCTGGCCATTTTAATCGGTCTTTTTTTAATCCAATATCGGGGGACCGCAAAGGTCGGCGTTTTGTTCGGGCCGATAATCGTGGTCTGGTTTGCGACCATAGCGGTGCTGGGACTATGCGCAATCGTTAAGCAACCCGGCATACTTGCATGCGTTAATCCCTTCCGCGCAGTCAGTTTTCTTCTTCACGACGGGAGGCACAGCTTTGCCGTTCTGGGGTCGGTTTTTCTGTCGGTCACCGGGGCTGAAGTTTTATACGCCGATATGGGACATTTCGGGGCAAAACCCATAAGGCTTTCATGGTTTTCGCTGGTTTTTCCGAGCCTTCTTCTGAATTATATGGGCCAGGGAGCGTTTCTTCTTACCATGCCTAAATCGGTGGAAAACCTTTTTTACCTCATTGTTCCGTCCTGGTTTCTGTATCCTATGGTCGTCCTCGCGACATTGGCCGCCATTATTGCGTCCCAGGCCGTCATTTCCGGCGCTTTCTCCCTGGCAAAACAAAGCGTTCAACTGGGATTTCTGCCGCGCTTGCAGGTCCGCCACACTTCGCAGAGCACCATAGGCCAGGTATATGTTCCATTTGTAAACTGGAGCCTCATGGCGGGCGTCATTATATTAATTTTATTGTTCCGTCAATCGAGCAACCTCGGCGCCGCCTACGGGATCGCTGTTTCCACGACCATGCTCATTACCACCGTGCTTATCCTTTTCGTAGCCCGCGGCAAGTGGCGCGTTCCGTGGCCGCTGCTCGCGGGTTTTGCGCTTGTTTTTCTGATTACTGACGCCACATTTTTTGCTTCAAACATCCTTAAGGTCAGGGCCGGCGGCTGGATCGTTCTTCTTATGGCCTGCGTCATCTACCTGCTTATGAAAACATGGCTTGACGGCCGGAAGATCCTGAGGGAAAAGATAATAGCCAACGCCATCGACTTGAATGTCTTTGTCCAGGACATTCAACGAAATCCCCCGCAGCGGGTTTCCGGCACGGCGGTTTTTCTGGCGGGCAACCCAAACGGAGTGCCCGGCGCGCTTTTGCATAATCTTAAACATAATAAGATCATTCATGAACATACCATTTTGCTTTCGGTAAGGACCGAGGAAGTGCCCTATGTTTCACATGAAAACCGCGTGGCCATTGATTATCTGGGAGGGGGCATATATCGCATTTTGGCAAGCTACGGGTTCAGTGAAATCGCCGATATTCCCGCGCTGCTTGCGGGCATACAATTCACCGATCTTCGTTTTGATCCCCTGCAAACGACTTTCTTCCTGGGCAGGGAAGTGCTGGTCATCTCGGTCAATCGGAGGATGTATACCTGGCGGAAAAAAATCTTTTTATTCATGTCGCATAATTCGCTTAATGCCACGAGTTTCTTCAGGCTGCCGCCAAACCGCGTGGTGGAGCTAGGGTCGCAAATAGAACTGTAAGGCGCGCTAACGGGCGTCGCCGGCTCCTGCAGCTTCTTGTTCGCCGGACTTTTTCATGGCATCGTTCGCCTTGTAAATCCAGGCCAGAACTTCCGCTACCGCGGCATAAAGCTCCGCGGGTATTTCCCGGTCGATTTCCACCTGGGCGAGGAGTTCAACAAGGTCGTCGTCGCGCTTGATAGGGATGCCGCGCTCCGCGGCGAGCGCCTTGATAGCCTGAGCGACCAGCCCTTCCCCTTTAGCAACCACCCTGGGCGACCGGTCTTCCTCGGCGCGGTATTTGATCGCGACGGCTTTTTCGCGCCGCGGCATTTTCTTTTTTATCATATGTCTCTCATACCCTGATGTCGATTGTGCCGGCGGTTGCCGGGGCGGTCCGCGAAACAGGGTCGACAAACTTTCCGCGGCGTGCCGGATTCATGTCGATCTTGAATGAGGAAAAACCGAACTTCCCCATGGCTTTTGAAAATTCCGCGCGTTTGCTCTCGAACCATTGCCGGCTCGATGTTTTCTCGAATTCCATGCGCATGGAGAAGTCCTTTTTTCCGCTGTAATCCATGAACACGGTGATCTCGCCCAGAAGCGTCGGCGCAACGTGGATAACCACGGACACATTTTTCTTCGACGGTCCTTTTTCCGAATGGCCCTTTCTTTTCAGGAACTTGACAACAACGTCGGTCCACTGGCCGTCGATTTTCATGGGCAGGCTTATTACCTGCTGCTGGTTGTCCGCAAAGGACACCTGCCGGGCAAGCACCTGCATCGATTCCACCCTCGAAAGGACCTGCTCAACCTGCTGCTTGAGCGTATCCAGCGGGCCCGGAGCGGGGTCCTGCTGGATTTTTTCCGTCAGCTCTTTGGTCTGTGCCGTGAGGTCCGCAAGCTGCCTGGCCTGCTGTCCCGCCGACTTTGCGAGCCCATCAAGCTGCTTCAATATATCTTTTGTCAACGTTTCGAGGTCGTCCTGACGCCCGGTCCGGCCCGTTGCGCGCCCGGCAATTTCGCGTGGCTGGCCGTCTTCTTGTGTGGTAATCTGCTTCGCAAATTCCCGCACCTGGTCCGCCACTTCCTTGACTTTTTCAGCAAACTGCTGCGTGGTCCCGGCCCCGAGGTCCTGTATCTGGCGCGCGATCTCCTTTTCCGTCGGTGCTGAATCCGCAGTCCGATTGCTCCCCTGACTAAACTGTTCGATAAGGTCCTGGATTTGCTGTCGGGCACGGGCCACAATGGCGGACGAGGCATTGGAAAACTCCTGAGCGAGCTTTTCCACGTCGTTCTTTTGCACGGGCTGACCGGATTGAAGCTGCGAAAGCCCGGAGGCCGCGTTTCCTGCCTGTTCTTTCAGATCATCCGAACATTGTCCGATGATCCTCGCAAGGGATGCTTCGGCGTCTTCCCTGAGACCATCGAAACGGTCTATTGACGCATTAAAGGAAGCGCCGTCGGATTGCAGTTTTTGAGTTTTTGAAGCAAGCGTGTCCGACGGAATTTTATTCAAAACGCTTTGCAGCTGTCGACCGATGTCCCGGACCATTGCGTCCAGAATGTTTTTCGCTTCGCTTGCGGGGTCTGGGGAAACTTCGGGTCCGTCCTGGGGAAAAAGAACGGGCCGATCAACCGCCGTCCGGAAGGCAGGAGCGGGGACGGTTTCAGACGGTCCTGCACTATCGCTTTGTCCGGAAGCGGCAAACGTCGTCGCCAATTGCTCCAGCTGCCTCTGCATCGGTTGCGCCTGCGCGGGAACTCCGGTTTTAAACGCCTGGACCTGTTCGGCAAGTCCCTTAAGGAGTCCAAGGACCTGAGCAGCGCCGTCCCTGGCAAAATTTGCAAGGTTGTCCTGCGTGTCGCTATTCAAGCTTTTTGCCGCGTTTGCCGCAACAGAATCGGGAAGCTTTGCAAGACTTGCCGACAGGTCCGTTATCATTTTCTCAAGCTGGTCCGATGTTTTTGTCATTCTCGACTGTACCACGTAAGCGGCCTCGCCGGGGGAAACCGGGGGCCCGGCAGGAATGCTCGCGGCAAGCCCTTCGCCAGCACTATATTGCTTGGCGGCCGAAACCGCGAATTGCAGGATGCCTTCCGACAATTTCTGCGCCGCGGCCGGCAATGCGTTTGCCTGGGTCCTTGCGGTCACATTCAGCAAAGTGGCGGTTTCTGTAAGCGGCTTCATCAAGTCAAGCATTTGGCGGGCTTCTTCGCGGCCTACGGGGTTTTGCGGAAAAAGTTTCTGCAGGGCCGCCGCCAGGTCTTTCTGAAAGTTTGCAAGCGCGACAGGGATTTCTTTGCTTGCGTTTGCGATCTGCGCTGGCCCCGCGCCGACGGCCTGTTCAATAACCGCCGCGGCGCTTCGTGCGAAGGTTTCTTTTGCGGAAGGCGCCTGTGTACCGCTTTCCTGCGGCAACGGGGTTTCATCCGTCGATGGCGCGGGAGCAACGGCAGCTGGGGCCTTCGAAACGGTTTGCGGTGTTTGCTCGCCGAAAAGCAGTCTGATTACGGCCTTTTCCGCGTTGTCCATTAACGAAACGGCCTCTTTGGAAACAGATTGCATCCTCGCCGAGAAATCCCCGGCCGCTTCATTCTGTTGCACGTTTTGCGCCAGCGAATTAAGTTTTGCGGCAATATCGTTCAGCACGGTTTTGGCGTCTATCGGCTTGTTTGAAGCGTCCGGCGGCCGGGCCTTCGAGGCTGCCGAATCGATGGCGTTTTGCAAAGACAAAAGCTTTTCTTTAAGGTCCTCCGTGTTCGTGTCCCGGCCTTTTGACAAAGCAGACTCAAGTTCGAGGCCGAGGCGCCTGAACTGGTCGGGAATGACCGTTTCCGGACGCCGTGCGTCGACCACCGTGGCCCGGTCCAGCGCAACATTTTCGTCTTCCAGCGCCGTGGCCGGGGCAACGCCGGCCTTTTGCCGCGATGCGTCGATTTGCCTGAGGAGGTCGATAAGCGGGAGCGGGGCAGGCGCTGGCGCGACCGCGGCCAGCGATTCCAGGGGCGAGTCTTTGTCAAGCGCTATGGCAAGCCACTGGCCGAAGGCGGTTTCGAGGCCTTTTGACGCCGCCGCGGAAGCTCCCGCATTTTCTGAAGTCATTTCTTCCCGGGGTGCTTGCGCGGAGGCCGCGGGTTGTGAACGCTCGTTTGCCGAGAGAAGTTTGTCGGCCTGAAGAAGCCGGTCGAGTGGGATATCTTTTCGGTCGGACAGGAGATTTACGAGAACGGAGCCGGAAACGTTCTTCCAGATTTCCGCCTTGAGGTTGCTCTGGGCGAAATGCTCGATGTCCGCGTCGACCTTATCCGGGGAAACGAGCGACGCCCGCAAATCGCCTATGGCCGACTCATACACTTTGAGGACGACCGGGCCGTCCTTGAATGTCGTGGAGAGTTTCTGCCAGGGAATATCGGCGTTCACTTCCTTGTTTTCGACCAGCCAGGAAACCGCGCTTTTGACCGTGTCAAATTTGTAATATCCTTCCTGAGCGTTCGTCCCGGGCTTCAGGACGACATCGATTGCGCCGCCGGAGTTTTTGAGCTTCTGGCCGAGGTTTTCTGCGAGCTCGATGATGCGGTCGGTGATTTGCGATGCCGCCTGCGAAATGTCGGGGCCGCGGGAGGGCATCGTGGAAACCAAGGACCTCAGGTCGCTGACGGCCTTCTGCGTTTCTTCGTCGAACGATTCCGGGTTTTTCGAGACCGCCGCGAGTATCCTCTGGAGCTGGTCGAGCGTTGGTTTGTCGACGATCCGCTGCTTGAGCTGGTCGACAACGGTGTCCACGACAAGTTTAAGGTTGGCAGGGTCCGCGCCTTTTTGTACGTCAACGTCATCTTTGGAGACAGGCGCGGCGCCCGGCTCTTCGGGGGCTGTTTTCTGAATGACCAGTTCATTGCCGCGCTGGGTGACATTGACCGCCTCGCCCTCGGAAAGCGTTCCGGACGAGACCTTTACGGTCATTTTGCCCGCCATACAGGAAATAACATACACCCCGTCATCGATCTTCTTCTCGACGATCCCCGGCCCGGCCACTTTCCGGGCAGCCTGTTCGTTTATGATCCTGGCGGTGCTATAGGGCAGGGTGGTTATCATACGCCCTTTGGCGGTAATAATACGATTATGTGAGAAACACCTGTTCTTCTAGTTATATCGTTATTTATTTATCAATCTTTAATGCGCCCAGTCGAAAGCCAATCCTTTTGACCAGCCAAGAACTGGGTGCTGGACAAATGCCAGCGAGGCCGAGGTGTTCGACCACAAAACCGTTATCCCGAAATGCAGCATGAAGGGGTTTGTGGAAAGCGCCGTGCACACGGAAAAATAGTTATTGAAATTATATTCCTCGCCCACCGAAAACCTGAACTGATAATCACCTTCTTTCCACAGTTCGCAGGCCACGCCCTGCGCGCCCATGCCGTTAAACCTGGTATGCACGCCGGCGGTCACGGTCGGCGGCGGATCAAAACCCGCGTCCGCGGCGGCCTTAAGCGGAAGGTCGCCGCATGAAAGCGATAGCGCCGCATACCGTAAGGAAACAAGGGCCGACAGGCCCGCGTGGACGAATGATTCGTGCGCTTTCGAGCCGTCCATGAGCCCAGACCTGAACCCGGTAAGCTCAAGGCTTGTGTTTACGAATGGAATTGCGGTCAATGCCGCCGAAAAAAAGCCCTCCTGTTCGTTGTACGCGCCCAGCGCCTGCAAATAGGCGTACGATCCCTTGCACACAATGGACTTATATCGGTACCAGCCTCCGGCCAATGCCTGGGAAATATGGGACGACTCATAGTTGTCCATGGCGTCATAATAGTCGATGCCGCACGCCGAAAATCCGTAGTTCAGCGTATCACCGTAAAAACCGGCGGGCGCCCACGGCTGCCTGCCCGAAGGGCCGCCGGAATGAAGAATGGTGCCGTCGTTTCCCATGGAATATCCGGGCGGAAAAGGATCGTGAGGGCCGGCATTTGACAAAAGCGGAAACGCGAAAACCAGGAAAACCGCCGCCATCGAGATGGCGAGCCGGGCGTTCTTTAATGCGGCTTTCATCTCCACAATATTCCTTTTTTCCGTATCACGATGGTTTGCGCCCCATTTTTTATGGTCGCGATCACGAAAAACGGCCCGACGGGAGCGGCCATTCCATTGCCCGTTTTTCCGTCCCACAGGTACTGCGTCTGGTTGCCCGTTGACACGTCGCAATATTTCCTGCCATTAAAACCGTAAATAGCCAACGTGGCGGTATAGGTGGCCGGAAGCACGCATTGGATCGACAAAAAGTCGTCTTTCCCGTCATTGTTCGGGGAAAACGGAATTGGCCCGATATCAAGGGAAGGAGTCTGTATTGCCCGAAGCGCGGCCGAGGCATTGGGCTGGCCCGGCGACGGCTTCGGCGCCACGACCCACGAAGCGCTCGATGTGCCACTGTCCTGCACGGAGACCCTTGCCAGCGATTGGTCGGTCCAATTATCAAACCAGGTATAATCATACGCCACGGTCTCGCACAAAACTCCCCTGTTGTTCCACAAACACAGCGTGTCCTTGTAATTATCGAGCGCATGCCAGGCGTCTGGTTGACAAACACAAGAAATAGCGGGGAACCTCGCGGAAAAAAGCGCCTTGTCTTTTGTCACCACCAGAAACTGGCCGGGGCCAACGACAAGGTCCGCCTGGGTGATGGGAAAAGAACTTTCGGAGTTGCCGTAGCGCCAGCTATTGACGTTGATCGGCATCGAGCTGGAATTGACTATTTCAAACCATTCGGGATCGTCGGTTTGCGCCCGCGGAAACAATTCGTTGATCTTGAGCGGAAACGGCGGCGTCCATAACCCGGACAGGTCAATGATCCAGTCCGTAAAACGGTTGCTTTCGGAGACATGGAATTTATAAACCGCGCTGTCGAGCGGCAGGGAAACAACCATTCGGGCGACCGTAGAATTCATTTGAAAACTGCTCTGGGCAAGCATGGTTACGGTATTCGAAGCAATCCGCTCGACGGCCCATGAGGCCTGCGAAGGAAGTAATGAACCGGATTTGAGACATGCCAGGGAGCACGGCGTTGACGTCCCGCTGTTTTTATCGGCGAACTTCCACTCGGCCAGCCACCCGTTTTGTATCCGCTCGAAATGCCCGAGACTGAGTCCCGTCGGACATGCAACGAACGCGGGAGGACAGAAAAGAAGCGATGACGGAATGATCGAAACGCCTTCGGGCGGCTGCGGCTTCGTCTGCCTGATCGTGTCGCTTAAAGTAAAGTTCGCGCACGCATCGGCAGCGGAAGCGATGATGCGGGAAATGCTGTAATGCGTCCCTTTATAGAGTACAATACCGTCATTGCTGGCCAGCCCGTCGTTTCCAATGCCCGTTCTGTTGACGGTAAGGATTGTCGTCCCGGAATCTATGGTAAAACCGCTTGATGGCTGGATCTGCAAAGCCTTGAAATAGTCGGGGTCCAGAATCACGGCGCACGCTCCGGGCGCAAGAATGGAACTATTGAACCTGCAGTTTTGATGGGGCGATAAAACGCCGTTTTTAAGCGTGTCCCAGGGAACGATTGAATCGATGCCTCCGGGGTTATCGAATAAAAACAGGCTGTCGATATAAAAAGTGTTGGAACCAAGATTGGTGATTTCAAGAC
>JBAVGL010000392.1:0-17317 GCA_049684795.1 Chitinivibrionales bacterium | reverse complement strand
GGTCCTTTGAGCGTGCCGTGCTTGCTTCCGGTTACCTCCTCTTTGGACTTATAAGCTCCGGATTTCTGATCAAAATTTTTAAGGCGGGATTTACTCAAACGTTCTGGGGGAGCGGCTTTGATATTTCCTATTTCATGATGGCATTGCCTTTTCTGGTCCTTTCGCTGTTTCCTCTCTCAAGGTATTCAACCGGTGAAATCAATGAGTCCTGTGGCTGAACAATCTGGAAACGATTTGCTTATTGTTAAACTGGCTTTGGAAAAGAAGTTGATCAGCCAGCAGCAGGTCGATCATTGCAAATCCCTTGCTAAAAAAAGCAAAAACATCGGTCTCGAGGCGACCATCGCGGAAGTTCTTTTGAAGCAAGGGATTATTTCCGAAGATCAGCTCGATGAGCTTAAGGACATGTGCCAATTGGCGACGGGCGGAACGGTTTTCGGCGCATATAGACTCGGCACGCTGATCGGAGAGGGCGGTATGGGCAAAGTTTACGAAGCTGTCCATGAAATAATGGGAAGAAGCGTTGCGATAAAAGTAATACATTCACAAATCACCGACGATAAGAACAATGCAACACGATTCATTCAGGAAATCCGTGCTCTTTCCAAGCTCAACCATCCCAATATAGTGACCATCTACGATGCGGGAAGGATCAACCGGCGGCATTATTTTGCCATGGAGCTTCTCCCGGGTCCATCGTTGAAAGAACATGTGGATTCCAAGAAAATCACAGGAGAAAAAGAAGCGCTGAGGATAGTCCGCGCAATGGCCAAAGCCCTTGGGCACGCGCATTTAAAAAGCGTCATCCATCGGGATGTAAAACCCGAAAATATCGTTTTCGACTGCAATGCCGTTCCGAAACTCACCGATTTCGGGCTTGTCATGCACCATGACGTTGATCATATGTCACTCACCCAGGAAGGGGCCTGGGTTGGATCATATTACTATATTTCTCCGGAACAAATTGACGGGAGCAGGGACATCGACGGCAGGAGCGATATCTACGCATTGGGCGCGACACTCTATTATGCCCTTACAGGACGCACGGCATATTCCGGAAATTCTCCTCAGGAACTCCTCACGAAACATTTATCGGGACATCTGGTTTCGCCAAAAAAGTATTGTCCGCATCTTTCACGGCGGACCGTTAGGCTGGTAAAGAAAATGATGGCAGTACATCGGGAAAAACGGTATCAAACAATGGAAGCCGTCGTCAATGCAATCGACAGTCCGCCACGGCTGCAAAAGATAGTATCTATTGCCGGTTTAACGCTTATCGGCGCCATGGTATTTTTTTTAGGCATGCTGCTGGAACGGTTGTCGCTTATTTTAAAATAAGTGAGGGATAGTTTGACCTTCGGAGTAGTAATCCCTGGATTTTTATTTTGGACAATAGTATACTGCGCGTAAGTGATAATGTCCTTTGGCAGTCAGATTTTGAGTATTTTCCCCGTTGGCGGAAAGTGAGCGGTATTTAATTCCATGGACTTGAAAACCGACCCGGTTCCCCGGCCGAAACCTCCGGACCCCTCCGCAATGCGCCAGCCGGATGGCATAACGGTGAGTGATAAGACTTTCGGCCCTTTTAGACGCCAAAATAAACACTATAACCGGTATGTGTTGATTGCCATCATTGTATTTTTGTCAATTGCCGTCCTGCCGATGGTCCGGGTCTTTGCAATTCCCCTGATGCTGGCGGCCACGTTTGTGACGATACTCTATCCGATGTACCAGGCGCTCAAAAGAATGCTCTGGAACAAGCCGGTGCTTGCGGCGGCGGCCAGTTGCATTATAACGGTTTTCTGCGTGCTGATTCCGGCCTATTTATTTACCTATATCCTTACCAACCAGGTCATGGAACTCTATTCGACGGCCGAACCCAAAGTCCTTGAATTCATCCGCAAGGGAGAGGAGGGCGAATTCCGCGGGGTCGCCAATTCCAAGTATGTACGCTGGGTCCGCCGGTTTAACATTGATTGGCGCGCGTCGTTTGAAAAGGGCATGAATACCGCCGCCCAGGTTGCCACGGACGTCATCAACAAAACCTCATCAAGCATCCTGGTGCTTGCAGCGAACATCCTCATAACGCTGTTCGCGATGTTTTATCTGTTCCTCGACGGCAAAGAGTTTGTGGGCAGGCTCAACCACCTTATTCCTTTACGCCAGGAATACAAGGACCTTCTTTTCACGCGGTTCCTCCAGATCAGCAGGGCGACGGTCAGCACCTGTTTGATCATTGGGGTGATTCAGGGGGCGCTCGGCGCGTTGACCTTTCTGATATTTGGGATTAAATCCTGGCTTCTGTGGGGTATTGTCATGGTACTGCTTTCGATCATCCCCATGCTTGGTGCCTGGGTCATCATGTTCCCGGCGGCAGTCATCCAGGTTGTGATCGGAAATGTCTGGCAGGGTATTGGCATTTTCCTTTTGAGCGCGATAGTCATATCGAACATCGACAGCTTCCTCAGGCCGCGGCTCGTAGGAAAACAGGCCCGCATGCACGATCTGGTCGTGTTTTTCGCGACCATCGGCGGCATTGCGGCGTTCGGCATAATGGGCTTTATTATCGGTCCGGTAATCGCCGCGTTGTTTGTGACGATCATCGATATTTACAGCACCGAATTCAAGGAGTATCTGGATTAGTTATGCCAACATCTCCAGGATTTGAGAGACCTCATTCTTTTGGTCTTCCATCTGCCGTGAACGGGGTTTCATGGTGGCCTCAAAATTCTCCATGCAGGCCTTTTTTTCCTGCAATACGATTTGCATGTTCGAAAGAAGCCCGTTAAAACGCTCATCGAGGCTTTTTTTAAGTTCTTTGCACGAATCATTGATTATTTCTTTAATACGTATGGAAAGTCTTATGATATTCATGTTGATGATTTCCGTGATTGCCATTGCAAAGCAGTCCTCATAGCGCAGCAGCTTTGTCTGTTTGGAAGCAAGAAAGCCGCAGAACGGCAATTTGATCTGGTCAAAGGCAATGGCCACTCCTTCCAGGCGCCAATGGGGGTCCGGACTGATTTCCAGCTCCTCGCCCGTGGTAACGGGTTCATCAGGAAAAAAGGAAATAGAGGGGACTGATTTCCTGATCTCTTCGGCAAGCCGTTGAAATTCACCGGCATGAAGGTCATGAGCTTTCTTAAAAGGTTTATTGACGGCTCCGGCGACCTGCAGAAAAAGATGCCTGAACATTTCGTCGCAATGGTGTTCGAAAACCGCGCGAACGGTTTTGGCCAGGGTGGAATTTTTTAAAGGGGCCGTTGCCAGGATGCTGTGCAGCGAGTCCCGCGCTTTTTGCTGGAGTTCGCTTTTTTGGGGGTCGATTGTTTTGTCAACGAACTCATGAAACGCCCTGATTTCAATGTCGATGAGCTGCCGTTCCTTTTCGATCTTTTTCTGGATCGACCCGCTGTGATGGACGATCCATTCGTGTTCTTTTTTTGCCAGGATGACGGGGCCCACGCATTCGCGATAATCAGCGTCAAGACGTGAAAGGATGCCCGAAAGCGCGCCGTTGAGCTTTTCAATCAGCGTCTGCGAAAGGGTGAAATACTTTTCTTTTACCATGAAGTCAAGTATCTCGGTTTTGATGGCGGCCATGCCGCTCAGGCGCCGGGCCGGGTTGTTTTCAGGCAGGTCAATAAGCGTCTGTCCCATCTTTGCCGAAACATGAAAAACCCGCGTCTCGGAGGGAAACCCGAGGTTGTGTACCAGAATGCTCTTGACAAAAATGTCTATTTTGTTAAGTTCGTCAACGGTCAAAAGGTCGATTTTATTCAAAATGA
Source organism: Chitinivibrionales bacterium (assembly GCA_049684795.1). Lineage (GTDB taxonomy): Bacteria > Fibrobacterota > Chitinivibrionia > Chitinivibrionales > FEN-1185 > JBAVGL01. Next base: position 13,529 of record JBAVGL010000392.1, on the reverse strand, counting down.
AAAAAATCCGGGGGATAAATTTCTTGACTTCTTTAAGAAACTCGACTTCGGTCTGGGTAAACGGCGGATCGGGGCTTAACAGAAAGAGCACCGCGTCGCATTTCTTAAGCAGGTCGACCGTCGTTGTGGTGTTATGCGTATAGCTGGACCCGAAGCCCGGCGTGTCGATCAGGATCGTGCCGTTTTCAAGCAATGAATTGGGACACTCAACAATGGCCTCGTCGACGCACAGACGGTTTACCGGGTTGTTTTCTTCGGCAACATGCGCTTGAAGAAGGGCATTTATTTCCTTGACCGAATCATGCACGACAAGGTCCGGTTTCTTGCTGAAAAAACGGACGGCGCATGAAAGTTCTTTCCCGAACTTGATCGTGGTGGGAATGGACGTCACCGGAACAACGGAAGTTGGCAGGATGTCCATTCCGAGCAGTGTATTGACAAAAGAACTTTTGCCGCGTTTGAACATCCCCATGACGGCAAGATGCAGCGCCCCCTGGCCGAGCCTGTTTTTGCAGTCCTCGATAATGCCGCTGAAAGGGGAATAATCCCGCGGCAGTTTTGCGCAGACCGCGAGGGCTTTATCGATGATCTCATCGAGATAAATTGCTTCGCTATCAGGCATTTCTGTTTTGGTATCGGGTTCTTTTAAAATATTTGGGTCGAAGTTTTCACAGTTTAAAAATATTTAAAGGGATAGCATGTTAGCTACTGTGTCTGAATTATATACGCGTTTAGCGTAGATAATTCCTGACTACAGTAGCTTATCCGCCTTCAGGCGGGTTAGCTACTGTGTCTGAATTATTTACGCATTTTGAGCGGATAGCTGTATTCCTTTTTATTCATTTTTTGCCGCTTTTTTTCCCGCTCATGATATAATTGAAAAAGGACCGCGTAAAAAATGCGCGGCGCCATGTAAAAAGGGGAGAGGTCATGAAAAGAACGCTCAAGCATGATGACGTGGTGTTCATGTTTTCGGCGAGCGATCCGAGCGCCTATGCAAAATACGGCGCTACGGTCGTAGCCTGGGGCGGGCCCCATTCGCTCAAAGACACGGGCCGGCTTAAGGAAATGGGTATCCACACGGCTTCGTCCATTGCCTGCCAGACCGCCGGCGCCCACGATCTGCATGACAATCCGGACTTGCTTGAAGCCACGGTGCGCGACCTCGATGGAAATCCGATCGCCATACCGGGTCTTGAACACCATGCTTTTCAAGGGACGCCATTTTACTACGGATGCACTAACCATCCCACCTTCAGGTCTTTTATACGGAAAAGACTGTGTGAAGCGATGGTCGGCAATCCGTCAGGCCTGCATATTGACAGCCATCTCGGCACCGCCGAGCCGGCGCTCCATTCAGGAGGATGCTTCTGTGACTTTTGCATGCGGGCCTTTCGGGAACATCTTTCCGCAAGAACAAGTCCGGAACTCCTTGCGGACGCTGGAATAGTTTCCCCGAAGGGCTTTGATTTTCGAAAGTACGCAAAAAACCTGAATATGCCGGGCGACGGCGATAATGCGGACCAATCGGGAAACCCGCTCTATCAGGAATTCATTGATTGTCAGCTTGCGCGCGCCGCGGAGAATGTCGCTTCGCTCGGCCGGATCTCCGAAGAAATAGTTGACAGCCCTGTCACGCTCAGTGTCAATGCCTGTCTTCCGCAATTGGAACATATTGTGGCAGCGCCCCTCTGTACCTACCTTATCGGTGAAGTGCAGCATTCCGCGGCCGAGGGTATAAAGAATTTAATCAACCCTGTCAAGGCCTACCGGATGGCGGAGGCATTGGGCAGGCCTTTTGCGGCAACCGCGTCCATGGCGGACTGGGCCTTTGTTAAAGACCATAGCGCCGACCAGCTTGTGTGCCTGTGGATTGCGCTCGCTTATGCTTGCGGGCAGCGGTTCATGGTCCCGAACAGGGTGCGTTGCTTTTCACGGGAAAAAGGTCCGGAGTGGTACTGCGGGCCTTCGGCAACGTACGCACCGCTCTATGCCTTTGTAAAAAAACATGCCGCACTGTTTAATGATTTTTCCCCCGAGGGGCCGCTTTCAGTGCCGGAAGATTTACCTTCCAGCTTTGAAACCCATGAAAAACGCCAGCGTTTTGCGAGTGCGCTGGAGAAAGGAAACCCCGCGCCCATTCAGGCGGGGGACGGCGCATGGGTGTTTCCGCGCTGCCGGCCAGATGGATTGAATGTAGCGCACGTAGTCAATATTGCTTATGACAATGCGCAAAAAAAAATCATTCCGCGAAGAAACCTCAAAATTTCCCTTCCGGAAAACCTGTTCAACCGTAATTTTGATATGGCCACAGTGCATGCCTTCGGACGGGATGCGGTCAAGGTACCGGTGGAATCTTCCGACGGAAAGATATCGGTCGTGCTGGACGAGGTGTCTTTATGGAGCATCGTGGCGTTTGAGTATTGGCAGTAAGTGGAAAAAAATCAGCCGTTTGACAAAGAATAATACAGCGCGCAGCCAACGAGCGTCAGTTCGGGGATGAACTGGAACTCGAAATCCACTAGGTCCTGCACGTATTTCCATGAGCCGCCCGTTGTCAGGACCAGGCAGTGTTCGTTAAAATGGCGCCGGTATTTTTCCACAAGAAAACACAGAGCGCCCGCGATGCCGAAACGCACCCCGCTGTGCATACAGGACTTTGTGGAAAGCCCCGGGAAATCAAAATCGATTTCTCCGGGTTCCACTTCGGGCAGGGACGAGGTCTGGTCATGAAGGCTTTTAAGCTGCGTCGTCAAGCCCGGAACAATCGCCCCGCCAAGGAATTCCCTGCCATTTTTCAGGTAGTCGACGGTGATGGCCGTACCGGCGTCGATAATGATCTGGCTCTTTCCGGTAAAGGCCATAAACCCATAGAGGAAATTTGCCAGGCGGTCGGGGCCCAGGTTGTCGGGGTTTTCATACCTGTTAATAATGGGAAGACGGGCATCATTATGAACCCAGCAGACCGGCCCTTCGATAGATTGCTTAAGAATGCCGTCAAAACGTTCCTGAAATGATTGTATCACGCTGCTTATCACAACCGGCACCGGCGCGGCATGTTTCATCGATTGGGAAAGGGCGGCCAGTGAATTGACAAGACGAGCATCGATTTCCTTTGTAGGAAAGATGTCCAGGCTCAGTATCGTCCTGTTCGCGCAATTGATAAGGCCGATGTGGGTGTTGCTGTTGCCAATATCCGCGGCAATGATGTAATTGGCCATTATATGCTCCAGGGCATTTCAGAGTTTTTAAATAAACGAGAACAGTAAAAAATAGTTGTGATGCCGGGCTTAATCAACAAATTGCATGGTCCCCGATGAAATAGGGACCAAGGCACTGTCTGATTTAAGGCATAGTCTGCCGTCTACGAAGACATCGTGAAAAATACCACTATGACCATTGATGACAATACGGCGTCCTTTTCCATACAGGCGTTTGCGATACAAGTCGTGCGCTTTGGCGCCGGGGAGCCGGAGGTATTTCTGAAACAACCGGCAAATGTCGCCTAAAAGCGCGGAGCAATCAAAGCTATTGCCGGTTTCAATCATCATTGATGTCGCGATTTCCCTGATGCCTTGGGGAAATTGTTCACGGGCTATGTTGACATTGATGCCAAAACCAACGACGAGATGCCGGGCGCTGTGCGGCAGGGATTCAAGAAGAACGCCGCATACTTTTCTGTCCGACCAGTAAATATCGTTGGGCCATTTGATTCGGGCCAGGGGCAAGGGAACCGTGCCTTCAATCGCATGACAAATGGCAAGACTTATTGCGCGATTATACATGAAATGCGATTGTATGTCAGGTATCGGGCAAATAATGCTCGCGTAAAGCCCGCCATCGGTATCGGAAAAAAATGCGTTGTCTCTCTGGCCGCGGCCCGCAGTTTGCCTTTCCGCCGTAATTACATACAGGCCCGTGGCGGGAAGTGACTCAAGGCTTTTTGCGAAAGTATTAGTCGAGTCGATCGATGGAAAATGATAGGCCTTTTCGACAAAGGAAAGCGACGATTCCATGGTCATTCGATCACCAAATGAATGTCCAGGGCTTTTACGCTGTGGGTAAGGCTGCCCATGGAAATGAAATCGACACCGGCTTCCGCCACCTGCGCGATTGTTTCCGGAGTGATGTTGCCGCTGGCCTCCAGCTCCATGGGCGCGCCCTTTCCGCGCGCAAAGGAAACGCATTTCGCGAGGAGGTCTGTATTCATATTATCAAGCATAATCCGGTCCGGGGTCATCCTGAACGCCTCAAGAAACTCTTCCCATGTCTGGACCTCGCATTCGATTTTTATTTTCGACCGCGTGGCGGAAACAAATGAGCGCGCTTTGGCAATTGCGTTGGCAATACCGCCGGCGGCTTTTATATGGGTGTCTTTGATGAGGACCATATCAAAGAGCCCGAACCGATGATTGAGCCCGCCGCCATGGCGCACCGCGCGTTTTTCGAGAAGACGCAGCAGGGGCGTGGTTTTTCGGGTGTCAAGCAGTTTTGCCGTGGTATGCGAAATTAAATCGACGCATGCGGCGGTTGAAGTGGCGATACCGCTTAAGCGCTGGAGAAAATTCAGGGCGATCCTTTCTCCACCGAGGATGCCGCGGATTGGACCGTGCAGCGTGCAGATGCGCGAGCCGGGTTCCAGTCGTGAACCGTCGCTTAACAGGCAATCGACGGCAAGCAATGGGGAAAGCGCGAAAAAAACCGGTTTGAGCAGATACGTCCCCGATAAAACGCCGGTGTCCTTGCTTCTTATCACGGCGCCGCCGCATTGCGTGTCGTCCAAAATCGCACGAGATGTTATGTCGCCGTTCTTTCCGAAGTCCTCGGCGACCGCGCCTCGTACGATATCATCAATAAGTCCGGTTTCTTCCTGCTCTGTCATAAGACTCCTCGCATCAGGCTGATGGAAAATTTAAACACCGCATCACCCGCGTCGATCCGGTTGTTTTTATTCATATCCAGGAAAGAAAACCCAAGGTCGCCATTAAGGGACACGCCGAAAATGATCGGGTTGGTGATAATAGTCAAGCCAGTTGAAAACCCCCATGATGAAAACAACGTTGACCGGGGCGGGAAAATTCCCGTATGGTCATGGCGCAGGTAAATTTCACCGTATTTTACCAATTTAATGAGGCTGTCGTTTACACACAAAGAAAGCGAAAGGTCCGTGCCGGGACTGAGTTTTGTCGTGTCATGCACATACGACGTATCGAAGGAATGGTTTTCAACGAAATTCTGCCGCAGGGAAACTTGCAGGGCCATTCCCGTGTAAGGAGAAATCCCGAAAAGCAGGTTAATGCCCTGGCACAATCTTTTGGACGACAGCATGGAATTCTGCGTAACGAGCGTATCGCCATTTTCCGTACTGTCAATTCTCCATCTGTTTGACATATAATACGAATTGAACTGGCCGGCTATAAGCCTGCCGGATTCGGTAATGATGCCCGCTTCGAAATGCATACGGTCCCCATCGAAAATTACGGTCGGTATTTCAGCGGCAAATCCGTCCGTGCGGCTGCTCAGGAATTTCTGCGCAAAATCAACCCCGAGAAAAACCCTGAGATCCTCGGAACAAACGACGTCCATTCCCGCATCCACTTCATAGATGTTGACGCCGGCGGTCGAGTCGATTTTTACGGTCGAAGAATTGACTTGCGGCAGAATGGTAAAACGGTTGTTTTCAATGGGAGATATCGCTTGATACTGGTCACCGTCGAAGAAATACCCTACGCCGAGATGATATCTGCTCGGTTCATACAGCACATTAACGCCTCCTATCGAAAATTGGGACAGATCGGCGATGAATCCCTGGGCGCTGAGATCGCCGGTGGAAGCATTAAAAGAAAAACCCAGGGGCTGAAAAAGGCAAAAGGGATTGCCGTTGTTAAAGTTGTTTACGACGAGGCCGCTGCCGATGGTGTAATTGTTTAGCGGCCCGGCTTTTACATAGATCGGATCGTCGATTTTTCCCCAGGTAATGTGGTCAATTAAGTCAAGTATTCCGGCGCCTGATGAAAAGCCGTACATGCCGATCGAGCCGGTATAGTTGCTCGCAAACGACAATCTGAGTCCCGCGTTAACGGGACCGGTGGAATACGAAGGGACAACCTGAATATCGGGGAAAACGCCCAAGCTTGTCATCGCAATTGAGGTGCGCAGCTCAAGTGTAAGCTTGTTATTCGCGGATTGCTGGGGTTTTTGGATTGGGACATAAAAATTTCTGTTCTTTTCTCTGTCCGCCAGAATGGCGCCGTAAATTTTATTAAGACTGAAAAGCGCCTTATAGGTGGTCAAATCCTGGCTGTTGCCCCGGCCGAAAAGCTGGTCCTGGGAGAGCAGTGAGCTCCTGGAGGATTTGTCCTCGGTTGGTTTGATGCCCGCGGCTTCCAATTCGCTGGTAATATAATCCTCACCGAAAAAATGTTTGAGCACCGAAACGTGTTTGTAGGTGATATAGAGGGGCGCGGTGGGTTCTTTGCCGGGGAATATCATGGTTGTCTGGCCCGATGCAAGATTAATGCCTTCTTTTTGGGCGATGTTTCGTGTTTTTGCGTTTCCGCCCAGGATCTGAAACCCGGTTTCACCGGTTTTGCTTTCAACGACGGTGCAAAATGAACCGTTTTCCGTTTCGCCCACGGCATTTGACGTATAGACGCCGATGTGCGCCTGCGAAATAGCCTTTACGAAACAGGCCCCTGAAAAAAGGGTCAAATTGACGTCGGAAGTCAGTATGCCCGGCGAGGTCTCTTTTTCGCGGATATTTACCAGGATTTTAGAGTTGGAGCCGATGATAACGATGTTGCCTTTACCAAACCGCAGAACGCATTTGGTCTGGAAATAGGACTCGACAATATCATTGTCGTGCAACTGGGACCCTATCGCGAGATTTTCCAGTTCCTTTTTCTGGACACGCTGCACTTTTGCGCTGCCGTCAAGCGATATGACTTCAAAAGTCTGCGCCCGGGAAACGGACACGGCGCAGAGCAGGAAAACCGCACGGTAAATACGAAGCCTTTTCATAACGCGCTTTTTTCCCCTGGTTTCACATGCCGAGCCTTCGTTTGAACAAAAGAATGAGGGAATTTGACATTGTGCGGGCGATATTCATTTTTGTATGTCCGTCTTTGAGGTCGTACCGTAAAATGAACGGGACTTCGCAAAAAATGAGGGCCATTTTTCTGAGCTTAAGCAGAATGTCAACCATGCATTCGAAACCGTCACGGTCGAAAAATTTATTGCCGTACCGGTCCAGCGCATTTTTGATGACCCCTGCGCGATAGGCCCGAAAGCCGCAGGTATAGTCTTTGACGCCTTTAATAGGTAAAAAGAAGCGAAACAGCAAGGATGCGAACAAGCTCAGCGCATGCCTTTGAAATGGCACGCCGATGACGCGCGAATCTTTTTGGAAACGGGAAGCAATGACCACATCAAAGCCTTCCCGTATTTTTTCGACCATGCGCGGGACAAGTCCGGGCGTGTGGGTATCATCCGCGTCCATGGTGATGATAATGTCGTTTTTCGATGATTTTTGCGCGGCCGCGACAAGACCGTCGCGGATCGTTGCGCCAAGTCCCAGGTTTTCGTTGTGCCGGATTATAGTTACCGGCATTTGTCCGGAGAGTTCCTCGGCTATGGCGCGCGTGGCGTCCCGGCTGCCGTCATCAACCAACACGATTTGGTATGCCAGGGAAACTTCCGACAACGCGTTGTCGATATGATGGAACAAAGTTGCCAGTGAATGGGCCTCGTTGAATGCGGGCAGCACGATAAAAATGGCGCGATGGCCTTGAAGGCCATTAATGGCATGGGTGAAGGGAAGTTTCATGGGATATTCCGGTAACCTAAAATACAACACGGGTTTATTATCTGACCTGGTAAATACGCGCGTCCGGCCCGTTAAAAATTAATTTTAAAAAGGACGGGACTTCACGAATGCAATAAGCATTCGATTGCATTTTCCAGTCCCGGTCAAGCGTTTGGGAATAGTCGATGTCCAGAATACAGGATTTTTGATATGGTTTAATATTGTCAAGCACTTTCTCATCGACACGATACGCGGTTTTAAGATAATAAAAAACCTGATTGTCATGCAAAACAACCAGGTCGCTCGGTTTTTCCTTGTTGCAGAATTCGAATGCTTCATAAAAGGGCGTGTTTTTTTGGCGATAGGTTCTGCGATATTCGGGATTGATCGCTGCTTTACATGAAGGCAAAAGAACGCGGACGCCGATGGCGCAGGAAAACGCACAGTTGCAAAGGACCACGATTTTGACAAGCACGAAAATTCGCGGAGCGCAGTGACGCACATTTTTGATTGTCCAGGCCAGGACCGGAGCCAGCGCGAAAAATGCGGCAATGAAATAACGGGCCTCCGGAATAATGAGAAAATAGATGCACCCTCCCGCGATGAGGCAAAAAATCAGGACCGCATTGATCCAGGCTGGCCGTTTCCGGAAGAAAAAAACAATCGGCAGAAACGACAACATAATGGCGCCGATCGAATCGCCGATGGACAACGATTCGGGGTGCATGGTAATGTTCCAGGGCAATAAGAAAAAGTTTTTTATGCCCGTGCCATGTTTTTCTATTCGTGAGCGGTAATAAGCATACATGGCCGAAGCGTCTTTTTTTGTATACGGCTGTCCGGAAAAAACAAAGGGCCTGTTTCCATGTAATGCGTATAAAAACAGCGGGGGAGGGAATGTGGGACTGCCGGAAAGGATTATATTGCGTGCAGGCCATGGAGCGGCGAATACGCAAACGAGCGCACTGAACCAGGCGAGTGTTTTTATGAACGTAATGCCGCGTTTTTTCTGTGAGAACAAAACGGCGGCGCACAGAATAAAAAACGCGGGGACGTAAAAATAAACCGTTGGTTTTGCGCCGCAACCGGTACCGAGGAAAAACGCCGACAGTAAAAGCAGGGCCTTCTTTCCGGTTCCGTTAAAGCGCCACAGGGCCCAGAGGGCCAGCAGTAGAAAAAATGCCGCCGGAATGTCAATAAAGGCGGTGCATGATACCCTGAAAATAAGCGGATTGATCACCGTAAAAATGCAGGCATAAAGCGCCGCCCGGGCTCCAATTTTGTCCCTGGTAAAATTATACATTATCGTCATGCAGAGGAGCAGGCATATCCAAGAGAATAATTTCGGGCCTGATTCCGGCGCGAATGCCATGACCCAGAGGAAAAGCAGCTCAATATGGCCGGCGATCGCTGATGATGAATCGGGAAGGGCGACAATTTTATGAAGCAGGAGCCAGCTTTTGGGGACGGATAGATGGGTCGCGATTTCATCGTTCGAAATACCGCCGACAACCGGGGAAAAGCAACAGATAAGGGTCAGCGCCAATAAACCGAATGTTAATGTCAAAGCGGCGGCATCAAAAAAGGAAAGGGTAATTTCAGGGAATTGAAAACGCGCCTGCCGGATGTTTTTAGCGATCCACGCAATTGCCGGAACGGCCGATGCCAGGGCAATGACCATGAACAGCAACGGGTATAAAAGCCCGAGATGACCAAGAAGGAAAAGCACGTAACACCACGCTCCCAATCCAATGCCCACGGAGATGACAACGTTCTCCAATGGTTTTGGGAACACGCAATGCATTTTCCATAGGACAAACCAGCCGATACCAAACGCGCTGAGAATAAGCACAAGAAAAGCGATCATGGTTTTAAAAATCCATACGTAGAAAACAATTTTCGCACAATTGATGACTGGCCCACCCGGCCCGCGAAGAACACAATATTTACAAATAAGATCCATAAGCAAACAGCCGCGCTTGCAATAAGGCGGAATGTCGGCGTTTGGTTTTTATGCATGTTCGTCTCCAACTCATGGACGATTGTAATACATTAGTGTACTATATAATATCGGAAGAGTGCAATCATGATATGGAGAAACCGGTGCTGTTTGCATGCTTTTATTTAAAATGTCAGCCGAATTTTTTACGGGCGGATTATGGCACTTTGCAATAAAGATAAATACCTCCCTACAAAAATGTTGATGGCAGCGGTTCTTCTGATGACCGTTGCATCCGTCCTTTACGCGGCTGAACCCCGAAAGGCGTTTTCCGTGCCCCTTGCGATGCTTGCTTATTCCCCGACCCAGAAGGATGCTGCGGAAAAGGTGATCATCTGGTATGACAAAGCCGATGAGAGCTGGGAAGTTTCAGCGACCGAGGTACGGCACATTATAGAAAAAGGTATGCAAACCGAGGAAGAAACCTTTCGCAGTCCCGCCGGGCAGGAATTTCTCATTAATTCAGTTGAGGCCCAGGTGATCAGCCGTGTGTGCAAAACATTGATCAAAACGCTTGACGGGCTCGACGGCGATCTCAAGAACAACCGTTGGGACAAATGCCGCTTTCTCGACTCATACCTTGCCTCGTTTTGTGTTGGGTTCTATCATCTTATGACTATCGTAAAATGCTCAAGCCGCGCTCTTCCCGAAATCACCTGCCCGCCGGATTCGCTGTACGACCGGTCGCTCGAATCTCCGAAGTCCGACGCGCGGGTGGCCAAGTGGCGTCGGTCAACCGATTATATCGTAAAGCTGCGTATCGCCACGCAAGAACTCATGTATCAGATAAAGAGCTGGCAGAAAAAAGAACTCGACAATCCCAAGCGCGACGTGTGGAAAGACCAATCGGGCGACTTCGTGCAGGCCTATGAATTTTTTATACGGCTTTATTTCAATTTTCCCCCGAAGAACAGACAGTCTTAAAGGACGTATTGGGTCAAGCCTGCAAATCTGAATTATCCATAAAAACCCGTGAGAGATAATTCAAATGGAGATTCTAAAGAATAAATAGTAGTTTTATAAGTATGTTTTCTTTAAGGGATTTATGGATGCAGGTAAGAGTCTTTCAAAAATGGTTAATGGCCGCGATCCTTGCCCTTACCGTGGCGTCTTCCATTCATGCGGTTGAACCCCGAAAGGCCTTTCCCATTCCCCTGCCCATGGTGGCCTATACCCCGGCTCAGGACAGCGTCGGGGAGAAAGTGATCGTCTGGTTTGACAGGGCCAATGAGAGCTGGGAAATTTCCAAGACCGAGGTACGCCATGTTTTGGAAAAAGACATGCAAACCGAGCAGGAAATCTATCGCAAACCTCCGGGGCAGGGATTCCTCCTGAATTCCATTGAAATCCAGGTGATCAATCGCATTTGTAAAACATTAATCAAGACGCTTGACGGATTCGAGCGCGACCTCGGGAACAAGCGGTGGGACAAATGCCACTACCTTGACTCATACCTGGCCTCCTTTTTCTGCGGCTTTTATCACTTGATAACGATCGCCAAATCCTCAAAGGGCGCCCTTCCCGAAATCACCTGTCCTCCCGACTCACTGTACGATCGGTCGCCGGAGTCGCCGAAGTCCGATGCGCGCATAGCCCAATGGCGTCAGTCAGCCGACCATGTTGTTAAACTGCGCATAGCCGCGCGGGAGCTTATGTTTCGGATAAAAGACTGGCAGAAGAAGGAACTCAACAATCCCAAACGCGACGCGTGGAAAGACCAGTCGGGCGATTTCGTGGATGCTTATGAGCTTTTTGTACGGCTTTATTTCAATTTTCCCCCGAAGAGCAGGGAACTGTAAGGCTTGTAACCAACCGCTTCATTCGATTCCGGCCGCGATAATCGCCGCTCCGATGGATTTGCGCGTTTTCCGAATATCGCGGTGCGGCCAATGAAAAGTTCGTGTCGGGTTTGCCGAGCGTCCGTACGTCCATTTCTGATGCGCATCGACGTCCGCCTGGTGGTAAGTTGACGCATGAAAAACAGGAACGCTTAACGCTCCGGTTTGTTCGTCGCGGGCAGCCGCAAGGTGAAGTATTTCCGTTTTCTTTTTCAAGGGGTTATTTCAAATAGGAATGCCGGGTAAAGCCGGGTTTAAAATAGTGGTTGACTATGCTTATCGACGCACCTTATTTTTAAAATATCTGATGCTGTTGTCCTCGTCAACACGCTCCTTGCGACCGTGGTCATTACGAAATTAATAAAATTAAATAACTGCTCACGTTCCCTGAGCGAAGCCGAAGGGAACTTGTTTTCATGCTTGCTCGCTTCGACATTTCGGCACACTCAATGCATCGCTTCGCTCAGCGAGCGGTGTTGAGCAATTACAAAATTAACCTTGAATGGATTATTCATGACCCGGATTAAAGCAATCGGATTGCTTTCCGGCGGCCTGGACAGCACGCTCGCCGCTAAAGTTTTGATCGACCAGGGCATTGAGGTCCATGCGATGAACTTTGTCTCGCCCTTTTGTACATGCACGCCTAAAACCGCCGGTTGCGCTTCCGTCCTGACTGCGGTCAGACAATTAGGCGATGTTCCTTTAAAACGGATTGCCCTCGGTGATGAATATCTTGAAATGGTGAAATCCCCAAAACACGGCCGCGGAAAAGGCATGAACCCATGCATCGATTGCAGGATAATGAAAATCCGCAAGGCCGCCGAATACATGCGGGAGATCGGCGGTTCCTTTCTGTTTACCGGCGAGGTATTGGGCCAGCGGCCGATGTCCCAGCACTGGCGGGCAATCGACATTATCGACAAGGGATCCGGAGTTGCCGGGCTTATTCTCAGGCCGCTATCGGCAAGGCTGTTTGCCGAAACGGTCCCCGAAAAGGAAGGCTGGGTGGACCGCGGGTCGCTCCTGGCCATCAGCGGCCGTTCACGAAAGCCCCAGATCGCTCTCGCTTCACAAAAAGGGATTAACGACTTCAGGTGCCCGGCGGGGGGCTGTTTATTGACAGACGCTCATTTCGCCCGGCGCCTGAAAAACTACCTGGACAACGTCGAAAAACCCTCATGCGCCGACATCCCCTTGCTTAAAGTCGGGCGGCATTTCAGGCTGGAAAACGGCGACACCATTATTGTCGCGCGTGATGATCGGGAAGGGATCAGGTTACTTGAGTTGCGCCGACCCGGTTCAACGATACTTGCCCCGAACAATTTTTCAGGGCCGGTTGTTTTATTTCGGGGAAGCGACACATTTTCGGCATTCCGGAAAATGATGGAATATACGAAACACGCACTTTCGGAAGACGCCCTCATTCAGGTGATTGACGACCGGGGCGATACTATTTTTTTATTGAGCGAATTTAGCCGAAGTTTCAAATCGCTTTCCCATCCAATGGCCTCGGTCCTATTTTAGGAACGCCTATTTGACGGAATCCGGCGCACGGGGCTGCATGTCCCTTTCAATAATGGAATTGACATAAACCAGTAGTTTTGCCGCGAGCATTTCAGGATTCAGGGTTTTCGTGGCCGTTGCCACCGCGTCCGCGCTTTGTTTGTTTTTGAACCAGGGTTCGCCATAGACGGTGCTGATTAATACGTTCGATTGCGCCTTGTTCGTTGCATCCATGAATTGCCTTACCGGAGCGGTAAGTCCGGAAGGTTTTATCGCGTTGAATATGATTATCACCCGGTACGCTCCCGAGTTTTCGTTTGGCAGGGAATTTTGACTGATTGTCTTGACCGTGAAGCCTTTCTGCGTCAAGCTGTCAATTAGAATC